>JAILPY010000097.1 GCA_024699235.1 Treponema sp. | reverse complement strand
CGAAAAGTCTATGACAATCCTTACAAACGGAGACGTAAAGGATGCCCTTGAAGGCAAGAAAAACACAGGCGGCAAGCCATACAAGAAACGCACGGAAAAAAGGCGCATAAACGTAAATTCAGACTACGAAGACTGGGAATAAGAAAGGCAGGCTAACTTTTGAACACGAGTAACGTGCACTACAGTTCATGCAAAGTACTAACTTTGCACCTTGCAAAGTACTAATTACACACTATGCAAAGTACTAACTACACACTCTGCAAAGTACTAATTACACGCTCTGCAAAGTACTAACTACACACTCTGCAAAGTACTAATTACACGCCTTGCAAAGTTGACTCTTTTAGGCCTGCGTAGCGTTAGTGCAATTTTTTTCTTTATATGATATAATTTTAAGACTTTTAAATTGAGACGACCATAAAGGCATATCAGCAGAAGGATAAAAAAGGATCAGAAAATGGGAATACAAAATTCAAAAGATGATAATTTTGCTATCAGCATCGACAGGCCGCACAACCGCATCATCTTTGGCGCTCCCGGTACAGGAAAAAGCCACAAACTAAAAAATGAGTCAGAATTTTTTAATAAACAAATAAAAACCAATGAGAATCCAGAAGAAGAAATAAAAAGTCAAATACAGGAAGCATGCAGCCTACATCCTAAGCATCAGCATCTGTACGCATTAGGCTTTAACCATTCAAATTATTTAAAGTCATTAAATGTAGGGCAAATTAAAGAAGTCTATAACATAGACGATGGAGCTGCTGCCAGCATTTATTTAGGAGCGCAATCAAGGCCTTACTTTGAGAAAATAAAGGACGAAGCTGAAATAAAAAATGAAATAAAAAGCGCTCAAGCCATAAAAGGTGACGGAATGCTTCCATACCTAATCGGCATTGGCTTTAAATTTGCAGACAGCCTGATGGACTATGCGGAAGATGATCTTGTGGCAGAGTTCGATCTAGACTCAATTCCTCAGCGCAAGTGCTTTTACAGAGCAATACAGGCAAGCAAATACATAAAAAATGAAAAATATGAGCTAAAATTTCTTGAGCGCGTCACCTTTCATCCAAACTACAGTTATGCCCAGTTCGTAGGAACCTACAAACCTGTTCAAGATGAATCAGACGAAAAGCAAATAAGATACGAATATGTTCCCGGTCCATTCATGCGCATTTATGTTAATGCGGTAAAAGAGCAAAAGCGAGCAAAGGCAGAGGGCAGGGGGCCAAAAAACTTCCTCCTCCTAATAGAGGAATTAAACCGTGCAAATGTTGCCGCTGTTTTCGGTGATGTATTTCAGTTATTGGACCGATATGGCCCAAATGGCGATGAGAATGGCAATCATGCCTTTGAAAGTGAATATCCAATCGCTGCAAGTGAAGACATCAAAAGATACCTCTCCAGAAACGGAATCAAAGAAGATGAACTTTCCATTCCTTCCAACATGTACATTTGGGCAACCATGAACAGCGCAGACCAGGGCGTTTTCCCAATGGACACAGCATTCAAGCGCAGATGGGAATTTGAGTACATTGGAATTGATGAAAATGAAGATAAAGTCCAAGACTACGAGATTCCGCTTAGCGAAACAAAAAAAGTAAAATGGAACGAACTTCGCAAGGCTATAAACAGAAAGCTCATTTCACTGGGAGTAAACGAAGACAAGCTTTTAGGACCATTCTTCCTGAGCAAGTCGCTTCTTGAATCAGCAATGCTTAAAGAAAAAGACTTTGTAAAGATTTTTGAAAGCAAAGTCCTTATGTATCTTTTTGAAGATGCTGCCAAAATGAAGGCAAAACAGCTTTTCAAGCTAGATGAAAAACGGTTCATCTACTCAGAAGTCTGCAAGAAATTTGAAGAAGCTGGAATTGAAGCCTTCAGCTTTGACGAGCAGGAAAAGGATTCTGTTACTGTTGAAGACATAAATATTTAAAGAAAGTTATGACAACAGCATATTTTCGTGAAGGACAGCACTATTCCCTTAAAAACCTCAGCGATAAGCTTTCCCTTGATTTAGAGAAGACAAAGAATCATATAGTTACCCTAAAAAAATACAGCATCTTAAAAACCGTTAGGAATGTAAAACCTGATTTTTCTGACCTTTCTGACCAAGATGTTATAATCGGTGAAATTCCTGAAGATTCATCTGACTTTACATATCAGTTTACTTATGTCGGTATAATTCTTTTAGACGATGTACTTCTTTTATGCTATCCAAAATACATAGACTTAGATGAAAGCAAAAAAGACCAAATCTTTTACAAGTTCAAGACAATAATAAAAGTCCTGCAAAAGTACAACCAAAAAGAGCAGCTGGTTCAGCTTTACAATGGGGAAGAGGAAAGCAAGCAGTTCAACAGACTTGCCATTTCCCTCCACATCCTCATGGACTATTTTGAAAACGGGCTTTATTCAAACCAGAAGGAAATCATAGAGCTTAACGGTGAAGGGGAAATCCTTTGGGACAAGACTATAAACGAAACTTTTGCCTACATAAAGAACAGCACTCCCTATTATCTTAATGCCTATACTCAGGACAACACGGAAAATGACTTTGACTACATCCGCCGCCTGCATGCAGCAATTGTAAGCCAGGCTTCCCGGGATTTAGACAAAGAAAAGCTTCTGGAACTCTTTAGCCTTTCCCCTGCAGAACTGACGGAAGAAAGCCTTGATGATTTTGGTGATGTTGACTTCATAAAGTACCGACTTGAGCAGGAAATCAAAAGCCAGTTTGTGACTAGAAAGCAAAGCCTTTTAAAAACTCTTTACGCTTATATTTCTGAAGCTAAATCTAATAAGTATGACTCATCTTTCAGCCTTTATGGAACCAATTCATTTAATCTTGTCTGGGAAAGCGCCTGCGCCACTCTCTTTGACGATGCAATAAAAACGCACAAAAGGGTTTCTCAATTTGAAAAAGAAGGGCTTATCAAATTAGATGACAGCAACGACATCTACAAGAACTATGAAATTTCAGACTTTATTGAAAAGCCGGAATGGATAATCGACGGCAAAAAGCTTTCCTACAAGGGAGACTTAATCCCTGACATTGTCAGCCTTCAAAGGACAAATGACGGCAATGCAGCCCTTTATATCCTTGACGGTAAATATTACATTCTGCAAATAGAGGGGGACTACCTTACCGGCAATCCAGGCATTCAGGATGTTATAAAGCAGTACATTTACAATGCCTCCCTAAGAAATTTTATCAATGCTTTTAAAATTGCAGAAGTTGCAAATGCATTCTTAATCCCTTCCCTTATCAAAAAGGATGAAGAGGGTAAGTGCATAACCAATGAATCTAAAGATATTGAAAATATTGGGCAAGTTCCATATTGGACAGTGCAAAAATCTTCTTTCAAAGAACTGCCGGACGTTCAGGTTGTCAGAATCAAGCCTGAATATGTATGGGACTTGTATTTGAAAAATCAAAAACTACCTCAAGAATTCTGGAAGGAAATACGAACTTCTCCAAGGGAGCAGGATAAACATGATACTGTCAGACAGGCTTAAGCTGAGAAACTTTACAGAAAATGACTGCAATGATTTGTTTGAATATCTTCGAGAAATCAGCATAAACTGCTTTATGGAAATGAAGGCAGACACCTTAGACCAATGCAAGGCATCTTTAAGGCAACGCATTGCTAATCCCTTATATATGGCAATAGAACTTAAGGAGTCTGGCAAAGTAATTGGCGAAATATTTTCTGAGGCCATAACAACAAACGAATTTGGCGGTCCAAAAGATACCTATTCACTATGCTGGATGCTGAACAGTAACTTCCAGAAAAAAGGATACATGAAGGAAGCGGCCATTGCTTACATAGATTATCTTTTTAGGGAGTGCAAGGCCAGGCGGGCTTTCGCCTATACAGAAGATTACAATGTCAGCTGCCAGAAGCTTCTGGAAAATCTAGGATTCCGGAAGGAAGGGTATTATAAGGAATTTGTATCTTTCGTAAATGATTCAGATGGAAAACCTGTCTTTGAAAATACTTATGAATATGCCATCCTAAAAAAGGAATGGGAAAGCCTTGCTGTTGCAAGGGCTTCTTTAACGCACTGAACAGCGTCAGGCGGTGAGCTTAATGCAAAAGGATTCTTCCGTGACCGTTCATTATCATCTTCCGGGACTGTTCGAATTCTACGAACTGTACAGGATCTTCCTGTCTCTTTTCCGCATTCACAGGGAATGGTTTTACCCATGGTGCGACATAGGTTCCATTTACGGTGCCCCGGCAGACTGCCTTTGGGGCGGGGGAAGGGCAGGATTTGGGCAGGCAGACTCAAAAGATGCATTCAGCCTTATGGAGGAGTGCAATATTTCTGCAAGGCTTACTTTCAGCAATTCACTGCTAAAAGAGGAACACCTTTCAGACAAAAAGTGCAATGGGCTTTGCACCCTTTTCAGTAAGTCTAAAACGCCAAGCGGGGTAATCGTACATTCAGACTTGCTGGCAGGCTACATCAAGGACAGGTTTCCAGGACTTTACCTTGTTTCTTCTACGACAAAGGTCCTTACGGATTTTGAGGATTTAAATGCAGAATTAAGACGCACAGATTTTAAATATGTCGTGCCTGACTTTAGGCTGAACAAATCATTTGAAAGGCTTAACGGACTTTCACAGGTGCAAAAGGATAAGGTTGAATTCCTGTGCAATGAATGCTGCAGCTTTGGCTGTAAGGACAGGAAGTCATGTTACGAAAGCGTCAGCAAGAAGAACCTCGGGCAGGACGTTCCAGAGCATCAGTGCAGTTCCCCAAAGGCAAGCGGAGGCTACAGGTTTTCGCTTGCAATGGAAAACCCAGGCTTCATTGGCATAAATGACATTCAGGAAAGATACGTTCCCATGGGCTTTTCAAATTTCAAGATTGAAGGACGCAGCCTAGGCAGTGCATTAATCCTAGAATTCCTTCTATATTATATGACTAAGCCTGAGCATCAGCTGCAGGTGCGTGAAGAAATATACCTTGATTCCATGCTGGACTTATTCTAGAAGAAGTCAGGAAGTCAACATTCATATATATAGCATACAATCTAATAGCACAGTATAATGCTAGTCAGCAGGAGATTTTAACTAACATGGCAAACGGTGAAGAAGACTTACGCGAAAAAAACAGAGACAAGACTCCTGTTTCAGAGCACTATGACGAATGGCGTGTTTTTCAGGGCAAAGAAGATGCCGAAATGCTTCAGGAAAAGTCTACGAAATGGAAAAGCAAGAAAGACTGGAGCGAAAAATACGACAGGGACTATGACGACTGACTTCTATGAAAGAATTAAGAATATAATAGCAATTTTCAGCATATATGTTATACTTTAAAGAATAACTTTTGTATTTTTTATTAATGCAAGGAAAAGTCTTATGGAACACACTTTTGAAAACAGGGCTAAATTTGACAGGCAAGCCTTTTTTTGGTTAATGGAATGCTATTTTTCCCCTTTTATCCTCTTTGGTCCGGTAGCAATTTTTACAGGAGCCCTTGATACTAAAGAATTTGCTGCTGTATTCACAGATGCAATCTTTCTAGGACTAGGCATAATCGTCTTTTTTATTCTCCCTATTGCTATGTACATGCTTCTCCGCAAGAAATTTGCTGCTTACAATGGTTCAAAGGAATCCATACGCTCGACAAACCTGTATTTTAAGAACTGGTACAACATAAACATTGGACTTGTCGTTTGCTTTTCTGCCCTGTTTGCAGCCTTATTCATAATGCGTGCAAATGCACTAGGAGTAACATTCCAGCAGTTTGAAAGCAACTGGAGTTCTTTTGTAACATGGCTCACTCTTTTATGGGGACTTGCATTCGGCTTTTCAATGATTGGATTTGTTGTAATGCTTCAGCTGATTGACAGATCTCTCTTCTGGCTGCCTCACTACAAAGAAGTCCAGCTTATGTCAGTAAGCCAGAGAACTAACGTCGTCATACTTCTTGCAATGGTTTCCATAGTACTGAGCATTGAGCACGTCGTTTCCATTCCTGCGAACTTGCAGCACGGCGTTCATTACCTAATGATTACAAAGCTTCTTCCTATAGGAATAATCTTTACGATTACTAATTTTACAAGTACATTCTTTACAGTACGTTCAATCAGGCTTGGCATTATTGACGTAAAAAACCATACTGAAGAGCTTTCTAAAAAGAATTACAAGGTGGCACCGCTGCGCGTTGAATGCCGCTGTGAAATAGGAGAACTTGTAAACAACATAAATTCTTTCCGTGATGAAACTAAAGACATTCTTACAGAAATGGCAGCTTCTGCAAAGAATTCAGAGCATACGGCAGACGAACTCAAGACAAACCTTAATTCTGCAAGCAGGGATGTAGATGAAATTTCAAAAAACATAGATGTTGTCCAGCAGGAAATGAACAACCAGTCTGCCGGTGTTGACGAGACAAACGTCTCTGTAAATCAGATTGTATCACGCATAAAGGAACTGAATAACAGCATTGAATCTCAGTCAACGGCAGTAACTCAGTCTTCTGCAGCGGTAGATGAAATGGTTGCAAACATCAATTCAGTCACTCAGATTCTTGAAAAGAACATGGATGCCATAGACCAGCTTGGAAACGCTTCTGAAGAAGGCAGGACAAAAATTCAGAACGCCGTAAATGTTGCAACGCAGGTACAGCAGCAGTCTACGCTCCTTCGCGATGCAAGCAAGATAATTCAGACAATAGCCAGCCAGACAAACCTTCTTGCAATGAATGCTGCCATTGAGTCTGCCCATGCAGGCGAAGCCGGCCAGGGATTTGCCGTTGTTGCTGACGAAATCAGGAAACTTGCAGAGCAGTCAAGCTCTCAGGGCAAAAACATAGACATAAACTTAAAGACTCTGTCTGACTCTATAAACCACATTTCAGAAAGCATTGAGGATGTCCATAAGCAGTTTGACGTTATCTATAATTTTGCAAACACTGTCCGAAGCCAGGAACTTGTTGTCAAAAATGCCATGGATGAACAGAACGAAGGCAACAAGCAGGTCCTTGAGGCAATGCACAGCATTACAGATTCAACAGGCGTCGTAAAAGACAGTTCCAGCGAAATTATGGAAGGAACGGAACAGATGGTAAAAGAGATGAATGTTCTGGCTGAAGTTACCCGCAACATTACAGACAGCATGCTGTTAATGACAAGGAGTGTTGGCAACATAACAAAGGCTGTAAAGAAGGTCAATGACGACTCAGAGAAAAACCTTAATGACAGTCATGAGCTTTCAGGAAAAATAAATACATTCAGCCTGTAAATTAATTTGTAAGGGAAAATATGAAGCTTTTAATTGTAATTGACATGCAGAATGATTTTATTGACGGTTCTTTAGGAACAAAGGAAGCGGTAGCTATTGTTCCTAAAGTGGCAGAAAAAATCTCTAAATGGCGGGCAGAAGGCGGCATGGTCATCTTTACCCGTGATACGCATCAACAGAATTACCTTCAGACGCAGGAAGGGAAAAATCTTCCTGTAGTTCACTGCGTAGAAGGATCTGAAGGATGGATGATTTCTGACAGGCTTGATGCTGGCGATGCCCATATCTTTAACAAGCCGTCTTTCGGTTCTATGGAACTTGCAGACTTTGTTGCAGGACTGCAAAACCTGGAACAGATTGAACTTGTAGGCCTGTGCACAGGAATATGCGTAATCAGCAATGCATTCATACTAAAGGCAAAGCTGCCGGAAGTACCAATTTCCGTAGACTCAAGCTGCTGTGCATGCGTAACGCCAGAAAGCCATGCAACGGCATTGAATGCCATGAAGCTTTGCCAGATTAACATTCTATAATTTCGAGCTTTCGGTACGGCTTGCATTGAGACAGAACGACAGAAGATACTTCTGCATGAACAGGGCATTCAATTTCAGAAAGCGCATGCCTTGCTGAATCTGCCTGCGAAGGAGAAAGGCCTGTAGCAAGGGCAACATGCGCTAGAAAATATTCCGGCAGGTAAAATCCATTGTTAGCATATTTAAAGCCGGCAAGGAATTCATCATGCAGAAGCTTATTCCAACGGCAAAGCCGTTCAGATGACTGGGCGTCCGCCATAAGGAAGACTGCCTTATTTTTTATTATTTCTGCATTTACAAACAAAACTTCCGTTAGTTTCCATCCTGCCTGTAATTGCATGTCAGACAGGGACTTTGTAAACTTACCGAATGATAGCAGGAGAGACTTTTCATCGTCTGCATGAAACATCCCTAAGGTCAGGTGAATTGGTATCTGTTCCTTTATGCGAAAATCATTTCCCGTGGCATCTGCAAGGCGGCTTATAATTAAATTCAGGCGCTCAGAAGATCCTGCAGAAAAATGCAGGCTGACTGCAAACGTAGGCATGCTTTAAGCATACCGCCCTATACACTTCTTGGCAACATATATATAATCGGTATTATGCATATATTGCAGGATAAAGAGGTTTGTTTTTGAATAATGTTCTTATTTTAGCGGACTTAATCCTTTTGCTATTTCTATCTCTGATATATATAGGGGCGTCTCTTATAAAGACAGAAAGGCAGATTCTAATTACCTGCTACAAAAGGTGCATACTGTCTGTTTCCATAGGTATTTTAGCAGAAACAGTCTGTTATTCCATTGAAGGAAATGTGCGGCTTAGCCTTTTAATATTTACTTCAGAATTGATTTCCAATATATTCATTGATGTCAATATTTTTGTTTATATGAGTTACATTTGCAAAGCCTTAGAGTCAAATGGAAAAAGCTTTCAAAAAAGACTAAAGCTGCTGATAACGACATTTCTTTCATTAAACATTCTGCTAGAGGCTGCCTTATCCATTATGGGGAAAACTTTTACCGTAGAGAACGGGCTTGTATCTTATGGATCATTAGTCTATATGCCGATCCTCATTCAAATAGTCTGCTTCTACTGCGTTTTTGCAAATGCCTATAAAATAAGCGGCACTTACAAAGTGAATCCTATTATAGTATTCGCTTTGGCAGTCATTCCCTATGTATCGCTTTTCGTCATGTATAAATTTTCAGTCCTAAAGCACTTTCATATATTTTTTGTGTTTGCATATATGATTATGTATATAACGCTAGGGTCAAACATTGCTTTCAAGGAAACAGAAAGGGCAAATATATATAAGGAAATGTCGGTAACAGACCTGCTCACAGGTTTTTCAAATCACACAGGCTATCAGGAATACCTTAAAAATATATCCAAAGAAAAAATTTACAGCGTTGTTTTTTGCGATGTCAATTCCTTAAAAATGACAAACGATACAATAGGACACGAAGCTGGTGATAAGCTGATTAAGTCTGTGGCCGATGCAATATCAGAATTCCTTACAGATACTAAGCTTTGCAGGATAAGCGGTGATGAATTTGTCTGCATCAATGAATCTGACACTAAGGATGCTTTTAAAGAAAAGTTTGACAGCCTGTATAAAGCGCTTTTTGACAGAGGAAGGATTGCCTCCTGCGGATACGCAGAAGGCAAGGGCGAGGATATCGTCAACATAATAAAGGATGCTGAAAAGCAAATGTATAGCGAAAAGTCACGCTATTACATAGAAACTGGAAAAAACCGCAGAAGGACATAATCACATCAGAAGTCCCTGTCCAGCATTAATATTTCGCTCTTTTCATCAGCTGCAATATTAATGAACCTTTCGTATTCACGCAGGACATCCGCAATTATTTCTTCCTTTTCAAGATGCTGAATGTCGTTGCCGCCTCGACCGCTGTTATAATAGCTTACAGGAATGTATACATCAGATTCCGGAGTCGGAGCATTGTCTTCGTCTATTATATATTGAGACACATTCTGCTTTTCTGCCATAACGCCATATTTAAAGTTACGGAGCTTATCGTAGCGGATTAAAAGCTCAATTGAAATCGGACCAGCCTTGCCTTCCCTGATTTCTGATTCCACCCCTTTTTCAGCAAATGCTGCTTTAAGTTCCTCAAAAGCAGGACTAACGTTATTTGCAATAAAATCCCTGACATCACTCTTCTTAGTAAACAAAAGAATCTGGTTTAAGTAATCCTTCCACCTAGAAGAATCCCACACATGACTTCCGTACGGCAGTTTACTCCTATGGTAAGCAAGGTCTATCTTAAGTGCACGCCACAGGCAAAGACACAAAAGAACCATTATTAATCCAAACGGAAGGGCAGAAACAAGAGTCATGGTCTGAAGAGCCTGTAGGCCGCCGCTTCGCAGCAGCAGAAGGGAAAGTATTCCCATTATTGCACCCCAGAAAATATTCTGCCAGACAGGAGTCTTTCCTTTATTCTTGCTTGCAATGCTATTTAAAACCATGATTCCTGAATCAGCAGAAGTAACAAAAAATACTGCAATCATTACAACAGCAAGGGCGCAAAGAGCCTTTGCAAGAGGAAACATCTGCAGAAAGTAGAATAAAAGGGAATCAGGATCGCTTACCAAAGCTGTCAGGGCGCCGCCTGCCTTATTGGAATCCATCCAGATTGCTCCGCCTCCAAAAATGGTCATCCACAAAAAAACAAATAAAGTCGGGACAAAAAGAATGACAAGAATAAATTCCCTTACAGTACGTCCCTTTGAAATCTTTGCAATAAACAGGCCTACAAAAGGAGCCCATGAAATCCACCATGCCCAGTACATTATAGTCCATGCAGAAAGCCATGGCTTTCCTTCTGGTTCATAAGTAAAGGTTTCAAAAGTTCTGGAAATAAAATTGCTAAAGTAAGTTCCCACTGCATCGCTGAAAGCTCCTAAAAGATGAACGCTGGGTCCTGTACAAAGAATAAAAATCATAAGGATAAAAGACAGGAACAGGTTCAGTTCACTTAAGATTTTTACGCCCTTATTTACGCCTGAGCTGGCAGAAAGGACTGCAACAGAAAGAACAACTAAGACTATAAGAGACTGCCAGCCAAAAGAGTTACCCGGAAGGACGCCAAGATAAGACAGTCCAGAGTTTAGCTGAACGACGCCAAAGCCGAGTGATGTTGTAATTCCAAAAAAAGTACAGCATAAGGCAAAGACGTCAATAACATCTCCCCATTTACCGTTTATCCGAGTCTTTAAAAGAGGGTACAGGCCGCTTCTCATTGCAAGAGGAAGGCGGTAACGGAACGAAAAATATGCCAGAACAAGTCCCATTACAGCATATATGCCCCATGCATGAATGCCCCAATGCATAAAGGTACTGAACAAGGCTTCCTTTTCAGAATGTCCCATAGAAGCAAGGGGTGGATTTACATAATGAGAGAGAGGCTCTGCAACACCAAAATACATAAGGCCTATTCCCATTCCTGCAGAAAAGAGCATTGCAACCCAGGCAAAGAAACTGTGCTGAGGCTTAGCATTATCTGCTCCAAGCCGTATATCACCCGCCTTACCAAAGGCAAGGACAATAAGAAAGACCAGAAAGAAAATTACAAAGAAAATGTAAAGCCAGCTTAGATTTTCATAAAAAAAATCCTGCAAGGATTGCAAGGCAAGGGCGGTTTGCGCAGGAAACATTCCGCAGAAAGCAGAAAGAAAAAGCAAAACAATAATGCCTGGTAGCGCAACAGAACGGGAAAAAGTTGTGAAATCTTTTTTCATCAATATTACTCCTTTTTGTCATGTTATAAGGCTAAAATATAGAAAAATATAACCTTTCTGAATTTATAGAGAAATAAATTTATTATGATTTTTTTGACGGAATCATAGGGAATATAAGATTTTAAATAAAGATTCCGTACTTTAATCTGGTAATAAACGAAGTATGCTGATTATTATATAATAATTATTAATTTTATTCTACCCGGTAAGTTCAGAGCGCTTTATTAGATGTCCACTTTGCCGGCATAGCGCTTAGAAGGCCTTATTATCAATGTAAATGCAATCATGACAAGTGCCGTTATTCCAAGGCTTACAGGATATACCTGCATAATAACGCCAAAAGTCGGAATCCTTTTGAATATTGTAAAAATCCAGATAAGCCTTGTACCGCAAATTCCTATGACAGAAGCAACCGCCGGTATTGTTGAGATTCCAAATCCCCTCAGGTAGCCAGAAAGGACTTCCTGTGCAAAGCTAAAGACATAGGCAAAAAAGATATATTCAAGGCGGATCATTCCTACAGAAATTACATCAGGGTCAGTATTAAATATGCTTAAAAAGTACTTTCCAAAAATCAATATTAAAGTGCACATTGCTGCCGTTGATGAAAAATTTAAGAGCAGGCAGTCCTTTAATACCTTAGTGCACCTTTCATGTTTCCCCGCTCCAAAGTTCTGGCCTACAAAAGTCGTACAGGACTGGCCATAAGAATTGAGGATATAAAATGCAAATACTTCCAGGTTAAATGCGGCAGAAGATGCTGCCATGACAGTAGTCCCCAGGCTGTTTATTGCAGACTGTATTATAATGTTAGACAGAGAAAAGACCATGCTCTGAATGCCGGAAGGAACGCCAACTTTAAGGATTTTGCCTAAGACGCTTGCATCTACGCATAAGTTTTTGAACGATACCTTGATTTTATCTTCTGTTTTGACAAGAAAGATTAATAAAAGCAAAGAACTGACGACATTTGAAATCACGGTAGCCCATGCAACGCCGGCAACGCCCATATCAAATATGACAACGAATGCGAGGTTCAGCAATACGTTGATTATTCCAGAAACAATCAGGCTTATCAAAGGCAGCTTTGTATTGCCCCTGCTCCTGAAAATTGCAGATTCAAAATTGTATAAGAAAATTACAGGTAACCCTAAAAGATATATCCTAAGATATAAAAGAGCCATTTCGGAAACTTCTTCAGGAACACCCATTAATGAAACTACCGGCTGTGCCAGAAATTCTCCAAGAGCAGCCAGGACAATTCCCCCAAACACAGAAACAACTATAGAAGTATGAACGGCCTTCTGTATTCTCATAACATTATTCTGTCCAACAGAATATGCAATGACTACGTTTGTTCCCAAAGAAAGTCCCAGGAACATGCCTACAAGAAGACCAATGACAGGGCTGTTAGAGCCAACGGCGGCCATTGCTTCTTTGCCTGCAAACTGCCCGACAACAGCCACGTCAGCAGCATTAAAGAGCTGCTGCAAAATTCCCGTAAATGCCAAAGGAAGAGTAAATTTAATTAGGTTAAGAATAAGGTTCCCATTCAGCATGTCCACGTTATGGGATTTTTTTAAAGTCATGCAGGAACTATACACTCTATTTTGCTCTATATCAACAAATATCTATTCCAAATAACATGAAAATCTGTACAATATCCAAAAGGAGGCAAGAATGATAAACTGCCTGATAGTAGGACTTGGCGGAGCAGCAGGTACAATCCTCAGATATTTGATTGGACTGATTCCCGTTCAAGAAAGAATGAAATTCCCCATAAAAACATTTTTAATAAATATAGCAGGATGCTTCCTGATTGGAATAATTTCTGCACTTGCCGTAAAAATAAATGCAGGACATGAAAAGACAATACTCTTGCTAAAAGTCGGCCTGTGCGGAGGCTTTACGACATTTTCAACATTTGCACTGGAAAGCGCAACTCTAGCAAAAAACGGAAACATAGGAATTTCTTTCCTATATATCATACTGAGCGTTGCAATTGGAATATGTGCTGTATATGCAGCACAATTCCTTATAAGCAAATAGCACAGGGCATTTTACAGATACTTCTTCAAGTCCTGACCGTCAACGCCTGCATACAGTTCAATAAGATTTTTGGCAGGGCTTGAATTGATTTTCTGAAGAAGGACTTCTTCAATCTGGAAAAAGCCGACTTCAGCACTCATGTGAACTTCAATCCTTATAGGCTTTTCCTGGCCTGTAAGAATCTTAACCCTCTCAATAGAATTTGCAGAATACTTATGAATGTCCCCGACGGTCGGACTCTTAGAAAGCTCCATAGGTATCCTTGCCCTTCCTTTAGTCATATCACATCCGTCGGCTACTAAAATCAAGCCGGCCTCAAGAGAATGAATGCGCCTTGTTCCCATGTGCCCAAGGATTCCTTCCATTGCCAGAGACCTGATGACAATCCTTCGCTTTAAATTCTTGCTTCCTGGAAGAACTTCCTCCAAAGTTTTATTTATTATGTCATAGGCAAGGATTCCAGAATAGAGTTCATGATCCTGACGACCGATAGTCATGCCAAAGTCATGCATAAAGCTTGCCAGGATTATACCGGCAACACTGTCTGTAAAAGTTCCCGCCTGTTCGTTTTCAAGAGAAGTCTTTATTCCTGCACCCTTCAGTATTTTTAGCATCTTAAGGCAGTTACGGCAGACAGTCCTCATGTGTACAGGCCCGTGGTCATTAAAGCCCAGACGTAAAATAGAAACAGTATTTGCGTAATCCTGCACAGCCTGAATTTCTTCGTCATCAATAAGGATATTCATCAGGCGCAGCGGCAAATCATCTTTATCCTGAGAAATTTCAACAATCTCTTTAGCAAGCGCTACGAGTTTTTCATTAACAGAAAGCTCTTTTGGCGATTTCATACATTACCCTTTATATTTCAAAACTATTACAGTCAAATCATCTTTTATCGGCACAGCTTCTGTAAATGCATCAAAAGATTCCAAAATATCATTTAATACATCCTTTGCTGTGCTTGAATCAGAAGAATCAAAGACTTTCTTTAAAAGCTCTACACCCATTTCATCTCCTGCAAGATTCCTGCTCTCTGTAAGGCAGTCTGAATAAATAAGGAAGTAAGAATCCTTGTGAATCCTTGTAGTAATTGAAGTAAATTCAACTGGAAGATCTGGAATTCCTAAGAACCTGCTCCTGCATTTATTCTGTTTATCTGCAAAGACAATGGTGCTTTTATTTTTTATCAAGACATCAGTATGTCCTGCATTTACATATTCAACCTCATTATCATTAATACGAAGTATAACACCTGTCATATAATTTTCAATAGAGCCTTTCTCTTTTATTATGGCCGCATTTACAAGGCTCATTATCTTAGACAGAGGCTTATCGGCATTTTCATTAAAGATAGACTGAACCAAAGACTTTGCAAGGATTCCTACAAGTGCAGATGCCACTCCATGCCCTGATACATCAAAAAGGCTTACGCCATTCAGATTCCCTTTATCATAATAAAAATCATACAAGTCTCCAGAAACAGAGGCCAGCGGCCTGAATTCAAAGGCAATCTCCCATTTATCCAGATTAGGAACTTTTGACGGATAAAAACTTTTCTGAACGTGCTCTGCCATT
>JAILPY010000032.1 GCA_024699235.1 Treponema sp. | reverse complement strand
ACGAGTTTTTCTACGAATTCATCCTGAGGCTTTCTATCATTGTGGTTTCTGCGTTCTTCCATAGCCACTCCTAGAATTCAATCCCGGCTTTGCGGGTAGCATCAGCAAGGGCTTTTACAACGCCATGATAAAGATAACCATTACGATCAAAAACCACTTTTGTAATATTCTTGTCCTTAAGACGAGAACCCAAAGCCTCTCCAAGTTTTGTTGCACTGTCAACATTAGCCTTAAGTGCAACGAAATCCTTTTCAAGAGTTGAGATGGAAGCAAGAGTCCTGCCTTCATCATCATTTATTACCTGTACGTAAAGATTTCGGCCGCTCTTAAACACAGTCATACGAGGACGTTCTGCAGTTCCGTAAATTGACTTACGAATGTGAATCTTTCTGTGCAAGCGTTTTCTTTGTTTATCACTGAGTTTCTTCAACATATCAACCAACCTTATTTAACACCGGTCTTACCGACTTTACGTCTAATAACTTCAGTTTCATACCGAATGCCCTTTCCCTTATAAGGTTCTGGAGCACGCAGACTGCGAAGTTCGGCACAATACTGACCAACTTTCTGCTTGTCAATGCCAGCAACTGTAACTTTTCCGTCCTTATCAGCCGTAACAGTCAGTCCATCTGGAATAGAAGCAATAAAGTCTGTTGAATAACCCAAGTTCATAACAAGGGTCTTACCCTGCACTTCTGCACGGTAACCAACGCCAGTAATAATCAGAGACTTTGTGTATCCCTGAGAAACACCAACAACCATGTTGTGGATAAGATTGCGGTAAAGACCGTGAGCTGCATTTGCAGGCTTACTGTCAGCTACTGTAGAAACAACAACTTCAGTACCCTTAACGTCAACAGATACAAGAGAACTGTTGAAATCCTGCTTCAATTCACCCTTTGGACCCTTTACAGTTACCAATCCATCAGCAACGGAAACTGTTACGCCTGCAGGAATAGATACAGGAAGCTTACCAATTTTAGACATCTTTCCCTCCCTATTACCATACAGTGCAGATCAACTCGCCGCCAACCATCTTTTCAGATGCTTTCTTGCCAGTTGTAACACCAGTTGATGTTGAAACGATTAAAGTGCCATATCCGTTATAAACGCGTGGCAAATCTTTATAACCTGAATAAACGCGACGACCTGGTGTTGAAATCTTTTTCATTCCATGAATAACCGGTTCGTTTGCGCCGTCATATTTCATAAAAATGCGGATAATGCTATGTCCGTCATCATCCTGAACTTTCTTGAAGTTTTTGATGTATCCTTCAGTTTTCAGGATTTTAACAATTTCCAGTTTCATCTTAGAAGTAGGAACATCTACTTTTTCGTGACCGGCTCTTGCCGCATTCTGGACTTTTGCAAGCATATCTGCTACTGGATCTGAAGCTGCCATTTATATTCTCCTGTCACTACCAAGATGATTTTGTAACGCCTGGTAAAAGACCTTCGCTAGCCAATTTGCGGAAACAGATACGACAAATCTTGAACTTCCTCAAATATCCGTGTGGACGTCCACAAATCTGACACCGGTTGTAGCGGCGAGTAGAATATTTAGGAGTCCTCTGTGATTTGATAATCATTGATTTCTTTGCCATGAAATTTATCCTTATTTTCTAAATGGCATGCCAAACTTAGACAGCAAAGCGCGAGCCTCATTGTCAGTTCTAGCACTGGTTACAATACTGATATTCATACCAGAAACCTTTACGATTTTATCAAAATCAATTTCCGGGAAGATAATCTGTTCAGTAATACCAAGAGAGAAATTTCCGTGTCCGTCAAAACCAGTTGCCTTGATTCCGCGGAAATCCTTAACACGTGGAAGTGCTACGTTGATAAGACGGTCGAGGAACTCATACATAATTGTTCCGCGAAGAGTTACCATAGCACCCACTTCATTGCCTTCACGAAGCTTGAAGTTTGCAATACTTTTCTTAGCTCTTGTTTTAACAGCCTTCTGACCGGTAATTTGAGTGAGATCTGTAACTGCAGCATCAAGAAGTTTCTTATTCGTGAGAGCTTCGCCAACACCCATGCTTACAACAATCTTCTTGATTGCTGGAATCTGCATTGTAGATGTATAACCCAGTTCCTTAAAAAGTTCTGGAGCGATCTTGTCTTTATAGACTTTCTTAAGCCGTGGTACGTAATTTTCCATTACAGTTTTTCTCCACACTTGCGGCAAACGCGAATCTTTTTGTCACCGTCAAGTTTATATCCTGCCTTAACAGGGCGTCCGCATTTCTTGCAGACGAGCGCTACATTAGAAATATCAAGAGGAGCTTCTACTTCTGCGATTCCGCCAGCATCCTGCTGTGATCTTCTCTTCATTGCCTTCTTTATAAGGTTAGCACCGCTAACAATAACCTTGCCTTTGTTATTCTTTTCAAAAACACGGATTACTGTTCCACGCTTTCCCTTGTCTTTTCCAGCAATTATTTCAACATTATCATCCTTATGGATCTTGAATTTTGTTTCCATTCTAAAGCTCCTTAAAGGACTTCCGGAGCGAGTGATACAATCTTCATATAATCCATATCACGAAGCTCACGGGCTACAGGTCCAAATATACGCTTGCCCTTTGGGTTCTTATCAGCATCAACGATAACGCAAGCGTTATCATCAAAGCGGATGTATGTACCGTCAGCACGGCGGTATTCCTTTGCTACGCGAACGATTACCGCTTTCTGAACTGAACCTTCTTTAATTGTAGATGTAGGAATTGCTTCCTTAACAGCTACCACAACAATGTCACCAATTCCTGCATAACGGCGGTGAGAACCACCTAAAACCTTAATGCACTGAACCAATTTAGCTCCGGAGTTATCGGCAACAACCAGATTTGACTGCATTTGAAGCATAGTTTTACTCCTGCCTTATTTGGCTCTCTCGATAATTGAATCGAGACGCCAGCATTTTTCTTTGCTGATTGGACTGCATTCTACGATGCGAACTGTATCGCCCTGATGGGCTTCGTTCTTCTCATCATGCGCCTTGCACTTCTTGGTCCGTGTTACATATTTCTTGTAAAGGCGATCCATCTTTTTTGTATCGATAGAAACAACGATAGTTTTATCCATCTTGTCACTAGTGACGATACCTACGAATGAACGTTTTGTAGCCTTCTTCTGTACATTCTGTTCTTCCACGGGTCAGCTCCTAGTTATTTGCAGCTATAGCTTCAGCAGCAGCTTTTCTGAATTTTTCCAGATCCTGCTGATGAATAAGTGTATTCAAACGTGCAATTTCACGTCTTACGATACGCTTCTGCATTGGATTATCTACATGGCTTACAACTGTCTGAAAGCGAAGGTCCATGTACTGTTTCTTTAACTCATTCCGTTTAGTTACAAGTTCAGAATAAGAAAGTTTTTTATCATCTGCTTTCTTCATTTTCTTTGCATCTGCCATTTCTTACTCCTTACTCTACTGTTGGACGGAAAGCTACTTTTGTCTTAATTGGAAGTTTACTTGCAGCAAGGTGCATAGCCTTTTCTGCAATCTTAAGATCAACTTCACCAATCTCAAACAAAATCATACCAGGTTTAATAACTGCAGCCCAGAATTCAGGTGCACCCTTACCTTTACCCATACGAGTATCAGCAGGTTTCTTTGAAACAGGCTTATCAGGGAATACGCGAGTCCACATATGACCCTGACGGTTAATGCAGCGGTTAATAGCAACACGAGCAGCTTCAATGTGCTTAGCACTGAGCCATACTGGTTCCAAAGCTACGAGAGCAATATCACCAAAATCAACGTGATTATCACGTGTTGCGCATCCTTTTTCTCTACCGCGCTGAACTTTGCGGTGAGCTACTCTTTTTGGACTAAGCATATTCTACTTTTCCTCCCCAGCTTTATTTGCCTTTGGAGCACGGGTAGACTTGCGGTCACCATTAAAATGTTCCCGTCTTGGCTTTCTTACAGAATCACCAGCGTCTTCATTTCTGTCATGACCATAGTTCATTCCGTTGTAAACCCATACTTTAATACCGATTTTTCCGTATGTTGTAAGAGCTTCATAGAAACCATAGTCAATATCAGCACGAAGAGTATGAAGAGGTACGCGACCTTCCTTATGCTCTTCTGAACGTGTCATGTCAGCACCTGCAAGGCGTCCTGAAATACGGATCTTGATACCCTGAGCGCCGCCCTTCATAGCATTGGAAGAAGACTGCTTCAAAGCCTTTCTGAAAGATCCTCTTCCTGAAAGCTGTCTTGCGATGTTCTGTGCAATGAGAGATGCATTTACTTCAGCACGCTTTACTTCCTTAATCTTAATCTGAACTTTCTTAGTAAGCTGTTTCTGAATGTCTGCACTTATCTTTTCGATTGTTGCACCTTTTACACCAATAATCACACCAGGACGTGCTGTATGAATTACAATAGTAACACGCTGTGGATGACGTACAATTTCAATTTCAGCAATGTCAGCGTTCTTGCATTCTGGAAGAGAGTTCACAAGCTTGCGAATCTTAATGTCTTCCAAAACATAGTCTGCATAATCACGAGGATCTGCATACCAACGAGACTGCCATGTCTTGTTTACTCCAAGACGTAAACCGATAGGACTAACTTTCTGACCCATATTATTTTCCCGCCTTTTCGTCAACTACGACAGTGATATGACACATACGTCTCAAGAGCTGATCAGCACGTCCGCGAGCGCGGAACCAAACTCTCTTAAGTCTAGGACCTTCGTCAATACGAATTTCTCTGACATAGAGCATATCTTCATCAAGTTTCTTATTTTTATTAAGGGCATTAGCAACAGCAGACTTTAATGTTCCCTGTATGAGCCTAGCACCCTTCTGAGGCATATTATCAAGAATAGCCACAGCTTCCGAGCAAGACTTTCTCTTGATTACATTTGCTACAGGACGAACCTTTGTAGGTGATGCAATCAAAAATTTGGTTGTTGCAGAATAACCTTTATTTTCAGCCATTTCGTCCACCCTTATTTAGCGCTTTTATCTGAACCGCCATGTCCCTTGAATGTACGTGTTGCAGCAAACTCACCAAGCTTGTGGCCTACTAAGTTTTCTGTTACATATACAGGTATCCATGACTTGCCATTATGAACAGAAATAGTATTTCCTACCATTTCTGGAATAATTGTAGAGCAGCGAGAATAAGTCTTAATAATTTTCTTATCAGCTGCTGAAGATTTATTCATTTCAGAAACCTTTTTGTAGAGTGATTTTTCTACGAAAGGTCCTTTCTTAACAGATCTTGACACTTTTAACTCCTACTCTACTTCTTGCGGCGACTAACAATGAAACGGCTTGAAGTCTTTCTCTTATTACGAGTCTTGTAACCTTTACAAGGCTGACCCCAAGGAGTAACTGGATGATGTCCTTTTCCAGCACCTTCACCACCACCAAGAGGATGATCAACTGGGTTCATAGCCATACCGCGAACAGTTGGACGAATACCTCTCCATCTGCTGCGGCCTGCCTTACCGAGCTTTGCATTCATACGGTCTTCATTACCGACAACGCCAATAGTTGCATAGCACTTTGCATTTACGCGGCGAAGTTCTGAAGAAGGAAGACGGATAGTTACATATTCACCTTCCTTTGCAGCAACGAGGGCGCCTGCACCAGCAGAACGGACAAGCTGTCCTCCGCGACCAAGCGTAAGCTCAATATTATGAACTGTAAAACCAACCGGAATAGCAGAAAGCGGAAGCGCATTTCCAACAGTAGGAGTTGCGTTTTCACCAGACATAATCTTCTGACCCACTGTAAGACCCTTTGGAGCTATGATATAGCGCTTTTCTCCGTCTGCATAAGCAATCAATGCAATGTCTGCACTGCGGAATGGATCATATTCAATAGTCTTTACTGTGCCTGGAATACCATGCTTATCACGTCTGAAATCTATCTCACGATACTTTCTTTTATGACCGCCACCCTGATGACGTACAGAGATACGTCCGCCCTGTCCACGGCCAGCGTGTGCCTTAATGCCGTGTGTAAGGCTTTTCTCGGGTTTATCGGCTGTAATTGCGTCACGTACTAAATCAACGCGTGAACGAGTACCTTTTGTATAAGGCTTAAATACTTTAAGAGCCATATGGTTCCCCTTATTTACTATTCAAAGGCTCAAGCGCCTTCAAATACCTTTATTGATTCACCAGGAGCAAGCTTAACGATAGCCTTCTTGTAACTGGAAGTTCTTCCAGGTCTACCACGAAGTCTCTTAACTTTTCCCTGTACATTAATCGTTGTGCAGTCTACAACTTTAACATTAAAAAGTTTTCTGACAGCTTCTTTAATCTGAATCTTAGAAGCCTCAGGATTTACTTTGAAAGTATATTTATTCTGCTCACGAAGAATATTTGCTTTTTCTGAAAGAACTGGTTCAATAAGAACATCTTCAAATGTCATTATTCAGCCTCCTTTTCAGCATAAAAATCAGAAAGATTCTTTGCAGCACCCTCAAGCATGATTATCTTTCTTGCATAGAACAGATCGTGTGCACGAAGTCTGTTGTATGAAAGGAAGTGCACATTAGGAAGGTTTCTTCCAGCCTGCTTAATGAGCTTGTCATCATCCTTAAGAAGGATAACTGTACGGGCATCTTTTGCAAAGTTGTTCAAAATCTTTACAAGATCCTTTGTCTTTCCACTGTCAACAGTGAAATCTTCAACAACAGTAAGCCTGTCGTTCTGAGCCTGAAGACTCAAGATTGATTTCATTGCAAGGCGCTTTGCCTTTTTTGGAATATAATAAGTAAAATCACGTGGTTTCGGTCCAAATATTGTACCGCCGCCTACATTGATTGGAGACTTCTTGTCACCACGACGTGCATTACCAGTTCCCTTCTGCTTGTAAGGCTTGGCATTGCTGCCATGAACTTCAGCACGGCCTTTTGTGCAGGCTGTTCCAACACGCATATTTGCTAATTCGTTTGTGATGGCATAATAGATAACATCTTCGTTGACTGGGAGACCGAAAATTTTATCATCAAGATTTATTGTTCTAAGTTCTTTACCATCTTTTGAATAGACTTTCTTTTCCATACTAGTCCTCGACTCTACTTCTTAATAGCAGCCTTAACGATAAGAGTGCCTTCTTTGTTCCCAGGAACAGCACCGCGTACCATCA
>JAILPY010000026.1 GCA_024699235.1 Treponema sp. | reverse complement strand
CTATTTGTTAAACTTGATGAAAATCGATTGAGACGCCTTGATGAATTGGAAAAAGCAAGAATAGGAATTTAAATCCCTGACGTGAAAATGTTTCTATTGACATGATTTCTTCTATTTTGTATTATATTTTAACTCACGTTTGATTGAATTTAATAGGTAGGTAAGAGATATGTCAAGAACATGTGATATTTGCGGAAAGCATCCAATGCACGGTAATAAAGTTAGTAACTCATACAATCATACACGCCGCACATGGAGACCAAATCTTCTTAAAATCAAGACAGAGATTGACGGAACAACAAGAACATTGCGTATATGCACACAGTGTCTTAAGAGCGATTTCATTGTAAAGAAGATTAATGTAAGACCAGCAAATGCTGGAGCACCAAAAGCTGAATAATAAATCAGTCTGTCGATATAACCGCCTTTTTCAAGGCGGTTTTTTTATGTAAAATTATAATAAAACGTTTATTATGAGAAGAATATTATTAATAATAGCACTTTTTATTATATTTGGAATTATTTCTATCTGTTACCTATATACAAGAAAACCTTTAAAATTTACTCCAGATGCAGCTTATTTATGGCCAGAAGAAACACATTTGCATGGAGAATGGTTATATGAAACCTTACCTACAGGGCATTCATACTTCCTTTATCTTCCTGAAAAATATAGAAATGACAGAGACAATGAAAGCGCTACACTCCCTCTAATAGTGACCTTTCACGGTTCTTGCGAAAAAGGAACCGCCGTATCAAAACTGGGGGTTCAGTTTACAAAGCCTGATTTTCAAAAGAAAATTTTTCAAAATGGTGCAGCAGTTCTTGTCGTTTTATCTAGGGTTGAATACTTTACCGATCCTCACAGTATGAGTCTTCTGATACAAAATATCGTACTAAGAAATAAGTGCATTGATAAAACAAATATCATTGGTTACGGTTTTTCACAAGGTGCAAAATTTGTCGTAGAACTCGCATGTGCAGAACCAAGGCTTTTCAGAGGTGTTATTTCCGGAAGTGGCTTCTATATAATTTCTTATAAAGAACTACTGACAGTTCTTCCTGTTTCTTTTTATCTTGCTCTTTCAGAAAATGACAGCGGTATATTTGAGCAAGGTGTAAAGACAGGAAAACTTTGCGGACGATGGTGTCACAATTCAAGATACGTACAATACAAGACACGATACCATTTTTTGGTAACGCTCAAAGATAAAACTGAAAAAAATAATGAAACTATGGAAGACTGGCTTATCAGTGTTGTAAATGAATGAATCAGATAGAATTCATGCCTCCAGTTCAAGACCGTCATAAGCAGGTTCTACTGAAAGAGAATTTCTTACAAGATCCTTTACATAAGACCTTACAGCCTCATGACTCATGTCATGCGTCAAGTGAGTAAGCCAGACCTGATTAGGACTAAGTCGTTCTGCAACTGAAATTGCCTGATCAAAAGAAAAATGCGTAGAATGAGGTTTTATCCGTAAACCATCAATAACAACATGTTCCATAATGCCACAATTTTCCTTCAGCAGACGAACAGAAGCTTCAGGAACACAACTGCAATCAGTCAGATAAGCAATACTATGTCTTGATCCGTCAGATTTTATTTCTGTCAAAAGCCATCCTGAATCTTTAAGGGATCCATGAAGAAGAGGTATCGGAATTATTTCAACGCCTTTTATCCTGATTGGATTATCTGCCCCGTAAGAAGCACAGTCAATTAAGTCAAGTTTTGGTTTTCCTCCACCCTCTTTCACAGGTGTAAATATATAATCAAACCTGTTCTTTATATCTGTAATGGTATTTGAATTTGCAAAGACCGGTTTTCCTTTACCTTCTGTTGCATAAGCATTCATTGTAGGATATGGATCGACTGCCTCTGTATGACTGAATACACGAATATCATCCAATCCGTTCAAATGATCTGCATGACTGTGCGTAATCAAAACAGCATCAATGCGTTTGATGCCAAATTTAAGTGCCTGAAGTCTGAATTCAGGGCCTGTATCAATTACAATCGAAGCAGGTTCCTTTAAGTATGCACTACAGCGGTAGCGCGTATCATGAGGATCCTTTGAATTACATACACTGCAGTTACAGCCTATTACCGGAACACCATGACTTGTACCAGTTCCCATAAGAATCATTTTCATAAAATCAGTGTAAAACTTTATAGAGATTTAGTACAGTTAATTGACACAAAACAGACATTCACCCATACTAAAAACATGAAGCACAGAGTTAAAATCATATTTATATTAATAATTTTAACGATGGCAATATCTTCAACAGCCATTGCCTCTAAACGCTATATTCCTAAAAATTTTGACTGGAAAAAAATATGTGAAGGAATAGAAAGATATGATTTTGAATCTACTTCCATTCCTCTGAAATATTATGTAATAAAACTTGCTCTGTCAAAAGGATTTCGTCTTAAATCATTTCCTGATAGTACTGACTTTCAAAATCTCGATCCTGAAGGATATAAACCAGTAAAAACAAAAGAATTTGCAAAAAAAAATAAATGCATAATAGCATTTAATGCTTCTCCATTTATAAAAAGAGAAAAGAAACTTGTTTGCATTGCAGGAGTCCATAAAAAAGACGGTATTTTTTTTTCAAAGCCAAATAATATATATGCAGCCCTAGCATTTAAAGAAGATTTAACGGCAACAGTCATTCCTGTACAGACAAATGAAAACTGTATTGAATATGAGCATGTTTTTGGAGGCTTTTATCCAGTACTTCTTAACGGAGAAGAACAGGAATTCAAATCAAAAGCATTGGATTCCAGATGCGGAGCAGGAGTTTCTAAAGATGGAAAGATACTTTATATTCTTATAGTTGAAGGAGAACGAACAGATAAAAGCACAGGTCTTTCATATAACCAATGTGCAAAAATATTTAAAGCGATAGGATGTTGGTCAGCGCTTGAATTTGACGGAGGCGGTTCAACACAACTGTGCCTGAACGGTAAGAGTGTGCTTTCCTATGCACAAATACGCCCTCAGGCAAACAGTATTGGTTTTTCCCGTTAAAATGCTGGTGGTACAAAGTCAATTGCAGTAGTTTCTGCAAATCCGTACATAATATTCATATTCTGTACAGCCTGACCAGAAGCACCTTTAATCATATTATCAAGACAGCTGACAATTTCCAGCATTTTTCCATCATTTACCACATAAACCTGCATGTCGCAATAATTCGAATACCTTACAACACGAGTTGTAGGATTTTTTCCCTCTGGCAAAACTCTTACGAAGGGTTCATTTTTGTAGGCTTCGTTATAAAGTTCTCGTATGGCAGCAGTTCCAGAAGAAGCAATCCTTATGCCTTCCTCTGACAGAGATGCATAAATAGTACTTAATATACCCCTGTTTTGAGGAATAAGGTGCGGAGTAAAAACAATTCCGACATTCTTCTTTGCAATCAAAGAACAATTCCTTACAATTTCACTCTGATGGCGGTGTGCTCCTATTTTATAAGCAGAAAAACTTTCACCACACTCACAAAACTGGTTGCTCATACTTGGATTACGGCCAGAACCTGTAACACCACTTTTGCTGTCAACAATAATACAATCAGTATTTAAAAGTCCATGCTTTAATGCTGGCATAAGGGCAAGAGTAGCACTAGTTACATAACATCCAGGATTACCAATAATATTAGCTTTTGCAATATCAGAACGGTACAGTTCTGGAGAACCGTATACGCTCTGCTTATGAACATCTGGATACTGCCAGTCTTTCTTATACCATTCCTTGAAGGTAGCTTCATCCATGCCATAGCGGAAATCAGCACTTAAATCAATTAACTTTTTGCCATGTTTTACGCAATAATCAGCATACTGTTCTGCAATACCGTGAGGAAGAGCCGTAAAAAGCACATCAGCCTTCTCCTTTACTTCATCAGCAGTCAAAAGCCTTCCATCAGACTTAGACCCCAACTGTCCCAATAGATTTTGATAGACATCATCAATCTGCTGGCCTTCAAAACTTACAGAACTTACAAAGATTTTTTCCACATTAGGATGACGAAGCAATATACGAAAAAGTTCAACTCCTGCATAACCTGTAGCACCAATAATTCCAGCCTTTATCATTACTAACCTCTTTAAGAATTTCTTTGAAAAAGCAATGTCTGAATATTCAAATCACATTCAAACTTATAAAGATACCCTATATTAAAATTAAAAAAAATGATACACTGAAAACATGAAACGTTCAAGATTTTTAGTGCTTTTTATAGCAGCCACTATGGCATTTTATTCATGCGAATCACTTCCTAAAGAACCGCCCCCAAGCGATATGACAGACAGAGAGATAATACAGCTCGCACAATCAGCCTATGACAAAAATCATTACAAAGTTGCTGAATATTACTATAAAATATTACTGCAAAGATACGGTAACTACACAAATGATTATGTAGAAGGACGATTTGAGCTTGCACATATGTACCTAAAACAGAAAAAATATGACATTGCAGTGCCTATGCTTCAAGAAATTATTGATATTTATGACACAAGCGTTCCAGGTTCTTTACCAGGAGAATACATTATTCTAGCAAAAACAGATTTAGCAAAAGTACCTGAAAAGAAAATGGCTGAAATACAATCCAGAATAAAAAATGATGCAGAAACGGCATCTGATTATGATGAATATGCTGATGAAAGTGAATCTTCTAATGAAGAAGAATATTACGAAGATGAAGAAGAATATTACGATCCAGATGCATATTACTACAATTAATATTTGTTAATAAAAATGCCTGCAAGAAGACTGACACTTCGTGCAGGCATTAATTTTTAGAAATAATGACGAGTCTTACTGTTTCCATCAGGAACAATAACGCAGTCAACAGATACATCCATTTCTTCTGCAAGTTTCATTACAGAATCTTGTGTTACTTTTATGCGTCCCCGAGGCTTACTGTGAGGAGCAGCATCTCCAATCAGTATTATTTTCTTTGTTGCATCAGAACGCCAGTCAAAATACTTTAGACTTGCATAAAGTGCCTCATAAACAGGTTCTGGAATATCACCGCCTTCACTGCCTCGTATACGAATAGAACTTATATTAGACTGAAATTCTTCCCCTGAATCTGTAAACTCAAAAAGTTTAACAGGAAGCTGCTTATAAGAATAATCATCCTTATAATCTCGGTAGAATAACAATCCAAGACGTATATGTTCAAATTCTTCAAGCTGTTCCATGAGCATAGGAACCCATTTCTTTTTCAAACTCTCAAGGTCATCTTTCATACTTCCAGTTGCATCAATAGCAAATACAATATCAACATCGCCTTTAGGGTTTATTGAGTCAACCAGATTATATAGATCTTCCGGCAATGTATCTGCACCTTTAGAATACATCATCATTCCCTTTCCCCTGTCAGCAAGATTATTAAACTCATTTGCCGCTTTTGCATCATAATCATCTGTCAAAGTAATAGCAGGTTCTGGTTCTGGCTCCGGTTCCGGTTCAGGTTCTGGCTCCGGTTCAGGTTCTGGCTCCGGTTCAGGTTCTGGCTCCGGTTCAGGTTCAGGTTCTGGCTCCGGTTCAGGTTCAGGTTCTGGCTCCGGTTCAGGTTCTGGCTCAAGTTCTTTTATTTCCTCTTCTGGAATAACTACAGGTTCCGGTTCTTCTTCTACTTCAGGTTCAGGTTCTGGCTCAAGTTCTTTTATTTCCTCTTCTGGAATAATAACAGGTTCTGGCTCTTCTTCTTTTACTTCAGGTTCAGGTTTAATTTCTTTTATTATATCTTCTGAAGGTACAAAACCATCATCTTCTGGCACTATTTCTTTCTTTTCTTCTACAGGAGGTTTTGTTTTCTTAACTTTTTTTTCTTTTTTTGGAGCAGGAGGCCTTGGTTTTTCACGCTTTGTTATAGTCGTAAGAGTCTGATAATCAAACATAAATGGATTATCTGCAAATTTTCCGGAATAGTCACAATATTTTTTAGTAAATGTTCTTATATTAATGAAAAAACCTTTGTCTATAGTAACAGAACCATGACGTTCCCAAGGATAACCGTAAACAAGTTTTCTAGGAATGTAAATATGAAAACAGTCTCCTAATTTTGGATGCTGAACAACGGTAGAAGAAATCAAACTGTATTTTGCATATTCTGATTTTAAAACGGTCCCATTCAGATAACGGATTTCATCTCCGTTTACTGTATTATATTCTTCTGCCCTATAAGCAAAATTATCCATCTTACCTTCAGGATCCTTAGAAGTTTCAACAAGCATTACGCTTTCCATGCCGTCTTTTTTACGTATATACAGGTCAACGCCATTTGTCTGCCAGTCGGAATCTCTCTCTTCAACAACAATATCCTCTTTGAAGACGAAAAGGTTTTCCAAAGACTTATCAGCAGCACAAGCGATGCCACTTATTATAGATAAAAAAAGACTAAAAAGCAAAACAAATTTCTTCATGTAATAATCATCGGTAGTTTTAATATTAGATTTCACTACAAAAGAACTCAAAAAATTATTGAATTGAAGTAAAAAAAGACCGAAAATACAAATAATGTGTATGGAAAAGAATAAGACTCCAGAGACAAATGAGTTTATACAGGTAAGCATTGATTCTTTTTTTGATAAAAATGAATTAAAAGACGACACCATTTCATCTGGTATCGTCCTTATAACACCTCATCAGCAGAAACTAATAAAGAAACTCCTCGATGAACTTCACAAACATGCTCCTGAAAAGTTGGAACATTTAGAAGAAAGACTCAGGAAAGTAGAAAATCTTGCAAAAGTAATTGCAACATTCCCATCTCTTTTAGAGAGAACTGTTACCAATACCACAGTAAGAACACCAGAAGCACTTGTAGAAAGTCTTGTTTCATATCAAGAAGACGGTGATACGACGCTACACCTTCCATCAAAGGCAACGCTAGGAAAAGGTCTTTTAGTCTCAAAAATGCATACATTTTATTCAATGTATAAATTGGCAAAAAATTATGTCAAAATGGATGCAAAACAGTCTGAAGAATATTTTGACGAAACAATTTCAATGATGTTTACTCTCATGGCAGAAGATGTATACCTAAATCTTATCAGAGACAAAACCCTTGCTCTTGAAACAAGACGGGAACTAGCAACATCTCTCATAATTCTGTGGGAACACCGTGCAGACCAAACAATTACAGACATAGCTCCTGTATTACAGGCGGTATGGAGGGCTAGAAGACAGCTTGCTCCTGCCTTTGGAACAATGATGGGTACCAGTGAACTGCTTTTAGTAAGCATACAGATGGACAGTCAATGGAATTTTTTCATAAAAAATAGGCTTGGCGACAAAGAAGTTTCTCAAGCAATGGAAGAATTCCTATTTGGCATTTCTTACGAGCAGATAAACAGACTTAGAACAATTTTAAAAGAACAAGGTGTTAAAGCAATAGGACGTGATGAAGTAAGCGCATATCTAGGAGAAAGAGTTAAGACAGATGTCAATCTTGATTACAGAGACTTCTATCTGCTGTATACCGTACGAAGAGACAATGCAAGGGCAAGACAAAGACTTCATCTGGAAGGTCCAAAACATACGCTTGAAGACTTCTTCATACAGTTTGTAATGGAACAGAACAAAGAAAAACAGAAAAAAGACTCTTTTGCAAAATAGGACTTACAGGCAATAAAATGGAAGCAACAACAAATAAAACAGACATTTCTGTAAAAACTTATCACTTTGGTGAAAAGATAAGGGCTGTACGGGAAAAAAAACACATGACTCTGAAAACTGTTGCCCAACAGGCGGGAGTAAGCGAAAGCCTTATTTCTCAAATAGAAAGGAACAGGGTTTCTCCAGCGATAGACACACTCCTATCTCTTGCAAACGTTTTGGATTTAAATCTTGAATATCTTTTCGAAGAATACAACCAGCGCCGTCCCGTTTCTGTAGTCCATGCTGGTGAGCGAAGGACTATACATGAAGAAGAGATAATATATGAAGAAGTTTCTAAGCCCCATGAAAAAGACGGACAGAATTCTATTGAAAGCTATATAATAACAATTCCAACAGGTGGAAAAACACACAGAGGTCATTACGGACATTTTGGACAGGAACTAGGAATTATTTTGGAAGGAACAGGAAGTCTAATTTACCAGAACTCAAAATATGTACTTGAACAGGGAGACAGCATATCCTTCAGTGCAAGTGCCCCACACACATTGGAAAATACAGGTGAAAAACAATTGAAAGCTCTCTGGATAGTTACTCCTGCACAAAGATTCGTATAAAATCATAATGATGCCATAAGTTCAATCATCTTGTCTTCATCTACTGGCCGTGAAAAATAATACCCTTGAATAATATCGCATCCATCACGCAAAAGTTTCTGATACTGTTCTTCACTCTCAACTCCTTCCGTTACCACTTGTAAGCCAAAGCGATGGCATGCTGAAATAATCATCTTAATAAAATCTTCATTCTTTTTACTTGAACAGATAGCATCCGTAAAACTTTTGTCAATTTTCAGTTCTTTAAAATTGAATTTATAAATATAACTTAAAGAAGAATATCCAGTTCCAAAATCATCAATAGAAGTACATACACCATGAGCATTAAGTTCTTCTATAAATTTTACGGCCTTTTCTGTTGATTTTACAAGAACAGATTCTGTAATTTCGAACATAAGATTTTTAACATTTATCTGACTATCAGAAATAATTTCCTTACAGAATTCAATAAAAGTCTCATCAAGAAATTGAATGCAAGAAATATTAATTGAAAGCGTAACATTCTTATGAATTTCACTGGCATTATCAAGAGCAGATTTAAAGGCATTTATGCCATTTTTCATAACCCACTCACCAATGTTATAGATAAAGCCTTCTTTTTCAGCAATAGGAATAAATTCTTCCGGACTTATAACATTTCCTTCAAAATCATGCAGACGTATAAGACACTCAAACCCATGCAAGGTTTTAGTTTTTGCATTATATTGTGGCTGGAAACTTAAAGAAAAAAGACTTGAACTTACAGCTTTCTGCAAAATATCAGAAATAAAGAGTTCTCGCCTTATATTCTGCAAAGTATCTGCATTAAACGTACAATACCTGAATTTATTTTTACCGCGGACTTTCTTTTTAGCATCAGATAGAGCAGCATCAGCAAACTGCCTAAGCTGTTCAACCCTCGAAGAATTTTCAGGATACTCTACAATACCTGCATATGCACATATATAATTTTCAAACGTTCCTATAAGGACAGGCTTATCAAACGATGAAGACACTTTCCTAATATAAGACTTTAATTCTTCTTTTGTCTCATAGTTTCTAAATATAATTGAAAATTCATCGCCATTTATACGGTACAGAGTGTTACTTGTGTTTTCAAGAACTTTATGCCATCGCATAACAAGTTTTTTCAAGACCTCATTTCCACACCTATACCCCCGAACTTCATTAATATGTTTAAATGAATCTAAATCAATAAGCATCAATGCAAAGCGAGTCTTTTTACTTACAAGTTCATTCAAATCAAGTTCCATGCATCTTATATTTTTAGCTTCAGTAAGATAATCAGTATGAGCAAATTTAAGAAGAACTTTATTAATGGAAGAGTTTCGTTCAATAAGGAATGCTATTATGCCAACAGAAAACAATTCTGAAATAATTATACCAAGTACAGGTATTAAATTTAGAATTTTGGTCTGGATAAACAATGAAAACACAATTGCAAAATGAATTGCAAAAACAACATAAACAAAAAGGACAACTTTTTTTTTATAAATAAGAGTTATCAGTACACCTATAAAAAGCTGTACAAGCAGAAGCACTGTTGCAATAACATTGCCGGGAAAAGACACTCGAACCAGGAAGAAATATTTCTCAAACAAAAAAAGAGGAATAAAATCCAAAACAAGCAAAAACAAAGCAAGTACAAAAAATAAAAAAAACTTTTTTACAGTCATAATTTGAACCTTTTAATTATGTCTATATTTTACAATATATTTAATTTTTTGTCATTTTTTTTTACCATTGCAAATTTATGCAAAAAAGTATAGTATAATATGAAAAATATGCGTGATTGTTACAAAATACTAGGCATCCCACACAATGCGACTGCTGCAGAAATCCGCAGGGCCTACAGACAGAAAGCAAAAATACTTCATCCAGACATAACTCATGAAGATTCTGAAAAATTCAGGGAACTAGTACAGGCATACGAAACACTTTCCGACATAAAGTCACGAAACCTTTTTGACGAATCTTACGCATATAAAAATACAGCATATTCAAGACAGACGTCTGGAAACAAAAAATCCTTCGACTACAGAGCATGGTTAATGGAACGAGATGATGACGAAAGTCGATCGAAACTTATTTTCTTTGACCTTACACATAATAGAGAAGACTCTGCTGTAGATGAATTCAAAAAAATGAATATGACTCGCTCAGGCTTTAAGCTTTCAAAGTGGTTCACAAGAGAAGATTTTATGGATTATGGTTTCATACTATCAGAAGAACTAGTCCTGAGGCAGGAATATTACGATGCAGTAATACTTCTGGAGCAAATTATAAAAATGGAATACAGTTACAGTTACTTTAAGCTGTTCTTTCCTGAAGTAAAAAGTCTTACTCGTCACGTACTCCGTAATAATATTGACGGGCAGATAAGCGATGAACTTGCCATCGATGCATGGGAACGAGCCCTTGACCTTAAATTTGACAAACAGGACGATTCATATTTCCTGCAAAAAATGGCAGGAGCCTATGAACGCATAGGAGACAAATATACAGCACGGATTTGCAGAGAAGAATCCATGAGGTTAGTCTCCTAAATGAATCAGTACAAAAAGAGGTATATATATGATTAAATTAAAGAATGACAAAGAAATTATTGAAATCAGAAAAAGTTGCCATCTCCTTGCAGATCTTTTCAATGAAATAATTCCTAAAGTAAAGCCCGGCGTATCAACAAAGCAAATAGACGAATGGTGCGTTGAATTCATGCACAGATTTGGAGGTAAGCCTGCATGGTATCAGGAAGGATTTCCTGGAGCGGCATGCATAAGCATTAACGAAGAAGTTATTCATGGCGTTCCTTCCAAAAATAAGATTGTTCATGACGGAGACTTAGTATCTTTAGATATTGGAATAAACTTGAATGGATACATATCAGACAGTACTCATACAGTCATGGTAGGCAATGTAAAGCCAAAACATAAAAAACTTGTTCAAGTAACAAGAGAAAGTCTGAACGCTGGAATTTTTGCTTGCATTCCTGGAAACAGAATAAGTCATATATCTAATGCCGTATATGACATTGCGTATAATCAGAATAACTATGGAGTCGTATATGAATATTGCGGTCATGGAGTAGGACTTGAAGTACACGAAGATCCTTCAATTCCAAATTGTCCTAGTCATGGAGCAAATCCCAGAATTCAAGCAGGTATGGTCCTTGCAATAGAACCAATGATTAATGAAGGCACCGAAGAAGTAGTAACTGGAGCAAATGGAAGTGAATGGACAGTCGTTACAGCGGACGGAAGCTGGAGTTGTCATGAAGAACATACTGTAGCAGTATTTCCCGATCATACGGAAATACTTACAGACTTGAATTACAATGGAAATGCTTGCCAAGTATAAATTAAGCAAATGCCGTCATTTAATGCGGCAGAATTATATATTCCCTTAATATTGGAGGACGTATGTCTAAGATTCAGATGAAAAATGCCATTGCAGAACTTGACGGCGATGAAATGACAAGAGTACTGTGGAAACTCATAAAAGACAAATTACTGTTACCTTTTGTTGACCTTAAAACAGAATATTACGATTTGTCCATTACAGAACGAGACAAAACAGATGACAAGATAACTTATGATGCCGCTGCTGCAATAAAGCGGTTGGGAATAGGTGTAAAATGTGCAACAATTACAAGTAATGCCGCACGCGTAAAGGAATACAGCCTTACACACCTTACCCCAAGTCCTAACGGAATTCTTCGCGGAGAATTGGACGGAACAGTATTCAGAACTCCAATATTTGTAAATAACATAAAGGGAACCGTAAGTTGCTGGAAAAAACCTATTACGCTTGGTCGTCATGCTTACGGTGATGTATATAAAAACTGCGAAATCAAAACTCCTTGCGCAGGAAAAGCAGAACTTGTATTCACAGGCAAAGACGGTAAAGAAATTCGTAAGACAATCATGGAAATGAAAGGACCTGGAATCATCCAGGGAATTCATAATATAGATGCTTCAATAGAAAGCTTTGCACGCTGCTGCTTTACTTATGCCCTTGATCAGAAGATAAACGTCTGGTTTGGAGCTAAAGACACTATAAGCAAAACTTATGACGGTAATTTCAAAGAAATAATGCAGCGTATATTTGATGCAGAATACAAGGATAAATTTGAAAAATCAGGACTTACTTATTTCTATACACTTATAGATGATGCTGTAGCTCGTGTTGTAAAAAGCGAAGGAGGATTCCTTTGGGCCTGTAAGAATTATGACGGTGATGTAATGAGCGACATGATTGCATCCGCATGTGGAAGTCTTGCAATGATGACAAGCGTACTGGTATGTCCTGGCGGAGAATTTGAATTTGAAGCAAGTCATGGAACAGTTCAAAAACATTATTACCGTTATATGAAAGGAGAAAAAACAAGTACAAACCCTGTAGCAACAATCTTCGCATGGACAGGAGCTTTGGCAAAGAGAGCAGAACTGGACAATACGCCAGAACTTGCAGAATTTGCTCACAAACTGGAAAAGGCAACTTTAACTACCATTGAAGACGGCATAATGACAGGAGACCTTGCAAAACTTGCAGTTCCAGAAGCAAAGAAAATCGTAAACAGCTGGGAATATATAGACGAAATAGCTGCTCGTTTGCAAAAATAAGTTTTTAGCATAAAAAAGCCTGTCCTTCACACACCTTCATTAAATGGACAGGCTTTTTTAGTAAAATTTAAGGAACAAGACTATAATTTTTGTTTCAAGTATACATCCATACATCTAACAAAGGTTTCATCTGCCAATATGAAGATAATCACCTATGACTTTACAATCCTAAATTTAATTCATACAGAAAAACCAAAAGTTTCATGAACGGTTATTTTGCATATCATCATTTGCTTTCATGCGGTATTTATCCTCGTACATGCGTTTGTCTGCAATATTATATATTTCTGTCAAGCTTATCTCAGGATTCCACTCTGCCATTCCCATGGCACAGCTAAACTCTGTATTTGACATGTCTGAACGAATTTTCTGCATTACGCCTTCAACAGTCTTTATGTCCGTATGGCAAAAAACAACTGCAAATTCATCGCCTCCCATTCGATACATAAAGCTGGAATGAGGAAGTGCATTCTGTATTATATTTGTAACTGCAATTATTGCTCTATCGCCTTCGTGATGCCCTTTAGTATCGTTTATAACCTTAAGATTGTTCATATCAAACTCACAGAGTGCAGTTATGCCATCTTTTTGAAACCTTTTGATGTCTGCATAAAAACTCATTCTATTCAATACACCTGTAAGGTTATCTCTCTTAAAATGCTCAATATGAATGTACAGATAATAGAAAGACAGCATGAGAGACACAGCACTTAAGAAAATTCCACGAGTCTCCAGTACAACCTCAGAAGTTACTCCTACCATAATTCCAACAAGAGTGACAAACAACATTCTCCCCTCTTCTTTGTAGCCAAGTGAATTTCTTTTTATTGCAATGCACAGCACAACAAAAAAATATACAAGACTCAATACATGAGGTGTAAATGAAAGAGGTTTGCGGCAAAGGATATTATTAGAATCTATGTAAAACACTTTATCCGTAAACATTGCATACAACATTACTATGGCATTTAGAGTCGCAGGAATGAAAAGCAGGATTTTTTTGCGTGCAGTCATATTATCCCGTTCCAATATGAATACTGATGACAAAAGCAGGAACACCCGTAAAATGAATCCTGCCATAACAGCTATTTTCCTTACAAAGTGAGGTTCCGACATGTGTGAATAATAAAAATCAACGTTATCACTAACTGCTAGGCAGAAAAGCAATATCATGGAATATATAAAAAGGGAATGCAGTCTGTGCTCATATGCATCATTTGCACTCATGAATATAAATAAATAGATTATCGTCAAAAATGGAATAAAATCGACACTGATAATCTGAAACAGAAACTGCATTGTATAAGTTTAATGCACAACTCTTGATTTTTCAAGGATTAAATAAATATAAAATAGAAAGCTTTTACTTGCAATCAAAAGCACATTTATTTATAATCTTAACTCATGACTATAAAACAAATCCTTGACACTAAAAAAGTTACTTTTTCACTTGAAGTATTTCCACCAAAGCAGCAGGCAAAATTTGATAGCGTAGTAGAAGCTACAAAAGAACTTGCAGGCTTAAAGCCTGATTTTATGTCCATAACATATGGTGCAGGCGGGACAACAAAAGTAAACACTGTAGAAATAGCTTCTAAAATTCAGTCTTTTGATACACCGGCTCTTGCACATCTAACATGTGTAGGCAATACAAAAGAATCAATACAGGCAACCATACAGGAAATGAAACAAGCTGGCATTGAAAATGTACTTGCTCTTCGTGGAGATATGCCACAGAATATGGAAGAAGGACCGGTTGCTATTGTCAAAGGACTTGAACATGCAGATCAGCTAGTTTCAGTATTAAAAGAAGAGGGATTCTGTGTAGGGGGAGCATGTTATCCAGAAGGCCATCCTGAAAGCAAAAACAGAGCAGATGATATTGACAACTTAAAATATAAAGTTGATGCAGGCGTAGACTTTCTTACTACACAGATGTTTTTTGATAACAATATGCTGTATTCATACCTTTACAGACTTCAGTCAAAAGGCATACATGTTCCTGTTCTAGCAGGAATAATGCCTATCACAAACAGTTCTCAGGTAGAACGTATGGTAAAACTGTCATCAGCATATATACCTGCAAAACTACTTTCAATCTGTGACCGATTCTATAACAATCCTGATGCAATGCGACAGGCAGGCATTGCTTACGCAACAGACCAAATTATTGACCTTATTTCCAATGGAGTCCGAGGCATTCATATTTACACAATGAACAAGCCTTCCGTTGCAAAAGACATACTCAGAAACATTGATGCTATCATAGCTGCAAGCAACCTTTAATGAAAGATTTAAGTTCAAGGCCCTTACATTCGTTTAGTGTCCTTCAATGTTATGCTACTCTTCCTGTAAGATTTCAGAGTCTTATTTTTGCATGGCATTACATTTTTACAGCCGCAACAAAATTTTTTATTTTTCAATTTCTAAGGAAATTCGGTATTATCAGGACTAAAATTATTCATGTTGATCATGAATTGGACAGATGCATTCCATTTAAGCCAGAACTATTGGATACTTATCTAGATTTTATAAATTTCTGGTTAAGACCAATATCTATGTTGCAGCATAAATTTGGAATAAGAAAAGGAACAGAAATAGCAAATGAGTTCCTTAAATACATAACCCTCACTTATTCCGAAGCATACAACCTTTATAAAAAATGTATGACTACAACAAAGCAGCCAGAAACTAACAACATTAGACTTAAAATGCTTAGAATTATGGACCCTCATTATATGTGCGTTCCAAGTCTTCATATAGCAGTCATAACGCTGACTACAAATTTTTACAAAAAACTGTTTGAACAAAATTTATTTACTGAACAAGAAAAAACAAAGTGGATGAAGGAAATTGAAGAACATGGGGTTGAAATTGCAGATTCAGTTTTATACCTCAAACAGCACAGTGTAAACTGTATTCCCGCAGCATTATACATGATGACAAGAATTGTACCAGAACTTGTATCACCAACAGAAGCTGTAAAATTGCTTGACAGCATTTTGAAAAATGAACCAAATATTGACAGTAACACTCAAAAAAATATTACAGAACACATTCTTTTCATATACGAAAGGTTTCTTTTAGAGGGAACCACAGAAGAAGACTGGAGAAAACCTATATTACGCTGGCTAGAATCTTACAAACCATATTTATAAGGATTGTTCGGAATAACTCTCTTTTTTTCCGAACAACCCTATAGAAAACAGCTATGTAAATAAATTTCTGCTATTGTATTTCAACACAAGTGCAATAATATCCTAAAACTAAAGAACAGCTCACACAAACTTATCAAACTCTCTTCAGACTATAACAAAAGTTTTTGGTAATGAATTTAGATTGCTGTTCAAGTTCAAAATTCCCAGTCAACCATATAAAGAGTAAATTTAAGAGCAAAGACTCCATAAACATTATAATTTTTCACCAAACCTGCAAAATTCTTTAGCATTCCTATTGAAATAGGATAACTTCTGAAGATAAAAATTTATTCCATGCATAATATTTGCTTTTATGATATTCTTTCAATGTGCAGGAAAAAACTTACATAGCAATAGACTTAAAATCTTTTTACGCTTCTGTTGAATGCGTTGAAAGAGAACTAGATCCTCTTACTGCAAATCTTGTCGTAGCAGATACATCCCGTACAGAAAAAACAATATGCCTAGCCGTAACTCCAAATTTAAAAACTTATGGACTTTCAGGCAGAAGCAGGCTTTTTGAAGTAATACAAAAAGCAAATGAAATAGAACGAAAGACAGGAAAAAAACTAGAATACATTACAGCAAAACCCCGCATGGCATTATACATGCAATATTCAGCACGCATTTACAAAATTTACCTGAAATATTTCAGTTCAGATGATATTCATGTTTACAGCATAGATGAAGTTTTTATAGATGCAACAACATACTTATCACTTTACAAAACTGATGCAAATAATCTTGCACGAATGGTCATACAGGACATTTTAAGCAATACTGGAATAACAGCAACAGCAGGCATAGCTCCAAACCTTTTCTTATGTAAAGTAGCAATGGATATTGAGGCAAAACATATCGAACCTGATTCTAATGGAGTAAGAATCGCAGAACTCGACGTAAAATCATACAGAAAAAAACTATGGAATCATACCCCAATAACAGATTTCTGGAGAATTGGAAACGGAATTGCAAAACGACTTGCAGATATAAGACTTTATACAATGGGAGACATTGCACGATGCTCTATAATATCTGAAAACAAACTTTACAAAACATTCGGAATAGATGCAGAAATTCTTATAGATCATGCTTGGGGAATTGAACCGTGTACAATCTCACATATAAAGAAATACCATTCATCAGCAAGAAGCATAGGGGAAGGACAGGTTCTTTCCAGTCCATATACATGGGACAAAACACGTATTGTTGTTCAAGAAATGGCGGAATCTCTTGCTCAAGAACTTTTTTCAAAAAAACTTGCCTCTTCAGATTTTACTTTATACATTTCCTATGACAGGTCTTCACTAACAGACTCTTATGAAGGCGAAACACAATCAGACAGATACGGAAGGGAGATACCAAAGTCAGATCACGGAAGCATACATTTAAATACACAAACAGCTTCAATAAGCAAGATAAAAGAATCAGTACTATCTATTTTTGACAGAATCATAGACAAGACGCTTCTTTCAAAACGCTTGAACCTTACAGCAGATAATGTAATTCACCAAGAAAAAGAACAATCTGATCTTTTTACAAATGCAGCTATACAGAATAGTGAAAGTTCACTTCAAAAAACCCTGCTTTCAATACAAAATAAATATGGAAAAAATGCGATTTTAAAAGGAATAGACCTTACAGACGGGGCTACTGCACGGGAACGAAACGAACAGATTGGAGGACATCACGCATGAATAATAATTATGACGATATAATTAATACAGAATGGAAAGGTTCCAAAACACACTGCAAAATGAATCTTACAATACGTGCAAAGATATTCATGCCATTTGCTGCACTTAAAGGTTTCGAAGAACTTCTAAAAAAAGTAGAAAATGAAGTTAATAAAAGCAATGAAACAAATAATGCTGAAATATTAAAATTTTAAACCGCAGTTTCTTGATATAATAAACAAAAAACTGCGGTTAATTTAATTAGTATTCTTCTGAAACAGCAGACTTTTTATAAAGAGAAGCCCTTCCGTTTCTTTGAGTTGCAGTGTGAACTCCAGGGCGAGCATGAGAACCACCCTTTGCACGAGAACGGAAGCCTCCGTCACTTCGCTCGTTCCTACCACGCTTTCGGTCACGTCCCCCTCTTCCTACTGCAAACCTGTCACCTTCATCATCAAAGTGCCTTCCACCTCCTCGTTTTCCACCAGAGGCTTTTATATCTTCATGTATATGAGGCAAAGTTTCATCATTTTTAGAAAGTTCAATAGCTTTCCGTGCAGCATCTGCAGGAAGACTTACCAGACAGAACATATCAGCCATATCTATTGCATCAACTTCCCTGTCTCGGATACGAACTAATTTAGAAAGAAATCCTGCAATTTTACGAGGATTATAACCGTCATGCCAGCCAAGCTGTACATAAAGGCGAATTTGATTTTCATTAACAGATCCAAATCCTCTGTCTCGACCAGAACCACGATCTCTTTTGCCTCCTTTTTCAGAACCTGACTGTATGTTTATTTTTCCATAGCGTTTCTTGCTTAAAGAATTTCCATAAGTTGCTGCAAGCAAAGAGGCAACTACTTCCTGAGGATTCTGATTATTACACAGTTCTTCTGCAAGCTGGTCAAAGACAGGATCTCCTTTCCTAAGATGAGGAACAACAGGTATATTTTCAGACGTTATTTCAGAATTCTCTGCTAATTCTTCTGCACTAACATCTAAGTCAACAGCTTTAAGACCATCCTTAAGTCCAAGCTTTTCCTTTACCTCATCAAACAACCGTATTTTCTTTATTGCCAGGACTTCTTCCACAGAAGGAATCTTTCCTTCAAGAAGTTCCCCCTTTGCACTGCGCTTTATTGCATTCTTTAAGTAAGCAAGTTTCCTTCGCTGTTCTTCAGGGCGCACAAATGTAACAGCCATTCCTTCAGCTCCAGCCCGTCCTGTACGTCCAATACGATGAACATAAGTAGGACCATCAAACGGCAAATCAAAATTTACTACATGAGTAAGACCTGTAATATCAATACCGCGAGCTGCAACATCAGTTGCAACAAGAATCCTTACCCTTTTAGCTCGGAAACGGGCAAGAATCTTTTCTCTCTGCCCCTGAGGAATATCACCGTGAAGGGCTGCAACCATATAGCCTTTTTCATCAAGATATTTGCAAACAGCATCTGCGTCAGTCTTTTTCTGAACAAATACAAGACCATAAAATTCTGGAGACATATCTATAAGACGGACAAGAGCCTCTGATTTTTCACTTTCACGAACAACCCAATAACGCTGTTCAATAAGAAGAGGTTCTTCTTCATGACCTTCTTCTTCTACTATTTCGTAGTCGCCCATGAATTTCTGGGCAATCTTTAATATAGGGGCGGGAATTGTTGCACTAAACAAAAGAACGCGACAGTCTGGATTAGCAGAAGAAAAAATGTTCTCAATATCCTCAACAAATCCCATGTCAAGCATCTCATCGCCTTCATCTAGGATAAAATAGTCAATTTTTTCAATTTTAAGTACACCGCGGTCAATCAAGTCCTGCACACGGCCTGGAGTACCGACAACAATTTCAACACCACGTTTAAGACTCCGCATTTGCTCGCCCATAGAAGCTCCACCATATACAACTGCAGTACGCGGGTATTTACCAGTAGTAAAGGAAGACATTTCTGTGCATGTCTGCATGGCAAGTTCTCGGGTAGGCTCAAGGATTATTGCACGCACATGATCACTTTCTTCACGGAGTGACTGTACAAGAGGCAGTCCAAATGCAGCTGTCTTTCCAGTTCCAGTTCTAGCACGTGCGATAACATTCGCCTCGCCATTCAAAAGACGCGGAATAGCAAGAACCTGAATAGGCGATGGTATTACAAAGCCCTTCTTTTTAATAGCTTCAAGAGTAATCTCATCCAGTCCTAAATCTTCAAAGGAAATTGTTTCTGTTTCATCAGAAACATTTTTTTCAGCACTCGTTTCGCTAGAAATATCAGAGGTTCTGATTTCTACCGTCTGAAATTCTTCTTCATTTTCATTCATTATGTTTCCCCTGCGCTGTTAATACGCTACATGAAAATTGAGTACCGCATAATGAACATAGCATAAGCTATATAAGCTACCCTTGTACCCTGCAAGGCACTATCCCTGTTGCGGTAACAAGAATCATGTTTTCTCTAAGATAAGTTTGAATATCTTACAGTTTTTTAACATTCTTTGCAAGCGTTTGCTTTATTTTCATTTTTTCTATCATTTTCAAATATTTGCGCCAAAATAAACTTGCCAGGTGCACTACATTCATGGAGTACATGAATGAAAAAACACATCTCAGTCTTATTAACAGTAATTACATATTTATCTATATTTAATCCATTATTGATATTTGCAAATAACAGTAAAATTGATTTCTATACATCTATATCTGAAAAAAAAGCAGATTCAGGAATAGGATTTAGTTTTAAAGGTAAAGTTGACATCTCTGCAATATTTTCTCAAGAATTCAAGAACTTTGAATATAACATTTCAAACAACCAACGTTATGGGGCTTTAGTCAGAATAAAAAAAGAACATTTTTTCTGCGACATGACATTATATACAGGAACATTGCGTTACAACGGAACTTACAGCCTGCTAAAAAACCCAAGACTCCCGGCATCGTCAGCATTGGCAACAATTTCTTTTTTACAGGCAGGAATAAAACCTGCCCTTCCTTCTTTTTCATCTGCCAAAAGGATGGAATCGTCAGCAATAAAAACACCATTATTCACTGGTGCTTATTTTGAAGACGGAACACATTCATGGAGCATACAAAAAACATTTCCCCATTTTTCAGTCGCCATTTCTGAAGCAGAGTTTATTTATGGAAGAAAATTATCAAAATCATGGTTTCAAAAAGAACATTTCTTCTCAAAAAAGAAATATTCAAGTTATGCTGCAGAACTGTTCTTAACAACAGCAGACTTTTTAGAAAAATCTGCAATTACAAGCCATAATGCCATAGGAATAGTTGAAAACCCATTCGGAGGCTTAGAAAGATCTTTTTTATGGGCAAGAACACAAAATTCTATCAAAATAAACAGTCTGTTCATTCAGATTTCTGACTTTCACTCTTGGACTCCTCTAATGATTCTTCCATCTGGTAATAAATTAGGAATTAAAAGCCAGTTTGTTTTTAACCCGAAAATAATAATTCATCCATTCACCAACAGTACTTTTAAAGCTGGAACATTATTACAGAAAACTGAAAAGGTAAAAACATCTTTTCCACATAAAGCTTATGAAGAATACATTTTAAAAAGTGAAATTTCATATCTGTGCAGAAAGACAAAACTTGACATTCAATATTCCTACACAAATTCTGAAAAAAAGGACAAAGATTCTTACAAAGTAAAGGTAACTGCGTCTAAGTCATTTAGAGACTTTTCTCTAAAAGCAAGTTCTGGAACAATCCTAACAGGAAACAAAACTTCATTTACATTTTCAGAAAGCATTTTCATCAGCGGCAAACCTTCGGCATCATTAAAACTGAATAATTCAATTATATATAAAGATGGAATATATGACAGTTCAAAACTATCATGCACAGCTGGTATAATTTTTACAACCAAATATACAAAATGGCAAGGTAAAATTAATATCAGTACAACTTTTTAAATCAAATTTAGATGAATATTATGTAAGAGTATTGAAATTGATGAACTTTTCCAGTATAGTATTCAAAATATTGCATTATGCGGAATTGTTTTTTATCCGCTGAATCAATTTTTATTATATATTTTAGCAAATTTTTTTAGAGAGGTATACAATATGGCTTTTGATATTACCAAAGTTCGTAATATCGGAATCAGCGCCCACATTGACTCTGGTAAGACAACAACTTCAGAACGTATTTTGTTCTACTGTAACAAGATTCATCAGATTCACGAAGTTCGCGGTAAGGACGGTGTTGGTGCTGTAATGGATAACATGGATTTGGAGCGTGAACGTGGAATCACAATCCAGTCTGCAGCAACTCAGGTTCAGTGGAAAGACATCACAATTAACCTTATCGACACACCGGGACACGTAGACTTCACTGTTGAAGTAGAACGCTCACTCCGCGTTCTTGATGGTGCTATAATGATTCTTTGTGCCGTTGCAGGCGTTCAGTCTCAGTCAATTACTGTAGACCGCCAGCTCAAACGCTATCATGTACCTCGCATTGCATTTGTAAATAAATGCGACCGTCAGGGTGCAAATCCAATCCGTGTTTGCGGACAGCTCCGTGAAAAGCTCGGACTCAATGCTCACATGATGGAATTGCCTATTGGTCTTGAAGATAAGCTTGAAGGTGTAGTAGATCTCATTTCAATGAAAGCAATATACTTTGACGGCAATGCAGGTGAAACACTCCGCTATGCAGAAATTCCAGCACACCTTGTAGAAGATGCAAAAAGGTATCGTCAGGAACTTCTTGATACAGCTTCAAACTTCGATGATGATTTAATGGAAGAAATCCTTGAAAATGGATATGATAACATTGCTGACGAAAAGATTATCGCAGCTATACGCAAAGGAACGCTTGCTGAGCAGTTTGTTGGTGTATTCCTCGGTTCCGCACATGTAAACAAAGGTATTCAGCCAGTTCTCGATGCTGTTGAAAGATACCTTCCTAACCCTACAGAAGTTCACAACTACGGTCTCGATCGCGATAACAACGAAGCTCAGGTTGAACTTTTCAACGTACCAGACAAGCCATGCGTAGCATTAGCATTCAAACTTGATGACGGACAGTTCGGTCAGTTGACTTACGTCCGTATTTATCAGGGAAAGATTATAAAGGGCGACGAACTTTTCAACGTACGAGCACAGAAAAAATTCAAAGTTGGACGCATTGTCCGCATGAATTCTGCAACAATGGAAGACATCAACGAAGGTCAGCCTGGTGATATCATTGCTTTGTTCGGTGTTGACTGTGCATCAGGAGATACTTTCTGTGGCGGTGGATTGAATATTGCCATGACATCAATGTTCGTTCCTAATCCAGTTATTTCTCAGGCTATTACACCTAAGAACAAGCAGGATGCAGCTAACATGGCAAAAGCCCTTAACAGATTTACAAAAGAGGATCCAACTTTCCAGACTTATGTTGATCCTGAATCTAACCAGACCATCATTAAGGGAATGGGAGAACTTCACCTTGAAGTATACGTTGAGCGCATGAAGCGTGAATATAAGTGCGAAGTTGAAGTTTCTCAGCCAGAAGTAGCATACCGCGAATCAATCACTGCACGGGCAGACTTTAACTATACACATAAGAAGCAGACTGGTGGTTCCGGTCAGTATGGTCGCGTTGCAGGTTTCATGGAACCAATTTCAGACAAAGACTACGAATTTGTTGATTCTATTAAGGGTGGAGCAATTCCAAACGAATACATACCATCTTGTGACAAGGGATTCAAGAAAGCAATGGAAAAGGGTTCTTTAATTGGAGCCCCTGTTGTTGGAGTACGCTGTACAATAAACGATGGACAGTATCACCCTGTTGACTCTTCTGATATTGCATTCCAGACAGCTGCAATCGGTGCTTTCCGTGAAGGTTATGCAAAGGCAAAGCCTGTAATTCTTGAACCAATCATGAAAGTTCAGATAGCCGGTCCAACAGAATTCCAGGGAAATATGTTTGGTCTTATCAACCAGCGCCGTGGAGTTATTGTTGATTCTTCTGATGAAAATAATACATCTACAGTAAATGCAGAAGTACCTCTCTCTGAAATGTTCGGATTCTCTACAATCCTACGCTCTTCTACACAGGGAAAGGCTGAATTTACAATGGAATTTGAAAAATATGGAAAAGTTCCAAACAATGTTGCAGATGATCTCATGAAGAAATATGCAGAATCACGCAAAGCTAAATAAGGAGGTATCCAATGGCAAAACAGGATCTTTTTGAAAGCAGCCCTATCCGTGCATTTGACGGAGTAACAAGTGGCGGACTCAAAGCAGGTGAACTTGGTTTAGTAACTGCAAAGAAAGGACTCGGCAAAACATCTGTATTAGTTCAGTTTGGTATGGATACACTTTTGAACGGAAAACAGCTTGTTCATGTTTCTTTTGACCAGCATAGTTCTAATGTAATTTCATGGTATGATGGAATATATACAGAGATTTCAAAGAAGAAGTCTATTCCTAATGAAGCAGATGTAAAGGAACAGATTGTACGCAATCGTACTATCCTTAACTTTAACCAGGATAATTTCAATCTTGAAAAAGTTGTAAATACTCTCAATGCCCTCAAGGCTGGAGGAATTGAAGTTGCAACAGTTGTTATCGATGGCGTTGATTTTACAAAAGCACAAGAAGCTGATATTCAGTGCGTAGCAAATTATGCAAAAGCAACAAAAACTAAAGTATGGATTGCTGCAACAGCAGAAGGTGATGAATTGAAAGATGCAGCACCAAAAGATATTCTTCCTTACTTTACAGCTGTTGTACATCTTGTTTCAAAGAATGCCGTAACTCAGCTTGACATTCAGAAATTCGGAGATTCAAAAGATATTTCTTCAACACTCCGACTTGATTCAAAAACTTTGCTTATAACAGCTAAGTAAATTAAAGTCTAAATTTAAGACTGAAAGACCGGTTCCAAACGAATCGGTCTTTTTTTATAAAATAATAGTTGCATATTTTCTAAAAGTTAGTTATAACTAATAGTTAGCAATAACTAACTAAAAGGGAATATATTATGCAAAAATTAGTATTAGTACGACATGGTGAAAGTGAATGGAATAAATTAAACCTGTTCACCGGCTGGATGGATGTAGAATTAAGCGATAAAGGGCGAGAAGAAGCAAAGACTGCCGGGCAGTTATTAGTTAAAGAAGGATATGACTTTGATATATGCTATACTTCTTATCTAAAACGTGCAATCCATACGTTAAATGGAATTCTGCTGGAAATGAACAGAGAATTTCTTCCTGTAATCAAAACATGGAAACTTAACGAAAGACATTACGGAGATTTGCAGGGAAAGAATAAAGCTGAAGCAGCAGAAAAATTTGGCGAAGCGCAAGTAAAAATTTGGAGACGCTCCTTTGACGTAAAGCCTCCTGCTCTTTCTGATGATGATGAACGTTCTGCTAAAAAATCTCCTAACTATCGAGATGTAGATTCATCTTTTCTTCCTCAAAACGAAAGTCTTGAAACAACTATAGCTCGAGTTGTCCCCTATTTTCTTGAAGAAATAAAACCACAGATGAAAGCCGGTAAAAGGGTTATGATAGCTGCACACGGAAATAGTCTCCGTGCTCTTGTAAAATATTTGGATAACCTTACACCGGAACAGATTCTAGAAGTAAATATTCCTACAGGAACGCCTCTAGTATATGAATTTGATGACAACTTCAAAGTAATCCGTCACTACTATCTAGGAGACCAAGAGGCTCTAAAAGCTAAAATGGAAGCCGTTGCAAATCAAGGTAAAAAGAAATAATACTCTATTAAAAGGCTTTCTGTATAACAATGCATTGCCATATATTTTCAAATAATAAAAAAAACATTATACTTGTACAGAATATTTTTTGTACATAGGAGAATATATGGCAGATACAATGCATGCATTGAAAAAGAATCCAAACTGGCAAGGTCGAAGAGGTCCTGTTGTCCTTGTCATAATGGATGGAGTTGGATACGGAAAGTACGAAGAAGGAGACGCTGTAAAAGCTTCCAAAATGAAGTATCTGGACTGGTTTACAAAAAACTGCCCTCATACACAGCTTAAAGCTCATGGAACAGCAGTTGGACTTCCATCTGATGATGATATGGGAAATTCTGAAGTAGGACACAATGCCATTGGCTGCGGACGTGTATTTGCACAGGGTGCAAAACTTGTTGGAGAATCCATATCTTCAGGGAAAATGTTTACGGATGCAACATGGCTGAAACTTACAAAAAATGTAAAAGATAAAGATTCTACCCTTCATTTTATAGGACTTGCCTCTGACGGTAATGTGCACAGTCATATTGACCACCTTAAGGCAATGGTTGCACAGGCATACAAAGACGGCATAAAAAAAGTACGCGTACATGCCCTTCTTGACGGACGTGATGTAGACCCAACATCTGCACTTGTATACATTACTCCGCTAGAAGAATACCTTGCTTCGTTTAAAGACGTTGACTACCGAATTGCTTCCGGCGGCGGAAGAATGTTCATCACAATGGACCGCTACAATGCAGACTGGCCAATGGTACAGCGTGGCTGGTACGCACACGTTTTGGGCGAAGGCAGAATGTTTGAATCTGCTACACAGGCTATTGAAACATACCGTAAGGAAAACTCAGGACTTCTTGATCAAGACATGCATGAATTTGTAATAGCAAAAGATGGGAAACCTGTTGGTACAATTGAAGACGGAGATTCTGTCATTCTTTACAACTTCCGCGGAGACCGTGCTCTTGAAATTACAAACGCTTTTGAAGCAGGCAAAGACTTTGATAAATTTGACAGAAAAAGAGTGCCTGCATGTGAATATGCAGGAATGATGGAATACGACGGAGACGCACATATTCCTCATCAGTATCTTGTAAACCCACCAAGCATTGACCGTACAATGGGAGAATACCTGACAAAGACAGGAGTCAAGCTGCTTGCTATTTCTGAGACACAGAAATACGGACACGTAACATACTTCTTTAATGGAAACAAACAGGGAAAATTTGACGATAAACTTGAAGACTATGTAGAAGTTCCTTCCGATGTAGTTCCTTTTGAACAGCGCCCATGGATGAAATGTGCAGAAATTACAGACAAAGTAATAGAAGCCATAAAATCTGGAAAATATGACCATATCAGATTAAATTACCCTAATGGAGATATGGTTGGTCATACAGGCGTATTCAATGCTGTTGTTTGCTCAATGGAAGGCATGGACTTACAGCTTGGTCGCCTCAAGGCAGCAATAGAAGAAGCCGGAGGAATTCTTTGTCTTACAGCCGATCACGGAAACTCAGACGATATGTATGAGCATAATAAAGACGGTTCTGTAAAAATGGATAAGAATGGAGAGCCAAAGGCAAAAACAAGTCATTCATTAAATCCAGTCCCTGGTATTATATACGATCCAGAATACAAAGGAGAATATGACAATACTTCTCTAAACTCAGGACTAGGCATTTCTTCATGGGCTGCAACTCTCATAAATTTAATGGGATATGAAGCACCTACAGACTATGACAAGTCCATGATTAACTTAAAATAAACAGGCAGTCAAAAACAGCAGTCAAACTTAAGACCTCTTAAGAGGTCTTAAGTTCACATCTACATAATAAGCATGTATTTAAAATGGATTTTACAACCCCTTACCTTACGCAGCAAATTATTGCGTACATAGGAAACAAAAGAAAACTTCTCCCGCTTGTACTAAAGGCCATAGAAAGTACAGACTTAGAAATAAAGCCAGGATTGCGTTTTTTTGATGTATTTTCAGGAAGCGGAAGCGTTTCGAGACTTGCAAAATTATTACAATTTGAACTCTATACAAATGACTGGGAAGAATATGCTTATATTTTAAATAAAGGCTTTGTAGAAACAGATAAAAATAATTTAACAAATCTTTTTGGAGGAGAAGATGAATTATCAAAACTTCTCTCAAAAATAAACGATCTCCCTCCTCCAACTCAAGCAAAACAATACATTGCCAAATATTATGCCCCGAAAAGCTTTGATATAGAAAAGGCAGATTTTAAAACCGAAAGACTATTTTATTCAAGAGAAAATGCACTCTCAATTGATAAAATTCGAAATTATATTGAAAAATATTTCCCTGACAATACAGATGAAAAAACTCTTCAAAAAAGGAACATACTCATCGCACAGCTTATTTACGAAGCAGCAACACATACAAACACGTCTGGTGTATTTAAGGCCTACCACAAGGGATTCGGAGGACTCGGAAAGGATGCCCTCAGCAGGATATTAAAACAAATTCAGCTTCACACACCAGAACTAATTGACTCTAAATTTCCAGTTCATGTATTTAAACAGGATGCTAATATCCTTGTAAAGAGCAAAACACTTCCAAAGATGGATATTGCATATTTAGATCCACCTTACAACCAGCATCAGTACGGAAGCAATTATCACATGCTGAATACCATTGCACGATGGGATCTCATTCCAGAACCAATGACATTAAATGAAAAGGGAGAATTAAAAGAAAAAGCCGCAATACGACATGATTGGGTAAATACAAAGTCATCATATTGCTATAAAGGAGAAGCAGAATCTGTTTTCAGAGACTTAATTGAAAACCTTAATGCACGCTATATACTTATAAGCTACAGCACAGACGGTATAATACCATTTGAGCGGATGAAAGATATCTGCACTCAAAAAGGCAAACTCTCAATTGTAACAAATGAATATACCACATATCGTGGCGGAAAACAAAGTAACAAGAGAAAGAATACAAACATAGAATTCATACTTTGCATTGATACAGAAAAGAAAACTGACCAGCAAAACTTGGACGAAATAGATTTACTGATTTCCAGAAAAAAAACAATACTTTTATTTAAACAGAAATTTTCCAAGAATAAACTTTTAGAACATTTTTCAGTTACAGAAGATAAAAAACTATCCCTAAAAATTTCAGATAAAACCATTATACTAGAAACAAAAGACTTCTTTAATGTAAATCCACCTGAAAATATAGATCTATTGTCAATAGATGAACTGAATGACCTTAATGACATTCTCAATTCCTGCATTTGCGCTACAAAAGAAGAAGAACTAAACGAACTGCTAGAAAAAATACATTCAAATGAATCTTCAGATAAACTTATAAAACTTATTCCTAAAACACTAAAAAAATTAGCAAGTAAAAAAAATAAAGACAAATTCTATTTATGGCTAAAAAAGATAGAAGATTTAAAAAATACTCAGTCAAACAGCTATGCAAAAATAAAAAATGAAATCGAAGACTTAAAAATACTGGGAAAAGAAAGATTCTCTAATTAACCCCCATACTTATAAATATATATGGGGGATTTCTATATAATTAATTCAAGAGCATTCTATCGGAAACAGGATTTTCATCACTGCCGCTTGCAGTTACAAATTTATCAAGCAAATCCTGAACCTGAAGATTTTTCTTTTCTTCACCCGCCACATCATACACTATATGACCGTCAAGCATCATTATAAGGCGATTGCCGTACCGTATGGCATTTTTCATGTTATGAGTTACCATAAATGTTGTAAGGTTATCCCTTTTTACAAAATGTTCGGTAAGTTCAAGGACTTTATGAGCTGTCTTAGGATCAAGAGCGGCAGTATGTTCATCTAATAATAATAGCTTTGGCTTTTGAAGAGTAGCCATCAGCAATGTCAGCGCCTGACGTTGACCTCCAGAAAGCAGGCCTACCTTAGCTGTCATTCTGTTTTCCAGTCCAAGTTCCAGCATTGCAAGCTGTTCCTTAAAATCATTCCTTTCTTTCTGTGAAATTCCCCACCTAAGGCCTCGTTTCTTACCTCGCCTATAAGCCATAGCAAGATTTTCTTCTATTTCCATAGAAGCAGCAGTTCCCATCATAGGATCCTGAAATACCCTGCCTAGATATTTTGCTCTCATATGTTCTTTATGCTCAGTAATATCTGTACCATCAAGAATTATGGAACCGGAATCACATTCATAGACACCAGCTATCAGATTTAAAAGAGTAGACTTACCGGCACCGTTACCACCTATAACAGTAACAAAATCTCCGTCATTAAGTGTTAGACTTATATCCTTTAAAGCCTTGCGCTCTGTAATAGTACCAGGATTAAAAGTTTTTGAAACATGAGTTAAAGTAAGCATTTTCACTCTCCTTCCTTAGTAGTTTCAACAGAAGACTTACGCTTGTGTGAAAAATTCTTTTTAATGACAGGAACAGACAATGCAACGGCTACAACAATAGCTGACAAAAGTTTTAAATCCTGAGTTTTCATGCCAAGCTGAAGAACAATAGCAATGATAAGCCTGTAAATGACTGAACCAAATACAACAGACAGCAAATAATACCAGAAAGCTATCCTTTTACCAAAGATAACTTCTCCAATTATAATTGAAGCAAGGCCTATCACTATAGTACCAATTCCCATACTTACATCACCAAATCGCTGCTGCTGCATTACAAGCGCACCAGAAAGCGCAACAAGCCCATTAGAAACCATAAGGGCCAGAATCTGCATATTATCGGTATTAACCCCAAGTGCCCGACTCATTCTTGGATTATCACCTGTAGAACGGATTGCACATCCTATTTCAGTACCAAAAAACCAATAAAGAATAGATATAAGAGCAGCACAGAACAAGATTCCTGTTATAAGACTGGAAATAGAAGTAGCATTATCTTTAAATATATCTCCAAGATGAAGCCATTTGCTTACATAGTTCATAGATGACATATCTGTACGGGAAAGAGGCTTGTTAGGTCCGCCCATGATATGAAGATTTATTGAATACAATGCAAGCATCATAAGGATTCCTGCAAGAATTCCAGGAATTTTCAGCTTAGTAGTCAACAACCCCGTCAATAAACCGGCAACAGAACCAGCAAGAATAGAAATAATCATTGCAGGAACAGGATTCCATCCCGTTGCAATAAGAATTGCACAAGTACATCCTCCTGTAGCAAAACTTCCATCAACAGTCATATCAGGAAAATCCAGAATCTTAAACGTAATGTAAACACCTAAAGCCATTACAGCCCAAAGAACCCCCTGGGAAACTGCACCAATCATAGCATTAGAAAATGAAGCTATACTTAGAAATAACATAATGGAGAGATTATACCAAAGATTTTTACATCAGAAAAGAGGTATAGAAAAGACATATAAATTTTATGTAACCGAAAGAAATCCTAAACAAACATCTTCCGGTTACTAGATGAACATATACAAAATTCTCAACGAATTTACTTTATTAGGTCTGCAGGAATTGTAATTCCAAGAACAGAAGCAGTATCCTTATTATAAGAAAAATCACAGGTACTTAAATACTGAACAGGCATTTCAGCAGGTTTCTTTCCATTCTTCAGGATATCAACTGCCATTACAGCAGTCTGCTTTCCAAGTTCGTAATAGTTAATGCCATATGTAGCAAGACCACCCCCCTGTACCATTCCGTCTTCACCAACGATTACAGGAATTTTTGCTTCATTTGCAACCATAGATACAGTTGCCATGCAGCTTGCTATCATATTGTCTGTAGGCGAATAAATTGCATCAACCTTACCGGCAAGACTCTGAACAACCTGCTGAATTTCATTTGTATTTGAAACGGTTGCATCTATATAAGTCAACCCAGCCTTATCACAGGCTTCTTTTGCAATATCAACCTGAAAATGAGAATTTTCTTCGCTTGAGCAGTAAAGCATTGCAACCTTTTTTGCATTTGGAATCAAACGCTTTAAGAGTTCAATCTGTGCAGCACAAGGAGTAAGGTCAGAAGTACCGGTAACATTAGTTCCAGGAAGTTTATTGCTCTTTACGAGATTTGCAGTTTCCGGATCTGTAACTGCAGTTACAAGAACAGGAATTTCTGTAGTCAAATTTGCAACAGCCTGAGCAGCAGGAGTTGCAATTGCAAGAATCAAGTCATCCCTGTCAGAAACTAATTTCTGAGCAATAGTAACACAGTTTGCCTGTTCCCCCTGAGCATTCTGATAATCAATTTTAATATTCTCTCCGTCTACATATCCGGCATCTTTTAGGCCGTCTACAAAACCTTGATAAGAAGCATCTAGGGCAGGATGCTCAACAAGCTGGACAACACCAATTCTGGTAACCTTATTTTCAGAATTACATCCAGAAAAAAGGGACAATACTGCAACAGCGGCAGTAATAACTGATAAAATCTTTTTCATTTTTTTCCTCACAATGAAATAATACAAAAATAAATATAATCAAACACAGAATTTTACTCAATAAGAATTTTCTGTAAGTTAAGCATTTATTTCTACAAAAAGATACAATTAAAGATATATAAATAAGTATGAATGACTTAGAATTTAATTACGAAACAAAAAGAAGTCACCCAGACATAAGGGAATTAACCCTAAAAAATGGCATCGGATATCCCAGTGATTCAGAGCTGCTTATGCTTATGCTGGGGTCAGGAACAAAAAGCATGCCAATCAATGAACTTGCAAAAAAAATAATAACTGTAATGAACAGCAGCAATCAGGATAATCTCATTCAGAACTTAAAAGACCTTAAAGGGATGGGAATTTCAAAGACTCTAGCAGTAGCAGCTGCCTTGGAACTAGGAAGGCGCAAGAATGCATACCTAAAAGCCGTCATAAACCATCCTAGCGACATAATTCCATACATTCAACATTATGCAATGGAATCAAAAGAACATTTTATCTGCGCCTCTCTAAATGGCGCTCATGAGATTCTTAAAATCCGAGTAATTTCTGTAGGAACTATCGATAAAACTCTAATCCATCCCAGAGAAATATTTTCAGATCCAATTTCAGAACATGCTTCTGCAGTAATATGCAGCCATAACCATCCATTTGGTCCGTGCATTCCAAGTAAAGCAGATTTAGAAAGTACAAAGACAATAAAAAATGCAGCAGCCATACTGGGAATTGCATTTTTAGACCACATTATCCTTACAAAGTCTGATTATTTCAGTTTTTTAGAACATGAAATGCTATAACAATAAAATCTTTAGTAGTCAAAGTAAAAAATATCCTATATACTTTGTAAGAAAAAAATGCTTTCAATAATAAAAGTCGCAATTTCAGCTGCAACATTTCTCTTTATGTTTTTTGTTCTTTTTTTTGAACGAAAAGAAGCACGAAGAAGATTTGTATGGCTTTTAATTCTATATCTGCTCCCAGGAGTTGGAATTATCCTATACATACTGTTCAGTGGGCATGTATTTACAGGAACCAGGAGAATGCAGGAAGTAAACACAACTGCAGACAACATTACAAAACCTATAAGAGACTTACAGCAAAGAATTTTAAGTGAAAACAGAAACCATATTCCAAATCATGTCATAAAAAATTTCTATCCGCTTATGGATATGAATTTACAAAAAGGAAATAGCCTCCTGTCTTTTGCAGACTCTAATTCAACAATTTACTGTTATGGCAAGGAATTTTTCGACGATTTATGCTCGGAACTAAAAAAGGCCAGGCATTCCATAAACATGGAATATTTTATTTTTCACTCTGACAAAATAGGAAACCGAATCATGGACATTCTGTGCCAGAAAGCTAAGGAAGGCATTGAAGTCAAACTCATATATGATGATTTTGGATCTATCAGGACAAGAACTCGATTTTTCAGAAAGCTGAATAATGCAGGAGGCAGTGCAAGGCCTTTTTTTCAAATACGCCTAGGCTTACCTTTGACCCTAAATTACAGAAATCACAGAAAACTTACCGTAATAGACAGCAGAATTGCGTTTATTGGAGGAATTAACATAGGCGATGAATACGAAAACCAGAGTAAAAGATATAAATTAAACTGGAGGGATACAGCAATACGCCTTACCGGAAGCTGCGTATTTGACATGCAAACAACATTCCTTACTGACTGGTATTCTCAAGATGCATGGATTAAGAGAACCCGGACATTACAGGAAGCAGCTCAGTATTTTCCAGTGTCGCTCATTACAAGCCTAACTGAAGTCTCTGAATTTGAAGACGAAGAAAAACTTTTAAGAACTGTATTCAGCAGGCAGCACATTCCTACTCAAGTGCTTACATGCGGTCCAAATAATGCTCATAAGGCAAACATTGAAGATGCCTTTATCAGAATGATAATGAGTGCAAAAAAAAATGTGTACATCGAAACTCCATACTTTACGCCAAATGAAGAATTTTATAACGCACTTAAGATTGCATCTTATACAGGCGTAAACGTGCACATAATAATTCCTGGAACATGGGACAAATTCTATATGAAAGCTGCATCATTCGAATTCGCAAGGGAGATGTGTGCAGAAGGGGTTCATTTTCATCTGTACCCAGGATTCATACATTCAAAAATGATAACCATAGACAGAAAGATTACCTCACTGGGAAGCACAAACATTGACAACAGAAGCTTTTCTTTACATTATGAAGAAAACATAATTTTTTATGATGAAAAATTTACAGGACGATGTGAAAGTATTTTTGAAAGAGACAGAAAGATTTCAATGCACGTTACAAAAGAGTATTTCGATAACAAAAGCATCATAAAAAGAGCTTTCTGGTCTCTCTGCAAGCTCTTTTCTCCTTTTATGTAAAGCTTTGACATAGACAGTAAATATTGATATATTTATAGAATGAAACTTTATTCAGGAAAACAAGTCTTAAAGCTATCTATATTGGTCGCTGTACTTGCATCAGGCATAACAGCATTTATATGCAATAAAAATAATTCATCTTCAGCAAAAAAAGAACAGGAAGTTCCTGTAAACATCGAAAGCAACATTTCAAGTAACAGCATACCATCTGATATCGAAGATGACATTGAACTAGAAACCAATACGCCAGTGCTTCAGGTTATAAATGATTCCTCTTCTTATACACAGGATGAAGCACAGAATATTTCCGTATATGAACGTTGCAATGAAGCAGTTGTAAACATTACAACTCAGGTTATGGGATATAACTGGTTTTACGAACCTGTAGTCACACAGAGCGGTTCAGGCTCAGGTTCTATCATTGATAAGCGCGGATATGTCATTACTAATGTACACGTAATTGAAAACGCTTCTACAATTACGATTTCCCTTGCAGACGGCTCTTCTTATGAAGGTCACGTAATCGGCCAGGATAAAGAAAGCGACATCGCAGTTCTAAAATTTGACCCTCCATCTACAGTTGAACTTAAAACAATATCGTTCGGAGACAGCACAAATTTAAAAGTAGGACAGAAAGTCATTGCAATCGGAAACCCTTTTGCCTTAGAAAGAACCATGACGACTGGCATAATATCAGGACTTGGAAGACCTATACAGGAAAGTACTAATGTAATTATTCGTGATATGATTCAGACAGACGCTGCAATCAACCCAGGAAACTCAGGAGGTCCGCTTCTTGACAATCAGGGACGCATGATTGGAATAAATACTATAATATATTCTTCAAGCGGTTCTTCAAGTGGAGTAGGATTTGCAGTTCCTGTATCTACAGCACGCCGCGTTGTAGCAGATTTAATCAAATATGGAAAAGTAAACAGAGGCGTAATGCTTGTTTCCCTTGTACAAAATACAAGTCGCATTGCAAATTATGTCGGATACGGAATATCTACAGGCATGATAGTAAGCAAAGTACGTGCAGGCAGTGAAGCTGAAAAAGCCGGCATAAAGGGCGGTACAAGAGCTGCCCAATACGGACGTTCATTTAATCCTCAGACAATATACCTCGGAGGAGACATCATTACTGCCATAGATTCTATTTCTATTTCTAAGCTAGCTGACTATTACAGTGCGTTGGAAAATAAAAAACCAGGAGATACAGTAACGGTAACTGTATACAGAGATCAGAAATATGAACAATTGACAGTCGTCCTTGAAGGAGAAGTTTCAGGCACTTCTATATAATAACATGAGGAAATTTCAAGTCGTTTCTGAATATGCTCCTTCAGGAGACCAGCCACAGGCAATACAAAAACTGGCAGAAGGAATTGCCAACGGAGACCGGTATCAAACCTTAAAAGGCGTAACCGGTTCCGGTAAGACCTTTACAATGGCTAAAATAATTGAAGCCGTCCAAAAGCCAACCCTTATCATAAGTCATAATAAAACCCTTTCTGCTCAGTTATACAGGGAATTCAAGACATTCTTCCCAAACAATGCAGTAGAATATTTTGTTTCTTATTACGATTATTACCAGCCAGAAGCCTATGTTCCTGCAAGAGACTTGTACATAGAAAAAGATGCTGCTATCAATGAAGAAATAGATAAGCTCAGGCTTGCTGCAACATACAGCCTTATGGAAAGAAGGGATGTCATCATAGTTTCTACCGTAAGCTGCATCTACGGACTGGGAATGCCAGATTTATATAAGGAGATGAGAACCCATATAGAAAAAGGCCAAGAAATAGACATTCATAAACTTGCTGGCAAACTCATTTCCGTACAATACCAGCGTAATGACATGGTTTTAGAACGCGGTAAATTCCGCATACGCGGAGATACTATGGACATTTTTCCTCCATACATGGAAACTGACCAGGCCTACCGAATAGAATTAGACTTTGATGAAATTGCAAGAATTGCCCGATTCGACGTTATTACAGGAGATATTATAGAAGATCTTGACGAATTGCAGCTGTACCCTGCAAAGCACTTCGTAGTTCCTCAAGACATGCTAAACAATGCTGCTGACAGAATAGCAGAAGAATTAAAAGCCAGAATTGAAGAATTAAGGGAACAGGGAAAACAACTTGAAGCGGAACGATTAAAGACAAGAACCACTTACGACATAGAAATGATGAAAGAAATGGGATACTGCTCTGGCATAGAAAACTATTCAGGTCCCATTGCAGGCAGAAAACACGGAGAACCTCCTGCTACACTTCTCCACTACTTTCCAGATGATTTCTTATGCCTTATAGATGAAGCACATGTCACCGTACCTCAAATCGGAGCAATGTATGAAGGAGACAGAAGCAGAAAACAGAATCTTATAGATTTTGGTTTTCGCCTTCCGAGTGCATTAGATAACCGACCTCTAAAAGCAGAAGAATTTTCAAAAAAGATGAATCAAGTTATCTTCGTAACTGCAACACCGCGTAAGGAAGAAATACAGAAATCTTCACAGGTTGTAGAACAGCTTATCCGCCCTACAGGCCTGTTAGATCCAATAATAGAAGTGCGTCCTAGTGAAGGACAGATGCAGGATATTTACAAGGAAGTACAGGAACGCATAACAAAAAAAGAGCGCTCTTTAATCCTTACACTTACTAAAAAGATGGCGGAAGACCTTACAGATTATCTGACAGGCCTAAATATGAAAGTAAAGTACATTCATTCTGAAATAGATACTTTTGAACGTGTTGAAATTTTAAAGAGCCTTCGAGCAGGAGAAATTGACGTCTTAATAGGAATCAATCTCCTTAGAGAAGGAATTGACTTGCCTGAAGTTTCTTTCATAGCCATACTTGATGCAGATAAAATTGGATTTTTAAGAAGCACAACATCGCTAATACAGATAATAGGACGAGCAGCCCGAAATGCAGAAGGTAAAGTCGTTATGTATGCAGACAGAATGAGCGATGCAATGAAAGAAGCTTTGGAAGAAACAAAGCGAAGAAGAAAGATTCAAGAAGCGTATAACAAAGAACATAACATTACGCCAAAGACCATATCTAAAGCTGTAGAAGATATATTAGAGCATAAAAAAGAAGAAGCTGCAGAAACAGCCGGAGTTGAGATAAATGCAATAAAAAAGAGTGCAAATATGTTTGTCCCTGCACAGCGGCATAAGTTAATAGAAATACTGAAAAAAGAAATGATGGAGGCCGCAGACAGGCTTGATTATGAGCAAGCCGCAGCTATCAGGGACCAGATTATGGATATAGAAAAAACATATGGTAAATAAAAATATGATAAAAACCAACTGTTATATTGTCTCAAGAATTTCCATAAGGGCATCATGATCAACGGCCTTAATAAGGTGCTTTATCTTATTATACTTATCCTTAAAATCCATAGGCATTTTATATTCTTCAAGCATAGAAATAACGCTATCTGCATTATTAAAATCAAAAGCTGAAACAAAAGACTTTAATGTAGACAAAGCATCATTCAAATCATTTTTTGATATTTCCGCACGAGTATCTTCTTTTTCTCCTTCTGATACACCTTCTTTTCCTAAGAGAGAACCTATCAGAGGCTTATATGCCAGATAATCCTTTATGAGTTTAGGCGTAAGAGAATTTATTTCATCCATATTTTTTTCATTTCCGCATTTTTCTAGATACAAAGACCTGTCAGACAAATCCTGAGCACCTATTAATCTTGCAGAATTCTTTAATGCATGAACTTGGACCGTATATTCTCTAACATTCTGCTCTTCTGAGAATTTCTTAATTTTTTCAGCCTGCTCATCTATCATTTCATAAAAATTCTCTGCTACAGACATAAAATTTTCCATGCCGCCACAGAATTTAAGGGCATCATTAATATCAATTTTGAATCGCTTAAAAAAATAGGCAGCAAGATCTATGGAAACAGAAGAATTTGGATCTTGACCAACATCTTTTGAATCCACAAATCCAGCATCACCTTTATGCAAAGTTTTTTCCTCAGGAAGATATTTTATAATCATTTCTTCCAAAGCTTCACTAGCTACAGGCTTACTTAAATAATCAGTAAAGCCGGCTTTAATATAATTTTCTCTTGCACCAGAAATAGCATTTGCTGTCAATGCTATTGCAGGAGTATGCTCACAGGCATTATCCGGCTTTTCTTTCAATAAATGAAAGGCCTCTACTCCATCCATTTCAGGCATTTGATGATCAACAAAAAGAATATCATACTTTGTAGCACAGGCCATTTCAATAAATTCTTTACCGCTGCTTGCAGTATCAATTTTAATACGAGTTTTTTTCAGTAAACCTTTAATAACAGAAAGATTTACTGAAATATCATCAACAACAAGTATTGATGCAGATGGAGCCTGGAAACTTTCCTGATACTCCTTTCTTTCAACGTTCTGCTTATGCCGCTCATTAAAATTACCCATTGCAGACCAGTCAAGAACCTTTTGACTGACAGAAAATGAAAATTCACTGCCTTTTCCATATTCACTCTTAACATCAAGTTGAGAATCCATCAGGAAAAGAAGTTTTTTTACAATGTTAAGACCTAATCCAGTTCCTTCAATACTCCTGTTACGCATTTCCTCCATGCGTTCAAAAGGAGAAAATAAACGAGGCAAGTCTTCAGCTTTCATTCCAATACCGGTATCAGATACAGAAATATTCATGACAATAGAAACATCATCTCTCTTTTCCCATCCAATATTAAGAACAATAAAACCTTCATTCGTATATTTTACAGCATTTGTAAGTATATTTATGACACATTGCTTTATGCGGTTTTCATCACCATTCAATCGGTATGGCATAGTAGGGTCTATATTAACTACTAATTCCAAATTTTTCTTTTGTGCACGCGGTAAAATCATATTCATGATATCATTAATCATAGATGACAAATCATAATCAGCCTCTATAATTTCCATCTTACCGGCCTCAATTTTTGAAAAATCAAGAACGTTATTTATCAAAGAAAGAAGTACTTTACCAGAACTTTGAATATTACTTGCATATTCCTTAATATTTGCATCTTTAGTCTCTCTTATAATCATTTCATCCAAACCAAGGACAGCATTTATCGGAGTTCTGATTTCATGAGACATACTAGATAAGAATTCACTTTTTGCTTTATTTGCAGCATTTGCAGCTGCTGCCATTTGCTCAAGTTCTGCCGTTGTAGCTTCCAAGAACTTTACAAGACGCTGAGCAAGAGGAATAACTACGTTGTCATTTTCCCATTCAGACTCATCAGTCTGATCTAATTGACGGTGTTGCGCCAAGGCTTCAAGCAAATCTTTATGCTTAAGTTCCCCCTCCCTCATACCTACAGATACAAGAGACGTATTTAAAACTCCGCCTCCGCCATTTTCATCAAGCATAAATTCTGCAAAACCATATCCATGACTATAGTTAGAAGCTACACATTCATAACAAGACAGCTCTCTTTCAGCATCTTCCTTAAGAAAGGAACTTCTAGAAACACAAACGAAAAGCAGTATAGCCTGAGATTCAAATTCGCTTAGAGAAATGCTATCGTTTAGGGTCTCCATAAGAATGTCATGCAGGTTTCCATAACTAAATTGAATTTTTTCACCTTCATAAATATCACCAGAAAAAACAACGCTTTTTCCATCAACTTCAGTGGACCCCACACGACCAACCTTTACGCCTTTTCTATCAACAACAAGAGGAAAGTCTGCACTATTCTGCCTAAAATACTTATTTGGCAAAACTCCTAAATACTTACGGTAAATATCTGTTGCAGGAGCATCATCTATTTTATAGACCCAGGAATTATGAGCCTCTGTTACAGTCATTTTCTTGCCGAAAGGTTTCCATCCAAAATTATAGCCAACTTTAATATGTAAATTTTCACCTTTGAAAATAACGACTATTATTCCGTAATTATATAATTCATCAGAAAAAATATATGGCGTTGCAGAGTTACTTGACATATCTTTTACACTTGCCATCATGCCAAAAAAGGGAATGTGAGATTCGTAACTTGAAACTGAAGTAAAAAAGTCAGAAATTGGAAGTGATAAGCCTGCACTAAATACTAAAGCACCCTTTGCATTTTCAGTTCGAAGGAGTTCTTCACCTATTATGTCCCCAACAGAAAAAGGTCCGTCTTCCTTACAATCAAAGTGATGGACCGTAAAAGTTGAATCCTCAAAGAAAATAAAACTGCATAAAGTTCCGCTTGATTCACTCCAAGAAGAAGAATTACCTGACGAAGTTGTCAGTCCTACTAAAATAATGTCAGGCAACTCCCTCTTTACAGTATTTATAAGCGACTGAATATAAAATGAATCAGAACTAGATTCATAAATCTGCAAAAGCTTATTTTTCGAATTACGGTATGTATCGTCTGATTTTATAGAACATACAAACTGAAAAAACTCTCCCATTCCATGAACAACACGTGTATATTGAATCACAGGTAGATACTCCCTTTTTGATGCAGATTATCAGAATCTAGATTAAAAGATAAACATTACCTTCCTTTAAAGAAATCGTCAATCTTTTGCATAAGCTGCTCAGGCTCCTGATTTTTCAGAAGGTATTTTTCAGGTTTTGCAGACAAAATCTTTAATACAGTATCTTTATCATCTTTTGACGTAAGAAAAATAACAGGTATTAAAGCTGTACGCGGATCATTTTTAAGCATTTCAAACACTTGAAGTCCTGAAGCACCTGGCATTTCATAATCTAGAAGAATCAAATCTATTCCCTGCTGATCCTGAGTCAAAAAGGAAATTGCATTTATGCCAGAAGTAACAATGGAAACATCATATTTTTTAGAAAAAAGATTATTCATGGCCCGCAAGGCAGTAGCATCATCATCAACGACAAGAATTCGCTTTCTTCCGGCATTAGGACCTGTATGAAGCTGAAGATTCTTTAACTTGGTTAATATATCAGGAACATTGACAGGCCTTGTAAAACTTGCAGTCACCAATGTTTTTGGAATAAATTCACTTACGGCATTTATCTCCGTTTCATTGCCTATAAGGTACAAAACACGATCTATAACGTCTTCCGACATTTTATTTTTTAAAAACTTCAATGTTCCATTAAATAAAGTTGTATTTCCTTCCAAATACACGATAAAGATATCAGGAAGAGGCTCCAGCAACTGAATTTCAACAATATCAGGCTGGGTAACAACAACTTCAAAACCAATATCAGATATACTTTTTATTAATGTTTTTACAAGAAAATTAACTTCTGTACAAACAAGTAAAATTTTATTATCCATAAAACCGTCCTTATATACAATTATATCATAGTATTCTTGTTTATGGTATAAAATTTTACTTTTTTCGGGAAAACAGTTCCTTTTCGGTTTTATCAATTACTTCATCAGGCGTACTTGCTCCTGCAGTAATACCAACTATGCCCATTTCATAAAATTCTGAAGGTATTTGATTTTCATTTTCAATTAGTGCAGCATGACAAAGGGATGCCGCAGTTTCAAATAGTCTGCGTGTATTTGCAGAATTTTTGCCGCCAATAACAAGAATTCCATCTACCTGTCCTGCCAGCTGCTTAAGGGCATTTTGTCTCTCCAATGTTGCAGAACAAATAGAATTAAAAACCTCTATTTTATTATTTTTTGATTGTAATATTTCTGCTATTTTACAGAATTCATTGGGACTGAATGTCGTTTGGGCAATAAGTATTGCTTTTTCAGGAACGGAAATTTTATTTGCATCATCAGCATTCTGGACTACAAAAGTTTTTACAGAATTTTCTTCGGCAAAACCAATTATGCTTGTGACTTCTCCGTGATTTCTGTCGCCTGCAATTATGACAGCGTAACCTTTTGAACTCCATTCGGCAGCCCTTTTCTGGCTTAAATGCACACGAGGACACGTTGCATCAACAACATGTACAGAAGCCTGTTCTAAACGCCTCATAATAACAGGCGTTGTACCATGCGCACGAATAATTACTATAGAAGAATCTCCTGCATCAGAAAGATTTTCTTTTGTAAGGACCTTTAAGCCTCTGTCTTCAAGATTCTTTAATACTGTAGGATTATGAATTAAAGGGCCTAATGTATAAATTTCTCTATGAAATGATTCATTTTCTTGTAATGATTTTTCTGCTGCATCAACGGCCCTCCGGACCCCCATGCAATAACCAAGAACAGAAGCACGGATAACTTTCATGCAGAAAGTATACTCCAGCAAAAAAAAAAAATCCACTGTAAAAATACAGTGGATTTTATTAAGAAATCTATTTCTTTTAGCTTGAAGGCATTGTTATAACATTATCAGAAGCAGAAGCCTTTGCATTATTCTTTTTTGCAGACTTTGGATTCTTCCTTCTCATGAAAGAAATGAATCCAGAACTAATGAATATAGATGAATAACAGCCCGAAAGAAGACCTATTGTCAAAACAATTGCAAGATTCCTTATGCTGCCAGTTGTGAATACGAGCAATGAAATTGATGCAAACAAAGTCGTTACAGTAGTAATAACAGAACGTGATAATGTATCATTAAGGGACTTATTAATAATATCATTAAAATCTTTTGTCTCAACAATCTTCATATTCTCACGCACACGGTCAAGAATGACAACTGTAGCGTTTATTGAATAACCGAAGATAATCAAAACGCCAGCAAGCGTTGTCGTTGAAAATTCTATCTGTGCCCAACTAATGAATGTAAACATTATCAGACAGTCATGCAGCAATGCAACTACAGCACCAAGAGCAAAATCCCAATGGAACCGAATAGAAGCATACAGCCAAATAAGGAATATTGTCAAAACAGTAAGAAGGAGAGATTTTACGGCAAGACTGCTTGAAAGTCCAGAACCCACATAATCTGTCTTTATAATTGCTACATTATTTTCACCGAATTTAGACTGAAGCGAACTCAAGATGTTTTTCTGTAAAGTCTGACTAGATGCAGAATCATCTGAAATTTTTGCACGGATCTGAAAGCTTCGGTTTTCCTCTGTTCCAAGCTGCTTAAGTTCAACATTCTGTTCTTTCAGAACATCTCGAAGTTCATCAATAGAAACAGAAGAAGTTCCTGAAGAAACATAAAGACGGAAAGGAACATCAGAAGAAAGGCGTGCTGTTACTGCATTATTTGTAAAAATCCCGTAAGTATCAGCATCTCCAAATTTCGTAACTTTTGCAGAAATTCCCTCAACCTTATTAAGTGCAGCTGCAAGCAATTCTATAGTAGGATTTTGACCATAAGTAAATGTACGAGTTTCGTTTTCTGCGCCAACACCACTAATAACAACATCAAGAGCAGTTGCTGTAGCATCAATACTTACAGTTGCAGATCCTTTATATGTAATTTCCATAGCAGAATCAGCTATACGGACTTCTTCTATGAGTCCTGGCTGAAAATCTATACCAAAATTAATACCGCGAATAAAAAAACTTACTATACCACTAAGTATAATTACAGCACTTACAATAGCACAGCCAAGAAAGGCCTTGCTGAATTTATAATTCTTATTCATTACTTTAACCTCCAGCTTATGCTCATTCCTTTCTTTTTCATAACTTCTGTGTTGAAATCAAAAATAAGACGAGAAACAACAAGAGCTGTAAATACTGTAGAAACAACACCAATTGCAAGGCTTACTGCAAATCCCTGGATAGAACCAGTACCGAGCATTGTCATAAAGAATGCTGCAATAAATGTCGTAATATTAGAGTCCATAATTGCTGAAAGTGCATTATCAAAGCCTGCACTAATAGAAGAAGCCCTGTCTTTCCCAAGCTTAAGTTCTTCCTTTATGCGTTCAAAGATAATGACGTTTGCATCAACTGCCATACCAATCGTAAGAATCATACCTGCAATAGTAGGCAATGTAACGGTAAGATTAAAAGCACTCAAGATACTGAACATAATGTACATATTCAATACCTGTGCAACACATGCATTAAATCCAGCACCCTTATACCAGATAAGCATAAAGAGCATAATAGCAATAAGACCTACTCCAAGAGCAAAAATACCCTGCTTTACAGCCTGATCGCCAAGAGAAGCTCCAATTACCTGCTGACTTTCAACAGAAAGAGGAACATCAAGCCAAGCTGTCTGCAAAACCTTTTCAAGATTCCTTGCTTCCTGCTGACCGAATCCTGTAATAGAAACCTGACCGCCAGTAATGGCTGTCTGAATCGTTGCATTAGACTTTATTTTATTATCACTTAAAATAGCAAGACTCTGATGAATGTGCTCACCTGTAAATTCTCCAAAAATCTTTGCACCCTCTGCATCAAGAGTAAAGTTAACAGAAGGCTTATTTGTCAGATCTTCTGTACCAACAGTTGCAGACTTTATATGCTTACCATCAAGTACTATTTCCTTTTTTACGACAAGGTAATTAACGCGCTGATCCAATCCGTATTCATCTGTCAGATAGTATCCAAACACTTCATCATCATCCGGTATAATGGAAGGATCTACAAGCCTTCCCTGGGAATCAAATGTACTGTCAGGATGCTGTGCATAAAACAGCTGGAATGCCTGAGTTGCATCGTCATCAACAAGACGGAAATTTAAAATACCCCGTCCTTGGATAATAGAATTAATCTGATCTGTTTCTGCACTGCCAGGAAGTTCAATATAAATCCTATCTTCACCCTGCTGACGAATAGTAGGTGAAGAAAGACCAAAACGGTCAATGCGGCTTGAAAGAGTTTCGATAGCCTGCTGCATTGCAGCCTGTTTCAAAGCCTCTGTATCTGCAACAGCGACGTTGCCTTCCTGGGACTTTACGACAGCATCAAGGTCTGCACGTACAATAACGTTCATACCTCCACTCAAATCAAGTCCAAGTTTTACGGAATTCTTATAATTTTTCTTATTTTTTAAAATTTCATTTCTAAAGCGTGCCTCTACCACACTCTGCAAAGCTGCCTGCGAAGAAAAAGAAGAAAGGGCATCATGCAAAGACAGAGGAGAAGGCAGTTTTTCCCCCATCTCTTTATAATTCTTTACAACAGACTTCTTAAGCCATTGCTGATCTTTAGAAAGTTCTACATCTGGATAAGATTTTGCCTGGAAAATAAGGTTTTTTACTTCAGAAACAGCTTTCTGACTTGAATAATCCTTAATATTTTCAAGTGAACTCAAGGCGAGAGCCTGCTGCTCTTTTGGAGTGCGTGCATACCACTGAATAGACGGCCAGAGGAATACAAAACACATTGCAAGAACAGCAACTATAATAACAAGACGACTTCTCTTACTCATCTTTCTTATCCTCTGCTTTTACATCACTTTCAGAATTCTTCTTTCCAAACAAAGATTTCTTTTCTGAAGAAGCAACTTCCTGTTCAGGCTTATCGGTTATAACACTTGCAATAGCAGTACGGTTAAATTCAATCTTAGTACTGTCGTCAACCTTAACAACAACAACATTTTCCTTAACGGAACTTACAGTTCCATGGATACCACCGATTGTAATAACCTTGTCACCTTTTTTAAGGGCATCGAGCATTTTCTGGGTTTCTTTCTGCTTCTTACTCTGAGGTCGAATCATCAGAAAATACATAATCAGAATGATTAAAATAAATGGCACAAAGGTTGCCAATGTGCTTGCTCCAGCAGCAGAAGCATCTCCTGAAGCTGCAGTCTGGAGAAATAATGGTAAACAAGACATAGATTATTTCCTTCTTTTTTAAAGTTTAAAAATCAGTAAGTTAGAATATCATTATTTTTTATGCATGACAAGTATACAGACAATAATTCTATCAGAACATTTATTTATAAAACAGCTATCTTTTTAAAAGTTCATCAAGTTCTTCATTCTTTGCAAGAGCATTAGCATCTACAGGATTTAAAGCAACAACCTGCCTCAAGTAATACTGGGCCCTTTTCCAGTCTTTTTTATTATAATAAACTTGATAAAGACGATACAGCGCATCGCTGTTACGGGGATTTTGTGTAAGACTAGACCTGAGATTTTCAATAGTCGAAGACTCATCTCCATACAGAAAACTCTTTTCATAAAACAGAAAGCTTTTTAACTCTGCACTGGCACTTGCCATAAGAAGATTAATTAATTTCTCTGCTTCAGAAGTGCTATCAGAAAAAACCAAAACCTTTACATAGGCCTTCTGAACATTTTCATTGAGGCAATTCTTTGCATACATACTTTTTGCCAGCCTTACAGCTTCTTCTATCTTATTATTGGACAGACAAATATCTATATGTGTACAAAAATCATCTACCGTTGCAGAAGATTTACGGATAATCATGTTGCTTAATTCATATGCTTTTTCATAATTTCCGGCTTCATTCAATTCTGTAACGCAAATTCTTACAGCATTCCTATCACT
>JAILPY010000010.1 GCA_024699235.1 Treponema sp. | reverse complement strand
TTCAAACGGAAGTGTATCGGAAATATTTTTTATTGTTGCAAGATTAATGTCAATTCCACTGATTCCGAGCAATTTTGAGTCTTTGTAAACAGGCATGGCATAAGACAAAATATGCATGTTTATGTTCTTGTTCTGATAAGGCTCAATCCAGACAGGCCGTTCTGCCCACAACGGAAGATAATACCAGCAAACATGCTCCGTATCTGTTGGCGAATAAATGTCTAAGTTTGTAGGACTGACGCTTATGAATCCATATTTGCTGTTGCCGGTAAGAAAAACCCCGGATTTTCCTCCAAATTTTTCTTGTTCCATGCGGAAATAAAGGGCAACGGAATCTTTTGCAACGGCAGCCATGTGCGAAATTGTGCTTCCCAAAGAATTCATATATTCTTTTTCGTAAGCGGGGTCCCTTAAAATTCGCTCGCTGTCTATTGTTTCTATTACATAATTGGTTATATTGTTTACAGCACGCTCAACCGATGAGAAACAATTGTCAAACTCGTTTTTCTTCTGTTCTGCCACAAGGTTCAAGGTTTTGTCTATATTTTTTGTAATTATTGAATTCAAGGTATATGAATATAAAAGCGAAATGATTACACATAAAATCAAGACAGGTCCGAAAATAAAAAAAATAAGTTTGGTGTGTACGGATTCTAGTTTTATTCGACTCAATAACTTTTTATCTTGCTGCATGGTATCGAACTCCATTACCGCCTGATTCTTTTACTGAATAACAGGCCTGCACTGCGCGATAATAATTTAGTTTGATAGTATCAGAAAGATTTATTTCTATAATCCCGACAGAGATAGTAACATCAAGCTGATTTTTTATTCTCTCGCAGATTTCTGAAAAACATTTTTTTGTTTCGTCGGCGTTTACCTCAAGAAGAGCCATAAAACTGTCATTTTCCCAGCGTAAAAGCTGACCTTTATCAAAAATAAGTTTTTTAGCAATGTCAATCATATCTTTGAGAATTTTATTACCGTTATTCGATGTCTTGATATTTTCAAAATTGTCAATGTCGAAAAAAGCCATTGATTTATATCGAGTGGTTGTGAAAATCCCCATCTCACCATAGGCTTCTTTGAAATAATTACGGTTTGGCAAACCTGTTACATGATCTTCGAGAGTGTCATCTGTAGTAGTTACAGTATCTTTTTTGGAATATATTTGCGAAAGAATGAAGAAAACGCATAAAACAAAAAGAAATGAGAGAGTGAGTATGATAACGAGATTCCTTCCGAATATGATGTGATTCAAAGTTCCTTGAACAACCACATACCAGTCCAAATCTTTCATGAATCGAACCATTCGAATTCCGTTTAAGCCGCGCTGTTTGTAAGTAAAGCTTTCGCTGCCAGCCTTGTCTTCGATTGCCGCAGAAATGTAAGCATTTTCGATGTTCGTGCTGTTTGTATCGATTTGAACAAGACCGTCTGTATCAATCAGGTTTACCTTGATGTCAAATTCTGATTCAAGTTCTGAAAAAAGCTCTTGAAGTTCATCCATTATGACTCCGACGCCACAAACGCCGAGCATTTTTCCGTCCGTATCAAAAATCTTAATATTGATGAAGACCGTCCAGTTGTATTCATTTGCTTGGTCTCGGTCTGTATCTAAATCATATTCTTTGTCTGTGTCGGTAAAAAGTTGGTACCAAATATCATAAGGAATTTTGTGTGCGTTGAGAATTTTTGTGATACCTTTTGCTGTGTAATAACGTTTTGTACTTTCTGAAACTACAAATGCCGTGGAATAATTAAGCTTTGTTCTTAGATTCTCCAGATAAGCCGTCATTATTTCTTCCATTTCGCTTTCAGAACAAGTATTTTCAAGATGAAGCTTTTCTTGCAACAAGGTGTCATAGGCCATAGTCTTTGCGACCATGATGGGTTTCATAATTTTTGAATAAACGCAATCATAAACATGTTCGGCAATTATAAGTTGTTTTTGGGAATCTTTTTCGATTTTTTGTGAACTGAATATAAAAACAATTGAACTTGAAAGGACAAAACTCAGAAAAATTATTATAACTGAAATTATCTTAAAACTTTTCATAAGACTTTGCCCCTCCACTATCAATTTTAACGCATCTTTTTCTTCTTTCAATGATTTTTAGAAATTTTTAGTTTTTTTCTTTTTTACCGCTTGGAGAAAGAAGAATATTTGTTATGATTCCGAGAATCAATGCGCAGGCAACTGTTCGGATTTCGACTTTGCCGAATTTTACGACCATGCCGCCGACACCTGTGATAAGAATTACGCTCGCTA
>JAILPY010000172.1 GCA_024699235.1 Treponema sp. | reverse complement strand
ATTGCATTCTGGAATGCTCCTACATATCAGTATGACCATGCAAAACGTGCTCTTGAAGCTGCTATTGAGTGTCAGCAAAAATTAAAGGAAATGCAGGCACAGCTTTCATCAATTACTGGTAAGGCTGTAAAGCAGCGTATTGGGTTGAATACTGGAATTGCAACTGTCGGAAACTTTGGCTCTAATAAGCGTTTTGATTATACAATGATGGGAGATACTGTTAATCTGGCTTCCCGTCTGGAAGGCATTAATAAACAGTTTGGTACATATACTATGTGTTCTGAACAAACTATGAAAAGAGCAACTGAAGTTGGATGCCAGCTTGCTTTTAGAAATATAGCAAATATTGTTGTTGTAGGCAGGCGAGAACCAGTACATGTATACACACCTATGGAGCAATCTGAAGCTAAAAATTCAGAAGCAAAATTTAAAAAGTTTGAAAAAGCTTATGAACTTTTTGTTGATGGAAAATTTTCAGAAGCGAAGACGCTATTTGAGCAAAATAAAGATGATGCCGTCAGTCTTAAATATGTTGATAAATGTGAAAAATTCTTAAGGCAGCCTCCAGAAGGCTGGCAAGGATTTTTACATGCTACGCAGAAGTAGATATATATTTTTTATATGGCATAAATAAATATATTCATTAACTCTCTCATTTGTATGGTTAGAGGATTATTGTATGGTAAAAGATTTATTGAACTTGTATTTTGTTTTTTTTAAAATCGGGGCTGTTACATTTGGTGGAGGTTATGCAATGCTTCCAATTCTCGAACGTGAACTTGTAGATAAGCGTAATTGGGCTACCAGTGATGATTTAATGGATTATTATGCAATATCTCAAGTAACGCCTGGTGTTATAGCTGTAAATGTTTCTACCTTTGTTGGTTTTCGCCGTAGAAAAATTATTGGCGGCATCTTTGCAACAATGGGTGTTGTAACGCCATCTATTATTATAATTACTTTAATTTCTTTATTTATTTCTAACTTTGAAAGTATTGTATGGGTTCAAAAAGCCTTGAAGGGAATAAATGTTGCCGTAACTGCTCTTCTTACTTATGCAGTATTTAATTTTGCACGCAAATCAATAAAAAAATGGTGGGGAATTATATTTTATGCAGCTTCGTTCTGTGCCATCTTTTTCCTTAAGATTCCATCTGTAGCTGTAATTGTTGCTTCTGCCATAGCAGGTGTACTGATAGCCTATTTTTCAGGTAATCTAAAAAAAGTTGATGAGGTTCAGGAATGATTAGTGGCATTGCAGGTCTGATATTTTTATTTTTTGTGTTTTTTTATGTAGGACTTTTTGCTGTTGGAGGAGGTCTTGTTGCCGCCACGTTTATGCAGCAGGTTTTGGTAGATCGTTATCATCTAATTTCTGCAGAGAAGTTTTACAGTATGCTTGCTATTAGTGAAAGTACTCCAGGACCAATAGGAGTGAATCTAGCAACTTACTGTGGTACTGAGTTGTATGGACCTATTGGAGGTATTATTACTACATTTGGTGAAATCCTCCCATCTCTTATTATTATTATGTTTATTGCCAAATTCTTTATGAATGTCCAGAAAAAGCCTCTTGTAAAAGCCTCTTTTACAGGTCTTAGGCCTGCAACTAGTGGAATGGTACTTGTTGCAGCTATGAATGTTTTTCTTATAGCTTTGTTAAATATTCCTTTATTTAAAGAAAGCGGTCTGTTTTTCGATTTATTCAGATTAAAATCTGTTATTTTCTATTTAGCTTGCCTTGCTGTTTTGTTTTTCTTTAAGAAAATTCATCCTGTTTTTATAGTAATGGCAGGCGCTGTGTTTGGTGTTTTATTTTTGTAAATTCATAAATATTGTTTTGTATTATTGTTAATAAGTGTAAAATCTAAAATCTCTTATTATTTTGTCAGTGCGCAAAATCGTTATGAGCAGTGCGTAATATTACTGCATTCTATGCCAGATAAAGGGTACGTGTTTTTAGTTCTTATATATGATGCTTACTGAAAAAAGTAGCAATTCTGTTCTGCATTTTATGTATATTTTTGATTAAAATTATCAAATAATTAAAATATTTTAACCTCAATAAAAAAAATGTGTTATAATAATAGAATGAGTACACATATTAATGCACCAGAAGGTGCCATTGCAGAAGCAGTCCTTCTTCCTGGGGATCCTCTTCGAGCTAAATTTATTGCTGAGAATTTTTTAAAAGATGCCAAATGCTATAATGAAGTACGTGGTATGTATGGCTTTACAGGAACTTATAATGGAAAAAGGGTTTCTGTTCAGGGAACAGGAATGGGGCAACCATCCCTTTCAATTTATGTTAATGAACTTTTCCAATTTTATAATGTACAAAAGGCAATACGTGTAGGAACATGTGGTGCAATTCAGAAGGATATTGCTCTTCGTGATGTACTTCTGGCAGAAGCAGCTTGTACAGACAGCGGATTGAATACAATGCGATTTAATGGATTGCATTTTGCACCAGCGGCAGATTTTGGTCTTTTAAAGACTGCTGACAATAAAGCGGAAGAATTAGGATTAAAGCGAAAAGTCGGTCTTTGTGTTTCTAGCGATATGTTTTATGATGATAAGGCAAATTGGAAACTGTGGGCAGAATATGGGGCTTTGGGGGTAGAAATGGAAACTGCAGAACTTTATACGCTTGCAGCTAAATTCCATAGAAAAGCTCTTACAATTCTTACTGTTAGTGATCATATTGTTCTTGGTGGTGAAACAACTGCAGAAGAAAGGCAGACTTCCTTTACCAATATGATGAAACTTGCTCTTGAAACTATAACAGCATAATAATTTTATATAATAAAGATTAGGAAAATTGTATGAAACCAACATTGTTAGTTCTTGCTGCCGGTATGGGAAGCCGGTATGGTGGAGTTAAGCAGATAGATGCTGTAGGAAAGCACAATGAGTGTCTTTTGGATTTTTCTACATTTGATGCAAAAAAATGTGGATTTGGTAAAGTTGTCTTTGTAATACGTAAAGATATAGAATCTGATTTTAGGGAGCGACTGTTTAATCGTGTTGCAGAAAATTTTGATGCTGAATATGTATTTCAGACACCTGATGCTCTTTTATCTTCAGAAGAAATCAGTAAGGCTAGTGAAAGAACAAAGCCTTGGGGTACTATACATGCTGTTTTATGTGCTGAAAATAAGATAAATACTCCGTTTGCCGTTATAAATAGTGATGATTATTATGGAAGAGATGCATTTAATACTCTTGGTTCCTATTTGTCAGGTCTTTCTCCTGAATCTACCAATCATGCTATGGTTGGTTATGTTTTAGGAAATACCATGAGTCGCAGTGGTTCTGTCAGTAGGGGAGTATGTACTGTAAAAGACGGTTATCTAGATTCCATTACTGAAAATACAAAGATTTTTTATAAAGATGATAAAATAATAAGCGAGTTAGATGGTAAAGAGTATGTTTTTTCTGGAAAAGAATGGGTCAGCATGAATCTATTTGCATTTAATACGACTGCATTCGATGAATTTCATGTCTATTGGGATTCATTCAAGAAAACTTCATTAGATAAACCAAAAGCAGAAGCCTTATTGCCAGTTGCAGCAAGTGATATTGTAAAGCATGGTAAAGGAAGCATTAAGTTTTTCACATCTACTGAAAAATGGTTTGGAATGACATATCCTGAAGACCGTGCCATTGTAAAAAAAGAGATTGCAGAAAAAATTGATACTGGGTATTACCCTGAAAAGCTTTGGGAGAAATAAAAATGTTAAAACTTACATCTATAAAATCAGAAAAAATCTGGGGATATGAATTATGGATTGCTTCAACCCATCCTAATGGATTGCAAGAAAACTTACAGTCATTTGTTGGCGGAGACTATCCTTTGTTGGTAAAGGTTATACAGGCAAATGACAGATTGAGCGTTCAGGTTCATCCAGATGATGAAAAAGCACAACTGTATGAAAATTCCAGGGGAAAGACTGAGTGCTGGTATGTTCTTGATGCGGAAGAAGATGCAACTCTTGTATATGGTTTTAACGGTGTATATACTCAGAGTGAAATACGTAAAGCCATAAATGCAGGATCTCCTCAGGATTTGCTTCGATTTGTAAAAGTTGAAAAGGGTGATTTCCTTTACATTCCTGCAGGAACAGTACATGCAATAGGCAAAGGTCTTAGGCTTTTAGAAGTCCAGCAGTCTTGTGATGTTACTTATAGGCTTTATGACTGGGGGAGAGGGCGAGAGTGTCATGTTGAAAAAGCTATATCTGTAATAAAGAATGACGTATTCCGTAATGTTTCTAAATTCCCAGGAGCTTTTTCATGCCCTTATTTCACATTAGAGGAAATTATTGTTGAAGATACTTATTTTGGCATTATTGATAAGTATCCAGGAAAAGCTATTCCTGAGGATTATGTACTTATTTTTGTTGAGGAAGGTTCTGGTATATTAAATGGAGAAAAAGTTTCCGCAGAAGAGATTTTTGCCTTTGCTCCTGGAGAAGAAATAAAGGCTTCTGGAGATCTTTCTCTTATGAAAATAACGCCTGCAGGTCCAAAACATAGACCGTAAGATTTGCTTTTTTGCTATGATTTGAGTATATTAGAAGGTATGAAAGATAACAATTCTGATAACTCAATTATGGGTCTTCCTGCACGAGAGGAATTTCCTAATAAACTTAATATTATACCGATTGGCGGAAGACCTATTTTTCCAGGGATTTTTACTCCCTTAATGATAAATAATGCAGAAGATACAAAAGTAATAGAAGAAGCTTGCAAAGGTGATGGTTTTATTGGCATTGTCATGCTTAAGAATGATGCAGAGCATCCAACACTTGCTGATTTGTATGATGTTGGAACCGTTGCCCGCATAATTAAAAAGATTAATTTACCGGATGGAGGGATAAATGCATTTGTATCTACGCTCCAAAGGTTTAAAATTAGAAAGTCTCTAAATGCTTCTAATCCAATGGTTGCTGCCGTTGAATATCTTGAAGATGTTGAAAGTAATCAATTTGAAATAAAGGCACTTACACGGGCTATTATCAGTGAAATGAAGGAAATAAGTGAGAATAATCCTATGTTCACTGAAGAAATGCGCCTTAATATGGTTAATATCGATCATCCAGGTAAGATTGCAGATTTTGTAGCTTCTATTTTAAATATAGATAAAGAGGAACAGCAAAAAGTTCTTTCAACTCTTGATGTCCGTGAAAGAATGAATCAGGTTCTTGTATATATTAAGAAAGAAGAAGAAATCCTTAGGGTTCAGAAAAAAATACAGAATGAAATAAATGATAAAGTAGAAAAAAATCAGCGTGATTATTTTTTACGCGAGGAATTGAAAAGCATTCAGGAAGAACTTGGAATTGCCAGTGATTCAAAAACCAGTGACTATCAGAAATTTAAGGCTAAGATAGAATCATTTCATTTTACTGGTGAAATAAAAGAAGCAACAGAGAGCGAACTTTCAAAATTCAATCTTACTGATCCTCATGATCCTGAATATATGTCCAGTAGGAATTATCTGGATTTAATATGTAATCTTCCTTGGAATGATTCTCCTATTGAAAATTACAGTCTAAAAGAGGCATCTTCAATTCTTAATGCAGACCATTATGGTCTTGAAGAAGTAAAAAAGCGAATACTTGAGTATCTTTCAGTAAGAAAACTTAAGCATGACGGTAAAGGTTCTGTTCTTATTCTTGTTGGTCCTCCTGGTGTTGGAAAGACTAGTGTAGGACATTCTATTGCCCGTGCAATGCATAAGCCTTTCTTTAGGTTTAGTGTTGGAGGAGAGCATGATGAATCTAAAATTAAAGGTTTTAGAAGAACCTATATAGGAGCAATGCCTGGTCAGATTCTTGAAGGTCTTAAGATTACAAAATCTAAATCTCCTGTATTCATGATAGATGAAGTTGATAAGATGAATGCAAGTGCTCAAGGAGATCCTTCTGCAGCTTTGCTTGAAGTCCTTGATCCGGAACAGAACTCTAATTTCCGTGATACATATCTTGACCTTCCTTTTGATTTAAGCAATGTATTCTTTATTTTAACGGCAAACAGTCTTGATACAATTCCAAGACCACTGCTTGACAGGGCTGAAATTATTGAACTTTCTGGTTATATTGATCAGGAAAAAATTGAGATTGCGAAAAAATATCTTATTCCTAAGAATTTGCTTAAGAATGGATTAAAAAAGAATCAGGTAAAATATACAAAGACAGCTCTTTCTCTTATCGCAACAGAATATGCTCGTGAAGCAGGTGTAAGAAATTTTGAGAAATGCATTGATAAAATAAGTCGAAAACTTATTTTTGAGCAGGTCTCAGAATATGAAAAGGATAATCCTTCTACGATATTACCTTCTGTTGAAGAACTTCGTGAGAATCAGAAAAAGAAGCTCTCTCAAAAGAAGAAGCTTACTGCAGAAGATGAGGAAAAAATCCTTCTTGATAAAGAACAGGAACTTATTGAAAAGAAAACTCAGCTTGCTAATGAAGATGCAGAGAAAATACGCGTTGCTTTTAAGGATAAATCATTTGAAATTGATACAGAAGAAGTTCGAAAATATCTAGGTAAGCCAGTATTTGATGAAAGTCAGATAAAAACAGCTGCTGTTCCAGGAACAGCTATAGGTCTTGCCTGGACTAGCATGGGTGGAGATACACTTCTTCTTGAAAGCATTTATTATGCTTCAAGCAAAGGTGGCTTGCAGTTAACCGGGCAACTTGGAGATGTTATGAAAGAAAGCGCTCAAATTGCTATGACATGGGCAAAGCAATATGCTATTTCTAATAAATATAAAGATGCAGACTGGTTTGAAAAGAATACGATTCATCTACATATTCCTGAAGGTGCAACTCCTAAAGATGGACCGTCTGCAGGCATTACAATGGCTACGACTTTTGTTTCCTTGCTTAGAAATAAAAAAATAAAGCCAAATCTTGCTATGACAGGAGAATTAAGTCTGACCGGTCAGGTTTTGCCTATTGGCGGTTTAAGAGAGAAAACTGTAGCGGCAAAACGCAATAAGATAAAAACAATTCTTATACCAAAAGCAAATGTAAGGGATTTAGATGAAATTCCTGAACATGTAAAAGCTGGAATAACATTCATGCCTGTTTCTAATGTACAGGAAGTTATAGACTATGTATTTTAGTAATTAATAAAATTAGTTCTAAAAAAAGACTGTCCAATATATGGGGTACACTTCAAAATGGACAGTCTTTTTTTTAGAACTGGTATCGTATGCCTAGATTTACAAAATCGTTATTTTTCCATTCATAGAATTCACTGAATTCATCCCTGCAGTAAATATACATTCCGCTTAATGTCATTGTAAGTTCCGGAGTTGGACTGTATGCAAGTTTTGGCTGGATGACTAAATCTCCGCGTTCAATTCCCCATAATAACGTTACTTCTGGCTTTAACTTATCGTGCATTAATGAATCTGTGATATTAAGTACTATTTTATCATTTGTGTAACGACCTTTAGGATCATAATCGACATCATAAGTTTTGAATATGCCTTTTGCAAGCTGGTCATTTTTTAAGATGTATGAACCTATATGCTGTACATTTATGTTTATGTTACTTATAGGAATGTCCATATCAAATCCGATGAGCCATCCCAAAGAATTATTGTGTACCCAAGGATCTGTACCAGAAAAGTCGTCTGTAAGGTTATAAGCCGCTTCTGCACGAAGATTGAATCTTCCAAGTACTGTTGCCGCTTCAATTCCGAATGTCTGCTTTCTATCGTATTCTAATTTAGGAAGTGAAATTCCGCTTGAATTGTATTTTGCATATAGTTTCTGAAGTCTTGCAATTTCAGATGCATTGCCAGATGCCATTGCAGCAGGCAATAATGTTGAAAGATTTGCCATTGTAACAGTTTCTTCTGCATTTGCAGAAGGCTGCTTATAGTGTCCGTAATAATAGCTTATTCCCCAGTCAAAAGAAGAAGCTGTTCCTGTAAGACGCAGTCCTGCCTGTGAATATTTTAAATTATATACATCTGGATATAAATCGTCAGAATCAAATTGAGCTGCATCTGTCAAGGACATTTTTCCAGAAACAACGTTTGCTGCAATGATTGTTTTTACAGTTGAAGACAATGTCCTATAAGCAGCAGGAATCCATATGCTGTCTTCTTCTGCAAAGCGATCTTTTGGAAGAAATGGAGTGAAAACTCCTTCTAATGTAAGTGCACTTGCTGTAGGTTGGCTATAGACAGCCCTAAGCATTGGAGTACTTATCCTTCTGTCTATATAATCTGGAATAATAAAATCTGTATAATCATCAGAATTGAAATTATCCAATACATGGAGCTTATCACCTTTTCCCCATACAATTTTCATCTTGCCGCCTTCAATAGTTAAAGCGTTGTCAAGAAAATAACCTCGGATAACTAATTCATCTATAATATCTTCGTGATAGTCTTTTAAAGTCTGTTCTGTTAAATTTACAGAAAGGATAGCTTCGCTCATTGAGCCTGAATAATTTACTCCAATTTTAGCCTTTGGAATTGCCTTTAATGTGGTATCATAAAAATGAATGCGGTCTCCATTAGAATCGCGGTCAAAAATACGTGCACCTGTAGTATTTCTGGTACCTTTTAAGAATTCGTCAGATTCTTCTTTTGCAAAATAATACCTTGTATTTAAAGAAAGGTCTCCGCTGAATGTTAATGGGGAAGATGAAGAATCATCTCCACCGAAAGAACCAAAAGAATCTCCGTCATCAAAAGAACCGAAAGAATCATCATCAAAAGAACCGAAAGAATCATCATCAAAAGAGCCAAAAGAATCATCATCAAAAGACCCGAAAGAATCATCAGAACCTGATGAATCGTCAGAACCAAATGAATCTTCTTCGTCACTTACCGAAGAGTTTGTTAGATCATCATCCCATGAATCCCAGTTATCATCATCAAATTGGGCAAATGCTGCAGATGTGAATAATACTCCGAGTGCTAAAACTGCTGCAACTCTTGTGATTTTCATTAAAAGTCCTCCTGCATGAAAATAAAGGCTGCCTAAATCTTTTATTTAGACAGCCATATTATGGTTGTTTATAAATTATTTTCCCGTATTAAGGAACTGAGATGTAAATACACGCTCAGGAATAGGCTTGTCAAGCTCAAGTTTTTTTATTGTAATTGTTGTTGAATGACCTGTCTGTACATTTGTCATTCTTGTTGCCATTGTAATTGTGTATCCACTTATATTCTTGATAACAGGAACTTCAAGAACTTTGATAAGCTTTTCGTTCTTGTCATACATTTCAGTATAAACAGGAACGTAAGTTGCCTTATCTACCCATGTAATGCGATAACTATACTGACTGCTTTTCTTGTCATAAGGAACTTCCTTTATTTTATAGCATTCAAAGGTTGTTGGGCCAACTTTCTTTGTTTCTTCTCCCTGATACTGGTGATCATCTTCTTCAATTTCACGGGTAGAAAGGTCATCATAAGTTGCATCAGTTCCCATAAATGACTTGCTGCCTTCACTTGAATTTACGCGGCGTGTATTTTTTAGTGCAGGTAAGTAAATCCATTTATCATCATCTGCTCCATGGTTTTCTTTCTGAAGGAAGCGTGTGTTTTTTATGTTTGCTGGTGAAAGGAAGAGCATTGTAACATCATTTACTTTGTTTCCCTTTCCGTCATCATGATTTCTTCCATATTCTTCGACTGCACGAACTTCTTTTGTTCCGTTTTTTTCTGTCAAAACCATTTCTACAAGAGAATGTGAGAACTTTGGTTTTTCCAGGTCCTTTGCTTTCTGCATGATGTCTGTACCCTGTTGGTCAGCAAACGCTACTGTTGTTCCTGCGAGGGCAAGTACTGCAATTGTTAAAAGTTTAGAAGTAATTTTCATAAGTAAAATCTCCTTTATATAAACAGGCATCTATAAAAGCCTGTTTTATTTAATGTTCAAAAGATTAAACGAATAGACCGATAAAAGGTTACACGTCATAATCATTTTTTTACTTTTTTTTATCTTCAGGATGCATGAATGTTGGATCTGTAAGATTCAATACTCCAGGAATGACTGTCATTGCAAGGAATGCTGAAGTAAACATAACTATTGCAACAAGAATTCCAATATATTTCAGTACAACGAACTTTGAAAGACAAAGTACAAGGAATCCTAATCCAACAGCAAGTGCATTCGTTAATATTCCATGACCGCTTTTTTTAAACGTCTGTTTTGTTACTTCTTCCAGATTATTTGTTTTAGAGCGTTCTTCTCTGTAAGTAGTGAGGAAGTGTATTGTATAGTCAATGCCAACGCCTACTGTTACAGATGCAATTATACTTGTAATAAGATCTAGGTTTATTTTTGCAAAACCCATTGTCATGTAGTTAAGCAAGATTGCAAAGGCTAGAGGAACAGCTCCTAAAATACCAGCCCATCCTGATTTGAAAGAGATGGTAATAATTATAAATACTGACAAAAGTGAAACTAAAAGGCTTGAGAACTGGCTTTTTACAACAAGGCTAGTCATTGTATATTCCATTTCTCCTGTACCTGTTGCTTCAAGCGTATAACCGGCAGGAAAGTGTTCTGCTGCATACAGTTTAGCATCATTGATGATGTGGCTGGCAAGTTCTGTTGAATGAGTTCTCAACTGGCATGTAATGCGCATTGTTTTTGGATTCATGTCATCGTCTATAAATCTTTCCAAAGAACCGCTCAGCAGTGTCAGATAATTGCTTACAACTTCAGAAAGCTGTTCACGTGTCGCTACAGGATATTTTTCAGGATTGTAAGGTATTTCATAATATGCCATACCATTATAGTTGATTTCTCCCATAAGATAGTCAATCATCTTATCTAGAGTTGCATATTTACCGCCTGCAGCAATGTATGCCTGGTTCATTAAATCAAGCAGTTGCCTTGCCGTCAGAGTTTCAGAAAGGCGCTGACTGTAAATTATATTAGGATCTTCGTAATCAGAGTCCTGTGTTTCAGCTACAGATTCTTCTTCTATAAATTCACTTCCCCAAGAATCTAGTTCTGCATCAGAAGAACTAGATTCTTCAAAACTGCTGCCCCATGAATCGAGTGTAGCATCTTCTTCGCTATCTTCAAATCCTATGTCTCCCCAACTGTCTAGACTTTCTGTTGTATCGAAATCTGACTGTTCTGAAGAAATTAAATGTCCTGTATCTGAAGGTGCGTGCCATACTTGGTTTATTCTTTTGATGAAATCATTAAGGCAGACCATCTTTCCAATTATGTCATATTTATTTTGAAGGTACTGCTGCATATGATCTACAGCTACTAAAAGTTCTGGATTTGTAATGTCACCCTTTTCTTTGCCTTCAATGTTAAAGTATACGCTGTTTGTTCCTGCAAACTCTTCATTTACATAGTCTATGTCTTTTCTCATCTGAGAACTTTTTGGGAAGTATCCAATCAAAGATGTATCAATTTTAAGTTTACTTAGTCCTGTGAATGACAAAACTATGATAAAAAGAGATGTAATGATGAGTCTTACCCATGAACCGCAGAAAAAGCGGTAAATTATGTAAAGGGTATCACCGCTGGCTTCTTTGGCAGAGCGGCCGCCTCTCATCTGCTGGGCACGTGCAACCTGCCTTTTTACCATGTCTGTAAATCCAAACATCCTGCGCTTTTTGTTTGCTTCTTTACATGGAAGCATAAGGAGAAGTGCTGGGATGAATGTTACAGAGAAGAATAATGCAAGGGCTACGCCGATTGCTGTAAAGATTGCAAAGCTGTGAAGAGGTTCAATTGGACTTGTAACAAGAGATACAAAGCCTACAATGGTAGTAAGTCCTGCAAGGAGTACAGCCTTCCATACCTCTCTTAGGCCTTTAAATATTGCTTCCTGCTGCTGTTCTCTGGAAACATCACCTTCTACGTTAGTAAGTTCTACATAATAATGTGTCAGAACATGAATTCCATAAGCAGAACCTACAGCTATGAGTGCAACCGGAATGACTCTAGAAACAAGTGAGAACGTAATGTGAAGCATACCCATCATTCCGCATGATATTGCAGTTGACATAAGTACTGTTAAAAGTGGCAGGAATGTTCCTGTGAACGTATGGAAACTGAAATATAATGTTAATATTACTATTACTACAACAAGAGGAATAAGGCCAAGTAAGTCCGATACCATGAATTCTTTTGAAGTTACTGAAATTACAGGGTCTCCGTAGAACTTGTATATAAGTTCATGTCCCTTGCATTCTTCATTGGTAATTTCCTTTACCTGTTCAAGAACCTTTTGCTGGCGTTCTGAATCTGGAGGTGCGAATCTCAGGACTCTTTTGGCATCTTTGTATTCCTTTTTTGCTGTTGCAAGTGCTGCTTGAGTATCTGCATTATTTTCTGCATTGAAAGCTTCCTGGGCAGCATCAAGATTTTCTTTGGCTTTGTCGAATGCTATCTGTTCGTCTCCCTTAGGACAGAGAGATACTGCAATTTGAGTGCCTGTAAAAGTATCATTTACAATTACTCTGTTGTACATGCTGTCCCATTCTGACAGGCGGGTAGATAACTGTGCTATGTCTTCAGGAGATCCTGTGTATGTCTCTGGAATAAGTTGTGTTGCAGATATAGAACCGTCCTGGTCACATACGTAGTCAATGTCTGTAAAAGAATCAATGTCTTCTACGTCTTTAAGGGCGTATACCCGATCAGTAATTTTCCTTACTACTTCAATGTATTCTGGAGTAAGGATAGTTCCTTCCTTTGCTTCAAGACTTATTCCGATTGAAAGCATGCTTCCAAATGTTTCTTCTGTATCTGTAAGCCTTGTATATGACTCATCTTTCTGAGGAAAAAACATTCTGGTTGAATTACTTAGGGAAAGATCCTTTAAAAAGAATCCGAAGAATCCTGTTACAGCCAGGCATAATACAACAATTATTGTTGGATGCCTGAAAAAAGCTTTTAGAAACTTCATTTTTACAAACCTCTCTTTACTATCTGTTCAAATAATTAAACTGTTAAACAGAATATATCAGTATTTTATGATTGTGTCAATATTTTGTAACGTTTTTCTGTCAATATGTTTAAGTAATTAAACATATTGACAAACAACTATGTTTTGCCGTAAACTTTTTAATGTGTAGGGGTATTATTTATGGCAGATAAATCGGAAATAGAACGCATTTCTTCATTATTTACTTCATGCTCTCCGCTTTTTATTGCATTAGGAGATGAAGTCCGTCAGAAACTGATTCTTGATATTGGTACTGTTGAAAGTACAGATAAAAACGGAATAAATGTTAACAGTTTGAGTTCCATGTCAAAATTGTCTCGTCCTGCAATTTCTCATCACTTGAAGGTCTTGAAGGATTGCGGTCTTATAAAGCCTCATAAGGTAGGAACCAGCATATACTATAAGTTGAGTCTTGCAGCATCTCTTGATAGTGTAGGAGAATTGGTTTCTGGAATTAAGAACATCCTTCTCTTAAATAAGTCCTCTGATTAAAAATTTCAATGTCGTGTATCCATGTACTGTCTGCTATGCATACTTGAGGAAACCGATTATTTATAATAATATAGAATATTGTGAGTAATTCTGTAATAAATCATCCCGAAGGGGAAAAAATAGTAATTCAAGGTGCGAGAGAGCATAACCTTAAAAATATAAACGTAGAAATTCCCCGAAACAAGCTTGTAGTGATAAGCGGTCTTTCTGGCAGCGGAAAGTCTTCGCTTGCGTTTGACACTCTTTTTGCCGAAGGTCAGCGTCGCTATATGGAAAGCCTTTCTTCTTATGCCCGTCAGTTCCTTGGCAGAATGGATAAGCCTGATGTTGATCTTATTACGGGTCTTTCTCCTGCAATTTCTATTGAACAGAAGACAACTCACAAAAATCCTCGTTCTACAGTTGGTACTGTTACTGAAATATATGATTATTACCGTCTATTATATGCAAGAATCGGTGTTGCTCACTGTCCTCAGTGTGGACGTGAAATTCGAGAGCAGTCTGTAGACCAGATTATAGATACAATTCTTTCCTGGAATATGGGTACAAAACTTACATTGCTGGCTCCAGTCATAAAGGGAAAGAAGGGAGAGCATCAAAAAGTTCTTGATGATGCAAAGAAAGCTGGCTTTGTCCGTGCAAGAATAGACGGTCTGATGGTTCTTCTAGAGGATTCAATAAAACTTGATAAGCAGAAAAAACATACTATAGAAATAGTAGTAGATAGAATTGTATTAAAAAATGATATAAGAAGCAGGCTCTCAGATTCTGTTGAAACTGCATTAAAGAGTTCTAATGGTGTTCTGTCTGTACTTAGGCGTGTTAATAAGACTGATGAATCATATAAAGAAGTAACTGATTATCTTGATTCAAAAGGAACTCCTTACGACAGAAATGCTGATTTTATTGAACAGGAAGTATTTTTTTCCCAAAAAAATGCATGTCCTGACTGTGGAATATCAATTCCTGAGCTTCAGCCGCGACTTTTTTCTTTTAATAATCCTTTTGGTGCATGTCCTGAATGTACTGGACTTGGTGAAAAAATGGAATGGGATAAAAATCTTATAATTCCAGATATGTCCCTTTCTTTTAATGAGGGAGGCATTACATTTTATAATCCTGACAGTGCATGGAATTCTGCAATGTTTACTGCTATTGCTGAAAAGGGTGGTTTTTCTTTGGACACTCCGTTTGATAAACTGTCAAAGAAACAGTTTGACTATCTTTGGAACGGTGATGAAAATACTGTATTGACATGGGTATATAAAAAGCAGAGCGGTGAAGGATATAGTGAATACAAGAGACCTTGGATGGGCGTTATTGCAGACATGCGCCGAAGATATTCAGAAGCTTGGGGTGACGCCCAGCGAAGTCGCATGGAAGAGAAATTTATGTCACACTGTCAATGTTCAAGCTGTAAAGGAAAGCGTTTGCGAAAAGAGGCCCTCGCTGTTACTGTTGGCGGTAAGAATATATGGGATTTGACAGAATTGTCTGTCCTGCAGACAATAGAATTTTTTGATAATATCCAATTTACAGAAACTGAGAAAAAGATTGCTTCTCAAATATTAAAAGAAATAAAATCTCGCCTTCAGTTCTTGAAGAATGTCGGACTTGAATACCTTACTCTAGAACGTTCTGCAGCAACATTGAGTGGTGGCGAAGCTCAGAGAATCAGGCTTTCTACTCAAATAGGAAGTGCCTTAACTGGAGTTATGTATGTTCTTGATGAACCTTCAATAGGATTGCATCAGCGTGATAATGAACGTCTTATAAATTCCCTGCTATATCTTAGGAATTTAGGAAATTCTGTTATTGTTGTTGAGCATGATGAACAGACCCTTAATACTGCTGACTGGCTGGTTGATATAGGTCCTGGCGCTGGTGTGCACGGAGGTCGGATAATGGCATCTGGTACGCCGAAACAGGTTATGGACGTACCGGAAAGCATTACAGGTCAGTATCTGGCTGGGAAGATACGAATGCCTATTCCTAAGAAACGCCGTACCGGTAATGGCAAAAGAATAAAATTGACTGGAGTTACTGAGCATAATCTTAAAAATATTACTGTAGAGATTCCCCTTGGAACATTTACCTGCATAACAGGGGTTTCTGGCAGCGGAAAATCTACGCTTTTGAATGATGTCTTTTATCCTGTTGTAAGCAATGAGCTTATGCATACCGAATATCCGACAGGCAAATATAAGAAAATAACCGGTATAGAAAATATTGATAAGGTTATCAATATTGATCAAAGTCCAATAGGAAGGACTCCTAGAAGTAATCCTGTTACATATATAGGTGTATTTGATAAAATAAGGGAACTGTTTGCCTCCTTGCCGGATGCTAAGGCCCGTGGTTATAAGGCAGGAAGATTTTCATTTAATGTAAAGGGTGGCCGATGTGAAAACTGTGAAGGAGCAGGTTCTATAACCATTGAAATGAATTTTCTTCCCGATGTGTTCATTCAGTGTGATGTATGTCATGGTAAACGCTTTAATCAAGAGACTCTTGATGTTCTGTATAAAGGCAAGTCAATTTCAGATGTCCTCGATATGACTGTAGAAGATGCCTGTGAATTCTTTTCTGGTATTCCGCATATTGCCAGAAAGATGGAAACTCTAAAAAGCGTAGGCCTTGGATATTTGCAGTTGGGACAGAATGCTCTTACGCTTAGTGGAGGTGAAGCTCAGCGCGTTAAGCTTGCATCTGAACTTTCAAGGCCTTCAACAGGGAAAACTTTGTATATACTTGATGAACCTACGACAGGACTTCATTTTGTTGATATAAAACAGCTTATGGATGTTATTCAAAAGCTTGTTGACAAAGGTAATTCTGTTGTTATGATAGAACATAACCTTGACGTAATATGTCAGGCAGATTATATAATAGATTTAGGACCAGAGGGTGGTGGAAATGGCGGTCAGGTTATTGCAACTGGAACTCCTGAAGAGGTTGCAAAAATCTCTGGCAGCTATACTGGTGCATATGTGGGGGAACTGATTGAAAGAGAAAGGATAAGGAATCTTGCTCAATAAACTAAAAAGACTGTTACTGATTGTATGTCTTGCCCTCACTTTCTCACAATCCTGTCCTGCCCAGGAATCTAAAGCAGGTACTGTCATTACTATTAATAATGCACGTAAGACTGAGTATCAGAAAGATGATGATACTGGTGATGAACTTATTGTAATGACAGGCAATGTGTCCATGACTGTATCAGATAATGAAAATGATACAGATATAAAAGCAAATAAAATAAGATACAATAGAAAGACAAATATGCTTTTTGCAGAAGGAAATGTTCGTCTTGTGCAGAAAGGTAAAGATGGTGCTGTAAAGCAGGATATTACGGCAAAAACACTTCTGTTAAATACTAGTTCGATGGAAGGAGTTTTTGATAATTCCCGTATTGTAAAGATAGAAAGTGGAAAGGTAACAGCTTCATCTACAATTGTCGTAACGTCTAAACTGACGGGAAAGACTTCAAGCGGAGCAATGGCTTTTAAAAATGCTACCGTTACATTTTGTAAAGAAGAGAATCCTCATTGGAAAATTAGGGCTACTAAAATGTGGATGCTTGCAGGAGGAGAATTTGCTTTTCTCAATGCAGCGCTGTATGTTGGGAATGTTCCAGTATTGTATCTTCCTGCATTCTATTATCCTAAAGATGAACTTATCTTTAATCCTGTCATAGGATATGATAACCGTAAAGGCTGGTATTTTCAGACTACAACATATTTATACGGTAGAAAGCCTCTTGAGGATGATTCTGCAAAATCTTCCAAATCTTCAGACGACGACGATGATGATGATATATCCTTTAGCTTTGCACATCAGACTACCTTGAAGGAACAGCGAAGGGAAGGTGTTGTACTTCATAATCTTGATAAAGATTTTACGGGTTCTACTGATGACTATTTAAAGCTTACGGCAGATGCATATTCTATGTTTGGCGGTCTTGTCGGAATTGACGGTTCATTTTCCCCTGATAAATATATTTCAAAGATATCAGGTTTCTTTGACTTAGGATTTAGTAATACTGTATTTTATAGAAAAGATAAATTCAGCAGATATTCTTATCTTAATAAAATTTTTTATGACCGAACTAATTTCCTTGGAAATTCATTTCCTTTCCGTTTTGCCGGTAACTTTAGCATGACTGTAAAAGAACCTTTTAGGCTTCAACTTGATTTTCCTTTGTATTCAGATCCTTATTTTATTACAGATTTTGGAAATAGAAAGGAAACTATGGATTGGATAGGTTTTCTTACGTCTAGCAGTGAAGTTACTGATGAGCAAAAAAATACAGATGACAGTGATAAAAAAGTTACTACATATACATGGAAGGCTGAAGGTTCTTATTCAATGCCTGTTAAAACTGAAAGTCCGTCAATCATTAATAAAATAGATGTAAATAAAGTATCTTCCTCTGTGATATTTAATTCAAAGAAACGTACGGATAAAGATTTTACCGAAGAGTCATTCGATTGGCAGTCGTATTCTCCAGAACGAATGTTCTTTTATCCATCCCAGGTTACTCCTTTTGAATTTTCAATGGAAATTGGAGGTACATTCTATGAATTTCGTTCTTCGCCAGAAAAAGAACCTGAATTTGTATATGATGAAGAATCTTATGAATCAAATGATCAAAGAGAATTTGATTTCTTATTTGAAGCAAAAGATTTGCCTGATTTAGATGGCGAAAAACTTCCTTCTGTTACAGCCATAGAAGGCCTTTATTATAGTCTTGGATATTCAATAAAACCTAGTTACGTTTCGCAGTTTACTTATAATTCATCTCAGTTTGAACAGGGATCTGATTTTAAGTGGTCTAATATGTACTCTTCTTATTATGTCGTTACATCTCCAGTATCCTTGATCAGCAAAGTCTCTTATAGAAAAAGCTTTATCAGCATGACTAATACATTGACTTTTGATCCTTCCTATCAAATGCACCCTAGTCTTGATGGATACACGACGCAGGCTTCTAAAAATTCTGTAATAGAATCTGATTATGACAGTAAAAAACTTGATTTAATAGAGCAAAACGTTATTTCATTCAGACCGTTTGCCTATGATTCACTGTTTAAAAATACTGGAATAGACTGGAGTACTAAAGTTAAGCTCTTGCGTACTAAATTTATTGGTGATGCAGACAATCCTGAATGGGAATATCTTACAGGGGATTTGACAGACAGGGAAAGTATGACTGAAAATCTTATTACAGGTTATCTTTCTGCTACAGAAGGAAAAAATTATTCCCAGACTGTTACTTTATCTGCTTCTTTGCCGCCGCTTAATGATGAGCGTGATGCAAAGGTTTCCTTTATATTCCCTTTTGCAAAATTAAATTTTTCAACTGGCGTTATTCTTGACGAAAATAGAGAGACTTGGACGGATAAGCCTCTTAGGCAGTCTGCTAGTGTATATACTGAATCAGGTATGACCTTAACGGAATCCTTTAATTATAACTTAGAGAAAGATTATGCAGATTCTATGAAACTGTCAGCTACTTTCAAGGGATTTCAGCTGGCTTACGTAATGCAGCATACCTATGGCTACGACTATGATGAAGTAAATGGCTGGGTTTCTCAAAAGAATCAATATTTTCAGCCTTATACAATGAGTCTTTCTTATGTTTCAGAAAAAAAATTCCATTATTGGAAAAATAGAATCAGTTTTTCTCCTGGAGTAGACACAAGTCTTGTATATGATTTCATAAAGCCAACTGAAAGTTATATGGTATTCATACCTTCGGTTACTTTTAGGATAAATGAATTTTTAGACATAAAATTTAGTTCTGAATCAAGAAATTCTGTTATTTTCCGTTATGTACAAGGTGCCACAACTTATGGAAATATTGTAGGCGGAGAAACAAATGTTATGCAAGATTTGATAGATTCTTTTGCATTCTGGGATACATCTTTAAAAACTCGAAAAAAATCTGGCTTTAAACTAAAAAAATTGAAGATAGATATAAATCACAATCTTTGTGACTGGGACTTAACTTCAAGCTTTATTTTTCAACCTAGGCTTATCAATGAAGGTTCTTCAAAGCCTTATTATAGTTATGAGCCTTATTTTTCTTTTGCCATAACATGGAAACCTATGACTGGCATACGTACCAAAGTCGTTGATGAGTATGGTGAATATCAGCTGAATCCTTAGTGCACTTGAACGTTGTCAGATAATAAGGTACAATAAAGGTTATGAATATTGCAATGTTTACAGATGCATATTATCCAAGGGTTAATGGTGTTGCTGTATCTGTAAAATCTTATGCTGATGAACTTGCAAAGCGTAATCATAATGTTATTATTGTCTGCTGTGATTATACGAAGCGTAAGGGAATCCGCAAGAGGATTTTTAAAAGTTTTTTTTACGATAAAAAGTCGAAGAATCTCCCGAACGTAAAGGTTTTAAGAATTCCTGCTGATCATATATTGTTTTCTAAAGAAGATAGGGCTGCTAGAATTACTCAGTGGCATACAATAAAGAAGGAAGTGGATCTTTTTGATCCCGATGTCGTGCACATAAATTCTGAATTTCTTATGGGATGGTTTGGCGTAACTTATGCCAGGCACAGGCATATTGCAATGGTATTTACGTTCCATACTCTATGGGAAGATTACCTTTACAATTACATACACATGCTTCCTGCTGCTACTTCGAAGGCTGTTGGCCGTGAACTGGTAAAGTTTTATTTAAAGCGTGCTGATGAAATTATATGTCCTACAGAAAGGATAGCAGGCGTTATAAAGGAATACGGTATAAAGCGTGACTCAGATATTCTTCCTACTGGCATTCCTGATGAAATTGTTACTATTGATAAATCTAAAAATGCTTCATTTAGGAAGCAGATATTTAAAATATTTCCTGCATTGCGTAATAAGAAGGTCTTACTATACGTAGGTCGCATTGTAAAAGAAAAGAATCTTGATTTTCTGTTTGATGTTTTTGCACGAGTTCGTAATGAGATAGAAGATGTTGCTCTGCTGTTTGTTGGTGGAGGACCGGAACTTGAACCGTTAAAAGAAAAGGCTGGAAAACTGCCTCAGTCTTGGAATATATGTTTTACAGGATACAGAAGCCGCACAGAACTTGCTTATTTTTATAATCTTTCAAAAGTCTTTGTGTTTCCAAGCCTTACAGAAACACAGGGACTTGTTACTATCGAAGCAATGTTATCTGGCATTCCTGTTGTTGCTATAGGGGAAATGGGAACGCTTGATGTAATGCAGGGTGATAATGGCGGCTTTATGGTAAAGAATGACGTTGAAGAATTTTCTTCACGTGTTGTAGATCTTCTTACTGATTCTGATTTGTATCATAAGAAAAGAGAGGAGGCTCTTGAATGGGGAAAGCAGTGGTCAATGAATACTCTTACCCCAAGGCTTATTGAGTTATACAAAAAAGGCATTGAGGCAAGAAAATCTAAGAGGAAAGGTCGTGAATAAGATAATAAAACGTATTGCATTTAGTTATTTTCTTTTATCTGAAGTTTTGATGGGTTCTATTTATGCTTCTGGACGTAGCGCACAGGAACTTGTAAAGTCTGGAAGCTGGGTTTATGACGCCCTTGCTTCTATTGCAATTGAGACTGGACGTGTTGATTTTTCAGATCAGTCTCCGCTTACCGTAAATGAACTTAGGATATATCTTGAAGAAATTAACTATGACTCTCTTAGTATTGCTGGAAAGGCTCAGTATCGGCGTATCCTTGACTATTTTGAAGAAGAAAATTTTTCTGTAGGTTCTGATATAATAAGGGCATCTGCAGAACCTGAAATAAATGCTGAAGGCTATTATAAAAAAAATGATGACATTGACTGGCAGTATGACAGATATTCCAGGCAGTCTCTTGTTTTAGTGCCTGTAACTTTTTCAGCTTCAGATTATATTGCAATGGGAATGGATCTTCGTCTGAGTCAGAATAAAAGTCAAATGCTTCATGATGATAATTATTTAAACGTTCCTCTTGCAGCTGATCAGATTGACGTTAATTTTCCTGATACAGGGTATTTTAGTACTGGATATAATTTTACTGATACGACTGGCATCAATTTACAGTTAGGCATGGGAGCCCAGAACGTAGGCCGAAGCTTAAATGGAAGTATCATAATGAGTGATTACTTTACAGGTGCAAGTTATGCTAATTTTGAGATTTTTAATCCTAATGTTCGCTATAACATGAATGTAACTCAATTTAATGTTGATAAATATATGTATACGCACCGTTTTGACGTTAGGCTGTTTAAAAAACTATCTCTTTCAGTTCAGGAGTCAATGCTTGTTTATGCACCTATTGAGTTGCGGTATCTTAATCCTCTTACTATTTATCACGGTATGGCTCCTTGGCGTGATTACGGTAATGCAGAAAGCAATACTTGTGCATATCTGGCAGTAAAGGCTTCGTATGCAGTTGTCAATGGTATCCGTGTATATGGAATGTATGTACAGGATCAGTTTCAGACTGCATATGAAAAAAGTAACTGGCCTGATGATGTAACTCCTAATGCAATAGGCGGTCAATTGGGTATCGAAGCATATTTACCTGCTGGCAATGGATATTTTCATGGTTGGCTTGAAGGTTATTATGCTCAGCCTTATTTGTATATAAAAGAAAGTCCAGACTGGAGCCTTGTAAGGACCTACAGTGAAAGCGTTGGCGATCAAACACCTTTTTATGAGTGGTTAGGAAGTCCTTTCGGACCTGATACAATGTCAGCAGAACTGAATCTAGGGTATGAAGTTCCTGGAAAATGGTCTCTTTCCGCCGCATATTTATTTATGGCAAAAGGAGGACTTTCAGGGACTAATGTGTTTTCTAGTAATTTAAACTGGGGCGGTACTTCAACAGGTAATCCAAACCTTGATAATTGGGCATATCCTGATTCTGACAGGCAGGGAAAAACTGAGGCAAAACGGAGGCAAGGACTTTCCACGCCTTCTGGCAGTGCTACTGAATATGTTAATAGAATCTCTGTAAGAGGAACTATTACTCCTTTAGACTATCTGTCTTTTGCTGTTCAGCCTGCATATGTATTTATCTATAATCATGATAATAAAAAAGGAGAATTTGTACAGGGAGTTGAATTTGCTCTTTCTGTAAATATTAAGCTGGCAAGGATGTTTAAGCGTGAAAAGTATTAAAAAAATCCTCAGTTATTTAGTATTTTGTTTAATTGTATCATTTTCTCTTTATGCTCAAATAAGCATAGATCCTACAGATGATTTTTATGACCTTGTTCAGGAGTGGGAATTAAGGGGTCTTGTTCATAATGTGCCTCCTATGAGACCTTATCCTATTAATAATATTCAAGAAATTTTACAGAATGTAATAAAGCGCGGTAATGAAAGTGATGTAAAGACTGCTATTGAATACTGGCAGAAAATTACTGGAAAAGCATGGAATATAAATGTATCAGGCCAGACTGTCGGTAAGCTTTCAAAAACTGATGATGATAAGGAATTTGAAAAACTGTTTATTCTCTCTCCTAATCTAAATGGAGATTTCTTTCTGTATAAAGATCTTATTTCTATTGGATATAAGCTTGGCATTACTGCTAGGACAGAAGAAAATGAGGGAACGTTCCTTCCTTATGCTGTTAATTCTTCTTATGATGCACGTCAGGATTCTGTTGATGCAGGTCCATTATCTGCTTACATTGATATAAATAACGGTGTAGCTATAGGCAATAGGAATCTTTTTCTTCAGGCAGGAATTAACAGGACTGGATATGGTGCTTTTTTCGGAGATGGAATTGCTTTGAATGAGCAGGACTATCATAGTGCAAATGTTACAATTACCTTTTTAAAAGATAAATGGTCTTATGTACAGCAGTATTCTGCAATAGGAGCGACTACCAGTTATGATGGCACAGGTCTTTCTCCTGATAAATTTATGGCATTTCATGCATTTGAATACCGTTTTTCAAAACATTTTTCAATTTCCTATTATGAAAACATAATATATGGAAATCGCTTTGATCTTTCATATTTCCTTCCTGTGCCATATATGGCTGCTCAGGGAATTGGCGGCAACAAAGATAATCTTCAGATGGGAATTACTTTTAAAATAAAACCGTTTGATGGTCTTGAATGGGTAACTGATGCTTTTGTTGATGATATGGAAGTTGATAAACTTGTAAAGTTGGATGCTGACGGTAAGAATAGGTTTGCCTTAAAAACCGGTATCTTTTATGCACCAGAATCTTTTTGTTCTCTAGTAAACTTTAACTATACTGCGATTACTCCATATACTTATTCTCATTGGGAATATGATGGTCCTAATACGGGAAGTATCAGCAGTGGCATTTACAATTACCAGAATTATACAAATAATGGAGTCCATATTGGTTCGCCGTATGAACCGAACAGTGATATTTTTTCATTTAATATCCGCTTTAGGCCTATAAAGAATTTCCGTCTTAATTTTGAGACAAGTTTTATGAGGCATGCAAACATAGTTGAAAGCGATTCTGATGGTGAAGCTATACGCTATTTGCTTGCTGCTCCTGGAACTTATGCAACAGATGGCAGTGTCCTGACTCATTCGATGTATTCTGGCGGTTCGGATGGGGAGCATGTGGAAACTGCTTGGGAACAATTAAATTTCTTGAATCAAGATACAAAAATGTATGTCATAAAGGCAAGTCTATCTGCAGAGTATACATTCCCAAAATTCAAAATGGGACTATTGGCTTTAAATCTAGGATATACATTTGAATATATACGAAATAAGGGTGTAGATGCAAATATGTATCCAGGACAGGGATCTAAGTTGACGGACAACGGGGATGGAACATTTACTCTTGGAAGTTCAAGGTATACTCAGGCAGAACTAGTCCGTCACTTTAAGGATATTTGGAAAGCAAATCTTTATGACGTTGTAAACAATTATTTTACTATAGGAATGAGTTTTACATTCTGATTAACGAGGTCTGGAAATATGGAATGTTATCTTGGAAAAGTAGGGGAACTTACTTTAAAAGGAAGTAACGTAAAATTTTTTGAAAAACAGCTTGTAAAAAATGCTCGTCTTGCCCTCGAGTCTGTAGAGGCTAAAATTCATACCCAGGCAGGTCGTTTGTATGTCTTTTGTTCTTCGGATTCATGTACTGCAGTTGAATATGCCTTGGATCATCTTATAGGAATTACAGGATGGGCTAAAGTTGCAACAGTTTCTAAAGATATAGATAGCATAAAGACTAAGGTTCAGGAAATTGCTGAGAAAGCTCGTGCGTCAGGTGCAAAAAGTTTTAAAATTGAAGCTCGCAGGGAAGATAAAAATTTTCCTTTGAATTCGTATCAAATATGTGTAGAAGGTGCTGCAGGAGCTTTTGATAATGGAATTCTTACTGTTGATTTACACAATCCAGATATAGTTATACATGTAGAAGTTCGTGATGTCTGTTACATTTATTCTGATCAAAAAAAGACATGTAGGGGACTTCCTGTTGGTGTGAGTGGAAAAGGTCTTCTTTTGTTAAGCGGAGGCTTAGACAGTCCTGTTGCTGGATATAGGATGATGAGGAGAGGAATGAAAGTTGAATGCGTATATTTTCATTCTTATCCTTATACATCCGAAGAAGCTCAAAAAAAAGTAGAAGACCTTGCTCATATTATTGCAGATTATGGAGTTGATACTCATTTGAATGTTATTTCTTTTACAGATGTTCAAATGAAAATTAAAGCAAAAGCTCCAGAAGCCTACAGTACTCTTATGCTTAGATTGTGTATGATGAAGGCGGCAAATCTTCTTGCTTCTCGCATTCAGGCAGATTGCATTATTACTGGAGAAAGTCTTGGACAAGTTGCCAGTCAGACAGTTGAAAATCTGGCAGTTACAGAAAGTTTTGCTGAATATCCTCTTCTGCGTCCATTAGTTGGACTTGATAAGGAAGAAATTATGGATACTGCTCATGAAATCGGTACGTATGATACTTCTATTCTGCCTTATGAAGACTGTTGCGTACTCTTCAGTCCGAGGCATCCAATATTAAAGGCTGATGTTGAAGAATCTAGAAAAATTTATGAGTCTATGGATGTAGATGATCTTATTCTAAAGGCTTTTGATGAGCGAAAGATAATTCGATTTTCCCTTCGCGACTCAATTGGCGAAAAATGGGCATTAAAGCCTTTTACTTCTCAGTCCGGTATATGTGAATCAAATCGAAACAGTTCTTCACGCTGATTAATGCTGTTATGGTGACATTCCGATAATGATATTGTGAAAAAGACTCTATTATTTATAGTATTTACAATTATTTTTCATTTTTCTCATAGCTTTGCACAGGCTGTTGTTTCTGTAGATGAAAGTGTTCCTGAACTTCTAGGTGGAATTTGGGAAAATGACAGCAGGTATGTGGTATTTGACACTTCTTCAATCACTCTTAGGACTTTTTACCAGTGGTATGATGACAGGGCTGCTGAAAATCCTGAACAGTCCCAATCTGTTCCTCGCGACAGGAATGATGCAGAAACTCGTTCTCCTGAAAGAATAGAACTGCATTTTACGCCTTTGACAGACGAGTTATATACAGAATCTTTTAATAAAGCTGTAGTTCAGGCTGATGGAGATTTGCTTACTGCTGAAACATTAAATAGTGGTGCCTGGGATATGGAGATAAAGTATTCTGGGCATAAACTTGGTGGGGAAGATACGTATCATGTTCCAATTGCTGTTATAGGAAACAAACTTTACTTGAATTTTGCATTAAGGTCAGAAGATAGCGATTCTGTTCCAAAAAGTGCATTACTAAAAGATATTACCATACAGTCAGAAAATATTCTTGATGGATACTGGAAAGATACTGGCAATGCAAATGGTATACTTGTAAGTCCTCCCGTAACTTCTAAAGAATTACTTTCATACTACATTACAAAAGATGCCGTTTATCACATAAGATATTGGTCTACTGACATGATGTATGATGAGAATGCTGAAGCTGTCTTCACTGATGGCGACACAACATATAAAGTCCCTAAGCATATTCTTAGTTCTGGAAAAGTTTATACATGTACTGTAGGTCGCAGGAATAATATAAGGAACATTGATAAAAGTTCTTCTTTACCTGATACCTATACTTTAAATACAGTTCTTGTACATAAAAAAAATATTGATGAGAACGGAGAGGAAAGTTCTTATACTGTAAGGACGGCAACAATCTGTGCTTTTGGAGAACCTTATCTGACATTAACAGACGGTTCAAAGTCTCTTATTGATATTGTAAAAGAACATAATTTAAGGAAAAAGCCTATGCCAGAACCTCTGTTTCCTCCTCATGGAGTTCTTGATTTTGACTGGAGCATTATTGAAGATCCTCCTGCCTCATATGACAGGAGAATGCTTGATTTAGGAAAATGATTATTCTTAGTTTGTCCTTACAAACTGTATATAATCAATGTTCATTCCCCCTGAACCTGTTTCATAAGGACTGTCGGCATTAATGCTTACGTTTAAGGTTGTTTCCTGATCGAGATGTATGTATATTGGTGAGCGTGTTGTAAGTTCCCATGTGCCTAACGGAGGATTGCTAGGATAAACTTTATAATAGGTTCCTGAAATATTGACGAATAATTCTGATTTATTAGTATTAAAGGCCTGCTCGCTCACAAGACATTCCCATGTCCCTGGAGAAAGAACAACCTTACATTTTGCAATGCTATGCTCTGGAAGTTTTATTGCATATCCTTTGCTTGCATTGCTGTCTTTATATAACGAACTTCCTTCCAAAAGCATTTCTTCTGCTTCTATTTTTACTCCTCTTCCTTTATAAGTAATGGTAGGTACTGCTTTTACAGGGGCAGGCTTATCGGATTTTTCTTCAGAAGAAGTTTCTGCTTTTGAAGTTTGTTCCTGAGTATTTTCTTTTGCCGGCGTAACCTTTGAAGAAGGTTCTGTTGTTGCACAAGAAAATAACATCAATGATAATAACATTGCACATATAACTGTACTGCATTTAATAAATGTGATTTTTTTCATATACATCTCCTAATAAAAATAATTATAACTTTGGAACTCTTGGTCGGCTAAAGTTTTTTAGCATGTTCTGAAGCATTTCATGGGCATCTTCTGCACCAAGTTCTTTTGAGGGTTCATGATATTTTACAAGATTTTCAGGAATCTCATCAAGAAATCTGCTTGGCTCGCATTCTACAGTTGCCTGTTGGCGTCTCCTATGGAGGCATGAGGATATTATCAGCCTATTTTGCGCCCTTGTAACAGCTACATAAAACAGTCTTCGCTCTTCTTCTACTGCAACATCGCCTCCATCCTGCAGCGCTCTCATGTGAGGCATAAGTCCTTCTTCTGCACCTGCAATAAATACAACAGGAAACTCTAACCCTTTGCTGGCATGTACGGTCATTACATTGACCTTACCTTTGTCTTCTTCCCCGTCATCTAGGTCATCTCGTGAAAGCAGGGTAATTCTATTTAAATATGCATAGAGGCTTGTGTCTTCGTGCTCTGGATTATTTTCCCACATTTCCATGCTTTTTATAAGGCTTTCTATATTCATATATTTAAATCTGGCTGCTTTTTCGCTTTTTGGATATTCAGCAATCAGATAATCAAAGTAGTTAATTTCATCAACAAGTGCATGAACTTTTTTGCTTAAACCTTTTCCGCTAAGCATGTTTTTATTGTTTTCTATAATTGCGGTAAATGCTTCAATATTTGCCTTTGTTGCTTCTGTAACGGGACATTGTTCTTCTGGTGCAGATATAATAGCTTGCATTGCTTCCCAAAGGGAAACTGATAGGTCTGCAGCAACTTTATTAAGAGCTTCTATTGTAGAACGTCCAATTCCTCTTCTAGGGGTGTTTATAATGCGTAAAAGATTTATATCATCGTCATGATTTGCAATGACGCGTAAATAACTTATAACATCTTTAATTTCTTTTCGTTCAAAAAAACTCATGCCGCCGCTGATAGTGTAGGGAATATTGTTTTCAAGAAAAGATTCTTCAATAGCTCTGCTTTGAGTATTTGCACGCATAAGAACCCCGAATTCATCGTATTTACGTTTTTCTTCTGCACATATACCTAGAATGCTTTCTGCTATAAAATCAGCTTCTGCAGCTTCATTTTCAGGCATGTATATCTCTATTGGACGTCCGTTTCCATTACCGCTCCATAAAGACTTATCTTTACGGTTTGTGTTATGACTTATTACACCATTTGCGGCTGCCAGAATTGTCTCTGTTGAGCGATAATTCTGTTCCAGACGGATTTCTGTAACATTAGGGAAATCCTTTTCAAAATTTACTATGTTCTGATAATCTGCACCTCTCCAAGAATAAATGCTTTGATCATCATCACCTACAACTGCAACATTCTTGTCTGCAAGAAGATGCATCATTTCATACTGCTGGTGACTAGTATCTTGGAATTCATCTACCATTATATATTTGTATCTATCTTTATAGGACTGCAATACTTCTGGATGTTCTTTAAAGAGCCTTATGGGAAGTACTATTAAGTCATCGAAGTCTACTGCATTATAAAGTTTTAAGCCTTCCTGATAGCCTTCATATAATTCCCTATATGCATCATTATCTCCATTCCAGTTTCTTCTTCCTGTTTTTATGTCGCTAAAAAGATTTCCGATTGCATATACATCAAGTGCGTCAGGAGTAAATCTTAATTCTCGACCGGTTTCTTTTATAAGGGCAGAACGGTCTGTTTCATCATAAATGCTGAAATTTGGACGCCATCCTAATTTGTCAATATCCTGACGTAAAATACGAACCCCAAATGCATGAAACGTACTTACAGTAAGGTTTTGTAATTTCCTTCCTGTAAGTTCTTTTATACGGTCTGACATTTCTTTAGCGGCCTTGTTTGTGAAAGTAAGGGCAAGAATTTGACTTTGAGGAATTCCTTTTTCAAGCATGTGAGCAATACGGTATGTAATAACCCTTGTTTTTCCGCTTCCTGCTCCAGCTATAATGAGAATTGCACCGTCTGTTGTCGTTACAGCTTTATACTGCTCTGGATTAAGCTCTGATTTTAAATTTTCTCCAAATGACATGAAAAATAAATCTCTTTACTTTGTATGGAAAGTAATAGCTCCATCCCAGTTTTCAGGAGGATTAGCTATAAAATCTTCACAGCGCGAAATCATTAATTTTGAGGCCTTGTCTTCTGCAACAGACGTGAGTGCCTTTTCAAAATATTCTTTTGCAAGATTAAAAATTCCCTGTTTATATAAGTCCATGCCTTTGCTATAACAGTCTTTATAATATTCTGGAAATTCTTCTTGTGAACGGTCTACAGCATATATTGGAACTGCTATAGCTTTTCCCTTTACTTTTACATCATCCATATAACGGAAAGAAAATTGACCTTCTGCATCTGGCAAGCGTTCTGTGTCTTCTTTTACGCTTTCACTGACAAGAATCTGAATTCCGTATGTCTTGGTAAGGCCTTCAAGTCGGCTTGCAAGATTAACATTATCTCCAATAACAGTGTAGTCAGTTTTATCTTTTGAACCAAGAGAACCAGCAATGACATCTCCGTAATGAATTCCAATGCCTATGTTGAACTTCATGCCTTTTGGCATTACTAAGTCTCCTAGTTCAAGAGTGTCTAAGGCATCTCGCATTTCATATGCTGCAGCTACAGCTCTTCTTGCATTATCTTCATAACTGACAGGAGTTCCAAAAAGCGCCATTATGGCATCTCCAATAAACTTGTCAACTGTACCACCATGCTTTTTAATAATTTCAACCATAGTTGTAAAGTATCTGTTTAAGAATCCAACAAGAACTTCTGGCTTATTGCATTCACTTATGTTTGTAAACGATCTGATATCACTGAATAAAATGGCTACTTCTCTCTTTTCTCCTACAGAAACTTTTTCATTTTCACTTGAAGATTTGACCAGATCATCAATAATCTGTTCTGGAACAAATCTTCCAAATGCATGTCTGATTCTTTGTTCGAAAAATATTTTAGATTTGACAATAAGAGTCTGTTCCAATAGAATGTTTGCATTTTTGCAGCAGTATGAAAAGAAATCGCTCTGTTCTTTTGTAAAGTTACCGCTTCTGACAATATGAACTGTTCCAAAAGGTTTTCCATCTGAACTTTTTAATATTTCTTTTGAATAAGAAGAAAGCTGCACATTCGATTCATAAAATTTATTCAACAATTCCGGCTTTTCTATAAATTTTGGAGAAAGATTTGACAGACTGGAATTTGTATATATTTCTTCAAAATCAGTTGTACAGACTTTCTGAAAGTCTGCTTTCTCCTGTTCAGGAATATTCTCTGATGTTATTCCATATCCATGAGGTCCGTCATTTTCTATCAGATATATGCTTGCAACAGGAACTTCACATAATCCTGCAATTAATGTCAAGAATGAATAGACAACATCTTCCAAGGAACTGATGCTTTTCTGTATTGCAACAAGATTTTTTAGTATGAATTCTGTTTTTCTATTTTTTGAAAGAATTTCAGATGCAATTTCAAATAATTTCGCATCAGACATATCCTTTTTTACAAGCAGTAACTGAGACTTATCAATGCCTTCTGCTGTAGAAATTTGAGCAAGTTCATCAATATTAATAAGAATAGTTTTTGGTTCTATTGCTACATAAGAATTTGCACCTGCTTCAAGAGAAGCTTGTTTGACAAAAGGACTGTTTGTGTTAGAATACATTCCAATTGCAAGGTGTTTGAAGCAAGAAATTTCTCTTATAATCTTTACAAAATGAAGAATGCCTTCAAATTCTGCAGTTATAAGAGCAATGTCAGGTACAAAATCAAAAATCTTAAATAAGAAATCTTTTCCGTTATTTATAAACTGGAAATTATATTCATCAGAATCCAGTGTTGTTGTAAAGAGTTTTTGGATTGTGACAGATGTTTCAAGAATAAGAATTTTTTTACTCATGCAACAGCTCCTTTATGACATTGATTAAGTTTCCACGCTTAAAATCGGATTTTGCAATAAAAGCACTTGCTCCGGCTTTCTTAAATGCATTGACAGTTTCTGGATTTTGGTCTGCAGAAACAATTACAACCGGTATAGAAGCGTAGTTTTCTAAATGCCGTATATTATCAAGCAATACAAGTCCATTCATTCTTGGCATGTCTTTGTCTGAAAGTATGAGATCATACTGCTTTGATTTAATTTTTTCAAGACCATCAATTCCATCAACAGCTGTGTCAACTGTAAATTCATTTCCTTCAAGTATTGTCTTTTCTACCTGCCTTGTAGTGTCAGAATCATCTACAATAAGTATACGGTATACTTTTGATTTTGTTTTTGCTTCATATTTCTTAATGTCATAACCACGTAATGATTTAAACTTTGTAATGATTTCTGGTACATGAAGTATTGGAACTATGTCATAATGCTCATCAAATACAATGCCTTGTAGGATTGTAAAATTACGCAGTGTATTTGGAAGCTGTTTTACTACAAGAGATGCATATCTTTGTACTTGATCAACTACTATGCCGATTTGTTGCTCCATGTATTCTGCAATTAGGATAGTATCTGCATCTGAAACTTTTACAGAAAGCTGTTCTTTAAATAGTGATGACAGAGCATATACAGGAATAAGGTTTGAACCAAGTTTTATGTAACTTTGATTCTGCAATGTAATGTATTCTGATTTTTTCCTGTAAATAATATCAATTATATGTTGCGATGGAATAAGGTATTTTGACTGATTTGAAAAAATGAAAAGACCTTGCAAGGTCGCAAGAGATATAGGGAATCTGAGAATAAAAGATGTTCCTTTGTTTTTTTCACTTTCAATATGAATATGTCCTTTAATTTTTTCTATATTAGTCCATACGACATCAAGGCCAACTCCTCTTCCTGAAAGTTCAGTTACTTTTTCTTTTGTAGAAAATCCTGACTGAAAAAGAAAACTTGACAGTTCTTTTTCACTCATTTCTTTTATTTCGTCAGTTCGTTCTGGATATACGGTAAGGGCTTTTTCTCTTATTTTATCATAATCAATTCCTCTTCCATCGTCCCTTACCGTAAGTTCTATATATTTAGTTTCCTGAACGCATTTTATTGAAATGATACCTTGTTCCGGTTTTCCTTTTTCTTTCCTTTCCTTAGGAGTTTCTATGCCATGGTCAAGTGAATTTCGTACAAGATGCATAAGAATATCACTTAGCTGCTCAAGAACAACCTTATCAATCGCAATTTCTGTATCTGGAATTTCGAACCTGACATTTTTTCCTAGGTTTATAGAGTCTACTACTA
>JAILPY010000148.1 GCA_024699235.1 Treponema sp. | reverse complement strand
TGTCTGGTATAAAAGAATGTATGATTACAGCAGATTTTGACAGTGCAGATGCAATCATATCTATGATGGATAAATATAATATTCCAGATGCCGTGTCAGAACAATATGCGGCTATAAAAAAATATATTTCAAAGGTGGACAGTGGAGCTGTTTTAAAGCTGCTGTAAACAAAGGAGTTTTACATGAAGAACCAAGTTCTGTTTATTTCAACTTCTCAAGGTTTTCTAGTGAATGCTATGATAAAAAATATTGAAGATGCCGGATTTTCAGTGGTTACAGCTTCTGCCAGCAGCCGCCATTCTTTGCCTTCTGCAAATGAATTTCCTGATATAGTCATTGTCTATTTGGAAGGCTTTATTATGGACTGCAAAGAGGTTCTGACATTTATTAATGAAGAAATTGCAATTGGTACAGAAAATCTTCATGTTTTTTTGATAGGTGAACCTGCTGAAATACAAGAATCCCTTAAGTTTATAAATAAGGAAAGCGTAGAATACATATTTAACAGACCTGTAAACGTTCAGGATGTTATCCAGCGTATTGAAGCTGCAAATGCTGTTAATTCTTCTACTCGTGCACTTAAAAAGATTCTTGTTGTTGATGATGATAATATCGCACTGCGTACAATGAAAAACTGGCTTTCTAAGCGATATGAAGTCCTTATGGCAAATTCTGGGGTAAATGCCATTTCCTTGTTGTCCAATACAAAAGTTGATCTTATTTTGCTTGACTATGAAATGCCTGTAGTTTCAGGTCTTGATGTGTTTAATATGCTTAAGCATGACAGTTCCTTATCAGACATTCCTGTTATGTTTTTGACTGCAAAGGATGACAGGGAAACTGTCATGAATGTTCTTGCTGCAAAGCCTGAGAGCTATCTCCTTAAGTCAATGAAGCCTCAAGACCTTGTTATGCATGTCAATGAATTCTTTGCAAGCAGGCATAAATAGTTTTTATTTAATTTTAGGCAAGGTAAGTTTCCCATTCATCTGCAATATTTGCACAGGAGTCCATGTCAAGTTCATCGCATGCTGCTAAAAGCTTTTCCAGCAATTCTTCTTCTTTTTGAGGATAACTGTATTCGGATATTTTTTTGCACGCTTCTTCTAGTATGTCCATGTCTAAATCCATTGCAGCTTTCCGTATGTTTTCAAACTCTTTGCGCAGAGTCTGGACGTTACCTTCCGGTTTCTTTTTCTGTTCTTCTTGCTGTTCTGCACAATAAGGTTCTAGAAATTTTTTGTAAGAGCGGTATTTTTCCAAAGTTTCTTCATTGTGTTCTTTTATGTAAGTTATATCTCCTGCTTTTCCGGCCTTTTCCAATGCAGCTGCCATATCTGACAGTTGCATTGCACCAATCTGCTTAGAAGAACTCTTTAATGCATGAACTTCTATTGTGTAATTTTCCCAGTCGGAATTGTTAAAGTGTGACTGTATGGAATTTGACTTAGAATCAATCAGACGGTAGTATTCCTTTAATATTTTAAGGAATATTTTTTCATTGCCTAATAGTTTGATGGCTGCAGCTGTGTCCAAGTCTACGATATTTTTATCAAGAAGAGGAGGATTATCAATTTCCTGCTGCTGGATATCATCCTTTTCTGACAGAATGACTTTCTTTATTTTATTCTTTGGAAGCCACTGCTTGATTTTTGCAACAAGAACCCTCACTTCTATAGGTTTTGCAATAAAGTCATTTAAGCCAGCATTTAGGAACATTTCTTTTGCATTTCCGACAGCATTGGCCGTAAGTGCAAGAATAGGTACGTTTTTGTAGTCTGGATACCGTTCCCTTATTAACTGTGCTGTTTCTATGCCGTCCATCTCTGGCATCATGTGATCCATAAGTATTATGTCAAATTTTTCTTCTTTTATCTTGCGCAGGGCTTCTTTTCCGCTTGTAGCCGTTGCATTTTTTACCTTTAAAGGTTCAAGCAGGCCTTCTGCAACTGTAAGGTTTACGCTGTTATCATCTACAATAAGGATTTTTGCGTCCGGGGCAATAAAGTCTGAATCACCGTCATGGTCAATTGTGCCTGCAAAAGATATCTTTTCTTTATTGTAAATCATAGAAAGATTCATGCATGACAGCGGTTTTTTTACGATACGGAGATTTGGAACGTCAAGCTTTATATTTGAAATGAAATTTGCTATGAAAATGGAAGTAACTTCTGGGTGTGAAGCTACGAATGCCTTTGAAACATCATCCATCAGTCTTTCACCAATAAACAGGAACAGTTCTACGTCTTCACCATATTTTATTTTCATGGCTTCCCAAGTGCTTTCCAGATTTATCTGTTTGTTTATGTTCATTGACTGGATTCCAAGTTTCTTACTGTCTCTCATAAAGGATTCTATATGATTCTTGTTTGTAAACAGTCCCAGTGCAATTTTATTCTTTTTTGTTTTTACACGCATTGCAGGTTCTTCATTTACTATTTTTTGAGGGATAGCAAATGAGAAAGTGCTTCCTACGCCATATTCACTTTCTACAGAAATCTTTCCATTCATAAGGGAAACAAGTCTTTGGGAAATTGCAAGTCCAAGACCTGTTCCTTCTACATTGCGGTTTCTTTTACTGTCAACTTGCTGGAAAGATTCAAATATTTTGGAAACATCTTCTTCTTTTATTCCTATGCCAGAATCTTTTACGGCAATTTTAAGAAGAATCAGATTTTCTCCAATTTTATCAAAGTCTACGCTTATCCTTACAAATCCATGATTTGTGAATTTTACTGCATTGTTAGCAAGATTTATAAGTATCTGCCGTACACGTATGTTGTCTCCGAACAAGAGCACTGGCAGGGACGGATTTATATCAAGATCGAATGAAACGTCTTTGTCTACAAGTCTGGTCATGATTATGTTGGAAACATCATTGAATAATGACATGGAATCATATTCAATAGGAATGATGTCCATCTTTCCGGATTCAATCTTTGAAAAATCCAATATGTCATTTATGATTGAAAGCAAAGCTCTTCCTGATGACTTTATCTGCTTTATGTAAGACTTTGCTTCTTCTGGAAGTTCTTCCCGCAATGCCATTTCTGCCATACCGATTACAGCATTCATAGGAGTGCGGATTTCATGACTCATGTTTGCAAGGAAATCTGTCTTCATCTGAGCAGCTTTTTCAATTTCTTTTGAAGCCCTCTCAATTTCCTTACCTGCCTTAAGGGCATTGTATTTGCCTAATGCCATATCTGATATTACTCCTGTTATTGTATACAGGAACTGTGTGGCACTATTGATTCTTTTTTGTGATACTATCTTTACTTTCTGAGCGGCTTCCCAGTACTCTTCAAAATCAACATGGATTGCGTCAGCAACTTTTCTTACAGTCTCTTTGTTTGGTGGAAGGGTAAGTACCTGACCGCCAGTAAAAGATCCTATGATTTTTCCGTCTGCAACAATAGGAGCTGCAAAATCTATAAGTCCAGAATGGCAAGTGTAAAAAGTTGGCTTTCCTGTGTCATGGGTCATTAAAGCACCGTATTTGTCACACTGTTCGCACCTTAGAGATCCTCTTTTTGTCTGCCTTGTATATTTCCAGCAATAGTCGCTGTAGTTTGAAGGTTTTGTAACGGCTTTTCCATCTGCATCCGTTATTATGGCAGCCATTCCAATCATATTGGAGAAAGCATTCTGAATTTTCTGTAAGACTTCTACGCTAAGTAAATCTGTTATATAAGGTATTTCATCCATATTAGTATCCTAATATTTCTTGTATTTTTGAAAACAACTTTTCCTTATCGACTGGCTTTAAAAGGTATCCCTGAGGCTTTGCCTTTGCAGCTTCCATTATTGCAGTACTGTCAGTTACGCCTGTCAAAAAGATTGCAGGAATATTCTGAGCCCACCTTAACTTTCTTATGTTTGTAAGAACGGAAGGACCTTTTTCACCCGGCATTTCATAATCAATGAGTATTAAATCTGTGCGGTGGTCATCCAGAAATCTGTATGCCATGTTTCCGTTTCTGGCAACTGCAACATCGTATTTTTCATGGAGATGTTCCCGAAGAACTTTTAATACAAGGGGATCATCATCTATTACCAATATATGCTTCCGTTGGATATTATCTGGCAATGCTTTAGCAGAAGAATCTTCTTTTTGAGTTTCATCTTGAGGAACTGAAAGTTCTGTTGTAATTACTGCCTGCGCTTCGGACGAATTTAGGTAAGGTGCCATTATCTGCCTTACGCTTACTACATTAAGAGGTTTTTGGATTGTAAAGTCTGCTGTTTCTATAGTCTGTTGCTTTATTCCTGCGATACCAAAAAAAAGCTTGTCATGAGGAAGGTGACGATAAATTTTTTCAATCTTAATTTTTTCATCAGGATCTTCATCACTTATGCAATACAAAACTATGTGAGGTGAATAAACTTCTATATGACGTTCCAAATCTCTTGCGCGTACAGAGGAAGTCATAAAGTCGAAGTCTTGTGTCATGTTTTCAAAAAAGAAATCTATAACTGATTGTCTTGTTCCTGTAAGTAACACTCTGTTCATCTTTATATTCCTGTTTGTGCCGCCGTTGAATGGCATTTATAAAATTGTCATGATTTATAAAGTTATCGCCTTTAATGTTCAAGACATATTTAATTATACCATGATTCTGCTATATCGCAAGAATATTTTAGAACGTCGGGACTGCCGTTAACCGTAAGCTGTTACTTCTTATTTAGGACTTGAGATATTTTTTTTATAAGTTTTTCTTTGTCTACAGGCTTTAAAAGATAACCGTCTGGCTTTAGCCGTAAGATTTGAGCAACTATCTGAGAATCTGCAGTCCCTGTCAGAAATATAATGGGGACGTTGCTTGCAAAGTTGATTTTGTGAATGTTCTGCATTACAGAAGTGCCTTTTTCACCAGGCATTTCATAGTCAAGCAATACTAAATCTACAGGATTTGATTCTAGGTAACGGTAAGCTACAGAACCGCTTCTAGCAGCAGCTATCTCATAACTGTCACTGAGAAATTCTTTTATAGTTTTTAAAACCATAGGGTCATCATCGATTACTAGGATTTTCCTTCTTGTAAGTCGTTCAATTAAGCTTTCTTCTGTTTTATTTTCTTCCATAACTAATACCTTCCTTTAGGTGATGGATTATGGAAAATCTTTAAGTCAGGCCGTGAATCCATCTCTATAATTATAACGGCATAAAAATAACAAAGCAATAGACTGAAATAGTATTTTATTCATATGATTAAATCATAATTAATTCCATATAAAAAAAGTAATAAACCATTGACAAAATTATCTGTAAAGGCGAAAATTACCAACTATGATACACGCAACAGGTTCTCAGATAATTGTAAAGCTTCTTGAAATGGAAGGTGTAAAGACTGTAGCCGGTATTCCAGGCGGAAGCATTCTTCCATTATATGATGAATTAAATAAAAGTTCCATAAAACATGTTCTTGTCCGTCATGAACAGGCTGCAGGTTTTATTGCTCAGGGAATGGCTCGTTCTACAGGAATTCCTGCAGTATGTATGGCTACCAGTGGCCCTGGAGCAATGAATCTTCTTACAGCCATTGCAGATGCCCGTTGCGATTCTGTGCCTGTCGTTGCCATTACAGGTCAGGTTAATACTTCTTTGATTGGAACTGATGCATTTCAGGAAGCTGATACGTTCGGACTTTCTTTTCCTATAACAAAACACAGCATGATGGTAAAGAATGCTGCTGAATTGCTTACGGTTATTCCAAAAGCATTTGCTATTGCAGTAAGCGGCAGGCCTGGGCCTGTTTTGATCGATGTTCCTCGTGATGTACAGGCTGCTGTAGTAGAATTTGAAAATTGGCCTTCAATTTCGACTGTTCAGGAAGATAAGCATTCTGCTTTGGCTCTCAGGTTTTCAACGCCAAAAGAGCAGATTCCTTCAATCATACAGCAGATGGCAGATACCTTGCTTTCTGCAAGGAAACCTGTTCTATATGCCGGTGGCGGATGTAATACAAAAGAAGCTTTTTGTGAAATAAGCAAATTCCTTTCTTCCTATACTTGTGCTGTTGTTACAAGCCTTATGGGAATTGGTTCTGTAAGCAGAAAGTCTTCAAATAATTTTGGCATGGTTGGCATGCATGGGTCTTATGCTGCAAACAGGGCCATGCATGATGCAGATGTTGTTCTCGCGGCAGGCGTACGTTTTGATGACCGTGCTACCGGAGTTATCAGTAAATTCTGCCCTAATGCAAAGATTCTTCATATTGATGTAGATGCTGCTGAGATTAATAAAATACTGCCTTCTTATAGTTCTTTAGTATGCGACGTTGAGTCTGCACTTCCAATGATAACAGCAAAGATTTCTGGCATAAATAGTGATTTGGCTGGCGATAGGACTGAGTGGGTTTCTGAATTAAAGAAGATTTATGATGAAACAGAGAGCGTTGAGCTTGGACGTGGAAAGGATGTTGATTCTTCAAGCGTAAACCCTAGGGCCTTTATAAAGGCTCTTCCTGAATATGCTGAAAAAGCAGGCTGTCCTGCCAAAGATATCATTGTTACGACTGATGTAGGTCAGCATCAGATGTGGAGCGCTCAGTATTATCCAGTAGAATATGCACGTCAGTTCCTTACTAGTGGATCGCTTGGTACTATGGGGTTCGGTCTTCCTGCGGCTCTTGGTGCTGCTCTTGCAAATGAAGGTAAGCGAGTTATCTGCATAAGCGGTGATGGAAGCATCCTTATGAATATACAGGAACTTGCAACGTTAAGTGAACTAGGACTTGATGTAACCGTTATTGTCTTACAGAATGGTTCTTTGGGAATGGTAAGACAGCAGCAGGAATATCTGTTTAAAAAGAATTACAGTGCCAGCATTTTTAATAAGGTTCCGGACTTCCTGTCTATAGCAAAAGGCTTCGACATTGATGCTGTTGATGCAAATTCAGATGCAGAATGGTATAAAAAGGCTTTTGAAAAAGGACCTCATGTTGTCCGCCTTAATATCTCTATGGCAGAAAATGTTCTGCCATTCGTATCTGCAGGCAATGCAAATATAGATGCAATAAGAAATTAATCCTTTTGCAGAAGTTACCAGGCTTCTTCTTTGTGGAGACTCAGGCCGCCTGTGTTCTCCACTTTGATGGTGTAAGTTTCATCATCTTTTGGAGTAATGTGTATTACAGCACCGTTTGTGCTCCTTATTCCAAACTGCCTGCTTTGCTTTTCATCATTAATTATAGAAAATAGTTCTTTTATTCGACTTAAGTATGTTCCAGGTTCTATGCCGTAAACGTCTTCTTTTAGCAGATAGGGAATAGGAACTTGCTCTGTACTGTCAGTAAATGTTGCCGTAAGGTAATGTGCTTTTTCTGGAGGCAGCCGCTCCGACCAGAAACGGTAGGGATATGCAATGTTATCAGCCGTTCCGCTGCTTATCTGGGAATAGTCAAAGTTTATTACTATGCAGTCAAAGTAAAATTCCCTGCCTGGAAGCGTTATCTCTTCTGTTACCGCTTCTTCCTTGTATCCTGTATATACAGTGACTTTATATGTTACAGACTCTTCTGTCCTTGAAAGCACTTGAATTTTACCTAAATTCTGCTGTCTTTCCATGTTTTTAATGACAGCCTTTAATTCTTTTATGCGCTTTTCATTTTCAAAATAACGGTTAACAGAATAGAGTTTATTGCCAACTTGGAATACAGCAAAAAAGACAAGGCCTGTTACAATGATTTTAGGAGCAGAACGAAGTATGAATGCAAGTCCTTCTGCAAAATAATTCCAGAAAAGCCTGCCTGTTGAAACATTCTCTTTTGTATGCCCGTTGATTTTTCTTTCTTTGTAAATGCCGTGCCAGATGTATGCTGAAAGGGTGATGATGACTAAAACTGCAACTCCAGCTATAATCTGCGTAAGAAATCCTGCCAATATTTTTTGAAGATCTGCAATCAGGTCTTGAATCATTCTTAATCTTCCTGGATTTAATCCTCTAGGATTTCAATGCCGCCCTTTTGCTTATGGCAGACAACTTTATATGTTGTATCACGCATAAAATGAATGTTGAAGTCATTTAGGTCATGTACAGAATACCCGTATTCAAGGTCAACTTCATTTACTCCGTTTCCTGTTTTTGCATAGGACAGCAGGTCTGTAAAAAACTGAATGTCTTCCTGTTCTCCTAGGTTCTTAGCTTTATATATGAGCGGCATTCCGTTTTCTGTATAGTCATCGCAGATATGGATTCCGTTAGCAGGCTCTGTTACATTTGTATATATGGAATAAGGAAAAAAGAAGTAAGCATCCTTACTTGCCAGGTGAATGACTTTAAAGTCAAAGAAAAGTTCTGTGCCGTTGACTATATATGACATTCTGCTAGTCTGTTTTCCGTCTTGGTCATAATACTTTATGCTGACTTCTGCAGTTTTATCTTCCTTGTAGTCAACCTTGAATTTCATAGGGACGTATTCTTCCTGTAAGCTAGAGACAATATGCTCAAGCCTTTCTGCTTCTTGCTGGCTGTTAAGACTGAGCCTAGTAAATCCGACATATCCTGCTGCCAGTGCAGCGCAGGCAAAAAGTCCTAACCCGATTTTTTTCTTTGTTTTTTTCTTTTCTTTTTCCATAAAGAACCTTTTTTTACATTGTAACTCAATAATGGATTTTCGTCAAAAGAATGTAAGTAATCGGGAACGTAAAAAACAGACTTTTACAATTAAGTAAAAGTCTGTTTTCGTAATGAATAAAATTTATCTAGTATATTTTGATGTACCAGTTCCTGAGACTGATTCAATACTTAGTGTATATGAACCGTTACCGTCTTTTACCCATGTGTTTGTACCATCAACAGTTATAGAGGTAAATGAAGCCTCTTTAAAAGAATTTTCATATATTGTTGTTACGGACTCTGGTATTGTAACTCCGTAACTGACCCCTGTTTCATGTCCAAGGCGGAAGAATGCATTTTGTCCTATTGTAGTAATGTTACTAGGCAATGTTATTCCTTGCATTCGTGAGCATCCCCAGAATGCACTGTCTCCTATAGTTGTGATTGAATCTGGCAAAGTTATCTTTATTATTTTTCCTAAACTGTAGTTTCCGCTGCCTGTAAAGAAAGTTCCTTCTGGGATTTCTGTAATATTTCCAGTAATGGTTAATTCACTCCATAATTCCTTAGTAGAATAGCCCTCCTCATCTAAAACGCTGAATTCTCCAAGGTGCTCTAAAAGGCTGTTTAGGTCGCTAGCAGAATTTACTTCAGAAACTTTAATTGTATAAGGACTTGTTTCTGTACTCGTATTTGCGAACTGGGTATCAAGGAATTCTGTTAATGTTCCATCAAAGCTAACTGCAGCTGTCTGTTCGTTAAATATTGCATAAAGGTCTTTATCGCCTGTAATAGGATTGCTAAAGTTAAAGCCGCTTTCGGCTTCTTCTGTTTCACCCCAGAAAGAAAATCCTGTTACGTCTGGATCAGCAGGTACTGCTGCACATTCTCCGTCTGCAACATCCTGTGTAAAGTCATAGTCTATAGGCTGATTGTAGCTACCAGAATTTGGATTATTGTCTATTTTCCTTGAATGGAATGTTACTGTGTGGTGGAATGTACGGGTTAAGGTTATTGAAACTTCCTTTGTTACATCTGCTTCTATTAGAACTTCTGCACTTCCTCTCGCAGTTACAGTTCCATCTGACTTTTTTCCCAAGGCCGTTATGTCATATTGTCCGACAGGAATGTTTGTAAATGTAAGGGTTTCCCCCTGTCCGCAGGATTTTGTTTCAGTATAGGATGATGAAGTTGAACTGATTGTAACCGTAAATGATTCTACATCTGCCAAGGTATACTGTGCTGAACGGGATGCAGTTGTAGGCATGCGAACGCAAAGTCCTGTTGCCTCGCTTTCCTCTCCGCCTCCTCCAGAAGCGCCTCCTGCACAGGAAATTATTGTCATAGTTATAAGTATGTAAAGAAAAAATAATGCATGCTTTAAGAATTTAGGAGATTTTTCTCCATGTGACTTTTTTACCCATAATTCAACCTCCATAAACGATTCTGTTAATAAAACTTATTGCAAACCAATATATTATAAGTGCATCTGTGAGTTTTTTCAACAAAATTGGGGATGAATGTCGAATTTCTGGGATGAAAAGCTTATGTGAATGTTATTTTTATATATTTTTCTCCGTAAGCTTTATATTGGCATCCCTAAGAATTGTAAAAATGCTTTTTAGGGATGCCGCAAAGTTTTTAGCCTTTATAATGAGCGACACCGTCTCCGCTTTCACATGCAAAAAATCCTGCTGCATATCCAATTTTATCAGTATAGGCTTTCTGCACATTTTCTATAAAGGCGTCAACATTATCTTTGTTGACCAGGGCAATTCCACAGCCTCCGAATCCTGCTCCTGTCATTCTTGCTCCAAGGCATCCTGACTGCTTCTGTGCTGTTTCTGCAAGGGTGTCAAGTTCTATGCCTGTTACTTCATAGTCATTTTTTAATGATTCGTGGGATTCATTTAAAAGTTTGCCCAGCTTTTCAAGGTCTCCTGCTTTTAATGCTGCAACGGCATCTTTTACACGCTGGTTTTCATATATGCAGTGCTTTGCCCTTTTCTGTATTACTGCATCAGGAATGCAGCCCTTTGACTTTTCCCAGTTTTCTGGAGTCAGCTCGCAAAGAGCCGAAACTTTAACTCCTGAATCCTGTAAGATTTTAAGGGCTCTTTCACATTCGCTTCGGCGTTCATTGTATTTACTGTCAGCAAGCCGGCGCTGCTTGTTAGTGTTCATTACTACAAAGCGGTAATTTCCAAGTTCAAGGGGTATATATTGATATTCGAGCGTATTGCAGTCAAGTTCTATGGCAGTATTTTTCTTTCCGGTTGCAATTATGAACTGATCCATGATTCCGCAGTTTACATTCATGAATTTATGCTCGCTCATCTGGCCAAGCTTTGCAATTTCAATGCGGTCAATGTTAAACCCGAAAGTTTCGCTTACGGCGTAAGCAAATCCGCATTCCAGCGCAGAAGAAGACGAAATTCCGCCTCCCGCCGGAAGGTTGCTGACCATTAGTACCTCAAAGCCACATGGAAAAGAATGTCCTCTTTCCTTGAGCTGAGAAAGAATTCCGTTAAGGTAATTAGCATAGTCATTCTTTTTGTCATATTTAAAATTATCATTTATGTCAAATTCATAAGAACCCGGAAATCGTACGTCATTATATAGTATTTTTGAATCCTGACGCTTTCTGATTGCTACATAGAGGTATCTGTTGATTGCTGCAGGAAAAACTTTTCCTCCGTTATAATCAATGTGTTCTCCAATGATGTTGATTCGTGCAGGCGAAGAATAAACCTGTACGCTGTCCTGTTTTCCCCCATATAGCTTTATAAATGCTGATGGTAAATCGTCTGGATTGTACGTAGATGACGTTAAGGAATTCATTTGAACCTCTCTATTTATGAATCTATTCTATCAACACGTGTTTAATAACATGTATTGTAAAGATTTTACACCATAATTTTTATAAAGGCAAATTATTTTTGTACTAGAATAATTAAAATGTATGCACAATTTGCGTATGGTTATGCTATAATACCCCGTATGACAAATAAAGTTTATATAATTGGACACCGTAATCCGGATACAGATTCCGTTGTTGCGGCTGCAGCCTATGCCAGGCTAAAGCAGCTTTTGGGAAAGACTGAATATGTAGCTGCTCGCGCTGGCCATCTTGCTCCTCAGACTGAATATATTTTTAAGAGATTTAAAGTAGAGCCTCCTGTATACATTCCTGATCTTGTTCCAAAAACTGAATACTACATGAGTGATAAATATGTTTCTGTGGACGAAAATGTTTCTCTATGGAAAGCGGTAGATAAGATGATAAGTACAAATTCTTCTGTTCTTCCAATTATAAACGTAGATGGAACTTATCAGGGACTTTTAAATTACAATGCCTTTGCCCTTAATTCTTATAAGCTTTTGAACCCAAAGAGGGGAGACATATTTCTGGCAAGCCTTCATTTAATTGAAAAGACTTTGAATGCAACCCCTATTGTAGAATTTGATCCTGACGATTATTTTAACTGCCGCATTATGATTGGGGATGATGACGTTCAGACGTTCTCTAAGCTTTTGGAAGAACATAAGAGCGAAAATATTGTAGTTATTACCGGAGACAGGGATGATATACAAAGAGCCTGCATAGAAGCGCATGTTAAGGCTTTGATTATTACTCGTGACTATATTGTAAAAAAGGAGCTGAGGGACCTTGCAAAGGAAAATAAGGTTTCTATCCTTTCTGGTCACGACAGTACTGCAGCAACAGCTACTCTCATTGAATATTCTTCACCTGTAAGTGCTATGGCAGATAAGAATATTCTGCCTGTTCATGCAAGCGATTCTGTACAGAAAATACGTCCTTTGCTTGCAAAAAGTACAAGCCGTTGCCTGCCTGTAGTTGATGATGATTACAAGGTAATCGGCATAATCAGTGAAAGTGATTTGCTTCATGAAGCTAACATACAGGTAATTCTTGTAGATCATAATGAACCTCAGCAGGCTGTTGAAGGCATTGACCATTATGTCATCCAGGAAATTATTGACCATCACAAGATAAGTACCTTCAGTACGAAGACTCCCATAACATTTATCAACAGGCCTGTAGGCTCTACTTCAACAATCATTGCTAATCTGTATCATGAAAATCATGTTTCCATTCCTAAGGATATAGCTGCTCTCCTTTTGTGCGGCATATTGAGTGATACTCTTATACTTCAGTCAGCTACGGTAACTGATATTGACGTTACGACTGCTGAATATTTGAGCAGCATTACAGAACTGGATATAAAGGAACTTGGCAATGACATAATAAAGAGTGGTAGCCATATAGGCGGACGAACGTCTAAGGAAGTTATACATCAGGATATGAAGGATTATACTGAAGGCAAGATTTCTTATACGGTCAGTCAGATAGAAGTTGACAGTACGACTGAAATTATGGAACGTAAAAAGGAATTCCTTGAACAGCTTGAAGCTGAAAGGAAAGGCGGTGGAAAACTTTTTCATGCTTTGCTTGTTACTGATATTACAAAACTCAGTTCAATCATGCTTCTTGCAAGTGAGCAGAGTTTTGAATCATTAATGAATTTTCCTAAGCGTGCAGAACATGTCTATTATATGAAAGATATTGTTTCCAGAAAAAAGCAGTTGATTCCTTTGTTGACTGAAATAGTTGGTCAGATTGAAGGGTAAAGAAATCTATTTTATAGTGATGGAGGATTTGTTATTATGGAAAAAAAATCAATAAATAAATATTTTAGTTTTTTATTTATTTTTTTGTCAGTTTTGTCTTTATTATTATTTTTTACAGGGATAAGAAATATTTTAATTTTAGCGGCAGAACATGTTTTAGGGCGCAGTATAGAGCATCCTAAATGGCATTCGCGAATGATTCGGTTGGAATTTTGGTTTTTTATTTTTTCTTTTTTTATTGGTTTTACATTAAATAATGTTAAAATGCAAAATTTACTAAGAGATAGACTGTATAGGCCTTTTAGTTCGTTTATAAAAAGCATTAATTTTGATTCAAATTCTCAAAAATCTTTTGGATTGCTTTTTTTATTATATTTACTAGGATTCTCTTCAATTATTCGTGCCAATTTTTTCTATGTGGATGATTATCGGAGAAATGCCTTTGGAGTAAGAAGCTGGGATAGATATGGCCGCTACATTGATGATATTTTGTCACCAATTGTTCATGGTTCAAAGTATTTATGTGATGCATCTCCTCTGACTCATATCCTTTCAGCACTTATTCTTGCATATTCTAGTTTTTTAGTTATAAAAATCTTAAAGAATGATGATAAAAAAAAAATTACATTTTTAAATTTATTTGCGATTATGCCTTTAGGAATAAATCCTTATTTTTTGGAAAATATCTCATATCGATTTGATTGTCCTTATATGTCCCTTTCTATATTAGCCAGTATTGTACCTTTTTGCTTTTATAAATCAGGACTTGCATTATATTCATTGGTATCAATAATAGGCATTCTTGTAACAGATATGACTTATCAAGCTTCTTCTGGCATATATCCTATCATAACTGTATTATTGTGCTGGAAATTATGGAATAAAGGTGAAAAATTTTCTAAGTTTTTATTGGTTTCTATTTTTTCATATTTAATAGGAATGTTAATATTTAAAATATTTTTAATGCACCCGTCTCCAGAAACTTATAATTCTAATAAAATTATGCTTAGTCGGCTTATACCTAATTTTAAAGAA
>JAILPY010000121.1 GCA_024699235.1 Treponema sp. | reverse complement strand
ATACATAATTTATAAGGAGATTTGTATGAATAAAAGCGAATTAGTAGATGCCATTGCAAAAGATACAGGGTTGTCTAAAAAAGATTCTGAAGCAGCTTTGAAGTCTTTTATAGAAAATGTTTCAGATGCTCTTGTAAAGGGTGATTCTGTACAGCTTATTGGTTTTGGAACATTTTCAGTTAGTGAACGTGCTGCCCGTTCTGGACGCAATCCTTCAAGTGGTGAAACAATCACTATTGCAGCATCTAAGAATGCCAAATTTAAGTCTGGAAAGGCTCTGAAAGATCGCATTAACAAAAAATAAGCTACGAAATCTTGTTGGAAACACTCTGGAACTTTCAGAGTGTTTTTTTTATGGGAAAAATATGATTATGAATGAACAGTTTTCTAGAACAAAGCTTATGCTGGGAGAAGCGGGCATGCAAAAGCTGTTTCGCTCGAGAGTTGCTGTATTCGGCATTGGTGGAGTCGGTGGATATGTGGTTGAGGCTCTTGCCAGGACAGGCATTGGATTTCTAGACATCATAGATAATGATACTGTAAGCATTTCTAATTTGAATCGTCAGATTTATGCCTTGCATTCAACTATTGGCAAGTATAAGGTTGATGTTGCTCGAGAAAGAATTCTCGATATAAATCCTGATTGTACCGTAAATGTCCATAAGACTTTTTTTCTTCCTGAAACAGCTTCTATGTTTTGTTTTAGGGATTATGATTATGTTATAGATTGTATTGATACTGTTACTGGAAAAATTCAGATTGCCGTTCAGTCTCGTGAAGCTGGAGTTTCTGTAATAAGTTGCATGGGTGCTGGCAATAAAATGAATCCGACTTTATTTGAGGTTTCTGACATTTCAAAGACCAGCGTATGCCCTCTTGCTCGGGCAGTCCGTCAGGGACTAAGGAAGCATGGCATTTATAATCTTAAAGTTGTCTATTCAAAAGAGCCTGTGATGCAGAATAAAGAGTTGAATGATTTTAGAGTTCCTGGCAGTAATGCATTTGTACCTTCTGTGGCAGGACTTATTATTGCTTCAGAAGTTGTAAAAGACCTTATTTCTTACTGAAAAAAAGTTGTTTACAAATGAACTTAAATGTCATAAACTTATATATAGTATGGAAAGAAATCCTATTGACGTCACAATCTATTTCGGTACTATTTATGTTTTAAAAGCTTCTTTTGGAGTAGCAAGGGAAATTGCATTTCCTTCTGTTCATTCGTCTGGTGAAACAATTTCAGAAGCTGAAGACAATTTTATGCATGATTTGAGAATTTATGCGAAAGTTGCCTGTCTTTCTGAAAAAAACGTCCTGCCTAAATCTGTTAATCTTTATTATTATGAATATCCGTATATTATTCAGAATGGCGTAAAAATAACGCTTACTTCTGAAGTTAATATGCTTAAGAATACGTTTGACAGTAAAGTGCTTACTGATGTTTCTTTTTCTATTTTTGGTGTAGAGCCGAATAACCTTCAGTCTGTGGCTTATGATATTTCACCTTTGTTCATGAGGATTACTCAGGATGAAGAGTTGAAAAAAATCTTTGCCAGCAATCAGGAAGAAGATAAAGAGTATCATCTGAAAAAATCTGAGATTTTGTCTGATTCAATTCTAACTCCTGTAGAAAAAGAAAAACTTATTGAAATCCTTGATAAAATCAAGTAGTTTTTTATTTCACGTATAAGATTTTATTTTGATTGTATTTACTCATGTTTTACTTTAATTTACGTAGTGTAGCAGTCCTTCTTGACTTTAGATTTTATTTCTCACATACTGTAACTGTGAAGTTGAGAAAATGTTTTTATAGGAGATGATTAATATGAAAAATTTTCTTGTTTTGTTTATTTGTTTTATTAGTTTGTCTGCAGGAGTTTTTGCTAAAACTTCTTTCAGGGAAGGTGAGATTCTGTATGTTTCCGTAAAATCTACTGAGTTAAAAGCTGGTACTGGACGTTTTTCTTCAACTGTTGCTAAAGTAAATTATGGAGATCGAGTTACTGTCCTTCAGCCAGAAAATAAGAATACGAAAGTAAAGCTTTCTGATGGTACTTCTGGATGGATTGCAACAGGAAGCCTTACTAAGAAAAAAATTGTAAAGTCTTCCGGAGGTTCTACTGTAAAGGCTTCTACTAGTGAGATAGCTCTTGCTGGAAAAGGTTTTTCTGAAGAAGCTGAAAATGCTTATAAAACTAAGAATTCTACACTTGATTATTCGAAAGTAGATGAAATAGAAACTATTTCGGTTTCTGATAAGGATTTGCAGAACTTTATTTCAAATGGAGAACTCTCTGATGGAGGAGAAGATTGAAATCTGTAAGGTACTCCTCCAGGAGCGTAATGTTTATTGCGCTTTTGTTTATTTTTGTCTCTTCTGTTCCGGCCGCAGGTTTTGCATCTAAATTTTCTTCTCTTAAAGAAAGGTTGGATGCTGCTGGAAAACGAACAGAATCGAAGATTGATCTTAAAACTGATACTATTAGGACTGCCGGCAAAAGTTTTTCAAAGGCTTTTGAAGAAATTTCGCCCGAAAATGAGTATTATATAGGTCGTTCTGTTGCAGCAACAATCCTTACGAATTATAAGACTTATAAAAATGAGAAGCTTGAACAGTATTTGAATTCTATATGTCAGGCACTTGTAATTAATTCTGACGTTCCGGAAATTTATAATGGATATCATGTAAAAGTTCTTGATTCTGAGGAAATAAATGCCTTTGCAACTTCTGGTGGACATATCTTCATTACGAGAGGTCTTATAAGCTGTACGACTAACGAAGATTCTCTTGCTGCCGTTATTGCTCATGAATTAGGACATATTCAGTTAAAGCATGGACTTAAGGCTATAAAGAACGACAGGTTCATGACTGCTACCAAGCAGACTGTTAATGCTGTAACAAAAAGTCCTTCTAAAATACAAGCTGAAGTTATGGATGGTATGGTAAATGATGTCATGACCCAGATGGTAAATAACGGATATTCTCAGAAACAGGAATATGAAGCGGATGCATTTGCCGTCCATCTTATGGAAGTGTCGGGTTATGCACCGTCAGAGATGATAACTATGCTTGAACTGATTGAGAAAAATCAAAAGAATTCAAAGATTGGACTGGCTAAAACTCATCCTTCTCCAAAATCAAGAATTACAAATGTAAAGGCTAATATGGGGAAGAACGCTTACTCTATAAAGGTAAGTGATGTTCGTACCAGCCGTTACAATAAAATTATGAGTACTTATGCAAGTTAATAAAAAAACACATCGCCTTATGAGGACCGGTTTCGCTGTTTTTGCAGCAGTCTGCATCCTTCACATTTCAGGAGGCCTTGACTGGGTTGAACATAAGGCGTATGACAGCAGGATGTATCATACTTCAGATTATTTTTCTCCATCTGAAGAAATAGCTGTAGTTCTTTTGGATCAAGACAGTCTTGATTGGGCAAAGGAGAATGAACACTGGGGATGGCCGTGGCCCCGTGAAAGTTATGCAAAATTAATTGATTTTTTTCATAGGGGAAAAGCTGCTTCTGTAGCATTTGATATGTTGTATACAGAACCCTCTGTCTATGGTTCTAAAGATGATAAAAAACTGGCAGATGCCTGTGAACGCGCTAAAAATGTAGTCTTGACAGTTTATTATGATTCAGAATTTGAAAATCCTCTCCTTCCTGTAGAACCTATTGCTTCATCGGCTACTATTTTGGCAAATGTTACCAGTACGCTTGATAAGGATGGTTATGCCAGACGGAATCGTTTTTACGCTTCTTCAGAGAACTCTGAACCTGGACTGGCTGTTGCAAGCTTGCAATTGTCTGATGAATTATCATTAATCACAGATGTTCCTCGTGCAAGAGAGGGGGGCATGTATGTTCGTTTCCAAAAAGATTTAACGCGCTTTGCACCATATAATGCTGCTCAGATTATAGCAAGTGAAGAAGCTATAGAGCGAGCAGAAAGAGAAGGCGTTCAGCCTGATTTTTCTGGGGATCTGATAGATCCTTCGTCTTTTGAAGGAATGCATATATTTTTCGGATTGTATGCTCCTGGTCTTTTTGATATATGTACATCTCCAGTTTCTGCTGTGTATCCTGGAGTAGGAGTTCATATTTGTCAGCTAGATACTATTTTACAGGGAAATTTCCTGGAAGATTGTTCAATAGTTATAGTACTCTTGTTAATTTTATTGTCTACAATTTTGGGAATAGGTCTTGGAGCTTTATTTAATCAGGTACAATTGAAAAAGATTGTTGCTGAAACTGTACTTTTTGTTTTGATAATAATTTTTTATATAGTTGGAACATACTGGATATTCGTTAAAGGCATAATTCTTCCTGTTGCGGCTCCTGTTCTTGCCTTTGTAAGTTCATTCATTATTTCTGTTGCAGAATCATATATTATTGAGGGGCGGCAGAGGAGATATTTAAAATCTGCATTCCGTCAGTATCTTAGTCCGGCTGTCATTGATAGTCTTATTGAAAATCCAAATCTTTTAAAACTTGGTGGCGAACGTCGTGAAATAACGGCTTTCTTTTCTGATATTCAGGGATTTACCAGTATTTCAGAAGGCCTTAATCCTGAACAGCTTACTCAGTTTTTGAATACATATCTTAGTGCTATGTCGGATGTAATACTTTCTCATGGTGGAACAATAGACAAATACGAAGGAGATGCCATTATTGCATTCTGGAATGCTCC
>JAILPY010000120.1 GCA_024699235.1 Treponema sp. | reverse complement strand
GAACCATCGGGGTTGCCCTTTACCCCAATTACTTCAACTTTAGTATTTACTGCAATATTTGCAATTCTATCCGTATAAGGTAAGTTCGATTGAAAAATATCAAATAACTAAAGGTACAATACTAAGAATTCCACAGGTATTTTATTATGTAGGGTTAGAACAGGACACAAAGTCTGCTTTTAGTATTTTACAAGAACCAAAAGAAAATTCGGATATAGTTGCAAATATTGCAGTAAATACTAAAGTTGAAGTAATTGGGGTAAAGGGCAACCCCGATGGTTCTTGGAAATTTGGGGACGAAATGTGGGTATTAATTAAATCAGGAATCGGATTAACTGGTTGGGTAAAAGCGTTTTCGATTGCTAGATGGCAAGCAAATTATGAGCCAGGTTTTTTACCAATATTTGATCAATCTTATCCCTAATAACGTCTACAACTGTTTTAACCTGACATTGTCAAAGCTTCAAAGCGGATGTCGCGGTCAAGCCGCGCCACCGTTTAAGCAATTGTTAGGTTGATGGCGCACTGCGCCACTTATTGTTGATAAGGTAAATCTTCCGACAAATTTTCACGAATGCCATTCGTTGAATGGCAAGAATAAAATCTAAGGAGGATTTTATGAAAAAGTTTTTTAGATTGTTAACTTTTCTAGCATTTGTATTTATCATGTTTTCAACAGCTGCTTGTTCAAATGGAAATGATGAAAATTCAAATTCTGGTAATAATTCATCAAATACAAGTAATACTGGTTCTGGCACAGATACAACCAATAAATAAAAAATCATAAGCACTACAAAGAAACTGAACTTAAATTTAACAGATGCTACGAACTTATACATCGGAAAAACAACAAGTAACGTAACAAGAGCAGCAAGAGCTGTAGATAACAGCATGGAAAATAAGCTTTTTAAGATTACAGAAGACGGCTATGTTCAAGAAATAAGCTATACTTACGAAGTAACAAGTGTTATTGAATATGAAGAAAATGTATACGACGAAAACGGAGTAATTACAGGAACAGAAACAAAAACTGATGTAAAAACAGAGACTGCCACAGAAAACTTTACACCAACAAAAATTATTAAGTTAAACAAAAAATATCTAATTGTTTGCTTTTCTTCGGATAATTATTTAGTTAATTCAGAAACGGGAGCTGCCTATAAATATGCGAATGAAGTACCGTATATTTCAAATTCTTTGAGTTATTATTATGGAGATTCTGTATCAACAGACTCCGCTGACAATATTTATTATGTTTCTTCATCAAATATTGTAAAGTTAGATGTTTCAAATCCCAATTCTGTGACTTTGAAAAAGATTTCAGCAACAACATAAAATGTAAAACCAACGGTTTGGGGAGTTGATGCAAATGGAAATATAGCGTACGAAGGTACAGATGCATCTGGAAATGGAGTTTTAAGATTCAAAAGTACAAATGGAGGTTATTCTAACTTGCCAGGTAACACAAATCATAGCTGTACAATGTTTTGGCAAGTTTTAGACGGTTTGTTGTATTATTTCAATGCTAGTAATGAAAATACAAAAATTAAAAAATTAAATGCATCACCTTTCAATGTCACTGATTATTCGGAAGAACAAAATGCTACAGGTAATATGGGAGCTTGTGGATTTAAGGCTTTGTTGAAAGCAAAAAATAAGAATCGTATCATTCTTTTAGCAGATGGGAGTGCATATCCAGAGTTTTATGAAGTATATAACCCCGATACAAATACCTTGAAGAAAATAGAAGCCTCAGTTGTCGGACTCAATAAGATTAAATTTGGAATTTCTTCTGATGACTATTATTTTCTTGTCGGGACAGATTCTGCAAATAATTCAACTCTAGTAAAAATTGAACCAACTGATTATACATATGAAACTTTACTTTCAGATGGGGCTTACGACATTTATAATTTATCTATTAGTAATGAAGCGATTATTTTTAATGCTCTTAGAATGAATGACGGTGCTATAGTTCTAGGAAAAATTGCAAGCGATAAGTCAATTTCGATGCTAGATGAAAATCTTGAAGAACAAATAACCGTACTTGAAGGAATAAAATAATTTTATTCAAATTAAGTTTGATTAAAATATATATGGCGGGTCAAGCCCGCCTTTTTTTGTTTGACAAAAAGTAAGTACTTATGTATATACTTTAAGATAATGGAGGTGTACCATGGTTTGTACAAAGGTATTTACAAGCGGAAACAGCCAGGCTGTCAGGATTCCAAAGGAATTTCATATTGATTATTCAGAGCTTTTCATTAAGAAAATAGGTACAACTATTATTCTCTATCCGCAGAAACAGCCTTGGGAAAACTTGAGAAAGAGTTTTTCAGAATTTACAGATGATTTTATGTCAGAAGGAAGAAATCAACCAAAACTTGAAACAAGGGAAGAATTCTAATGTATCTATTGGACACAAACATCTGTATTTTTTTGATAAAGAATAAATTTCCTATTTTAACAGAACGAATTTTAGCATCCAATAATAATGAACTTTTTCTGTCATCTGTATCTATTGCAGAAATGGAATATGGAGCTTCAAAAAGTCAGAACAGAGAAAAAAATCGGCAGGCTTTATTGGATTTTTGTACCGATTTTGAGAATATTCTCGATTTTACAACCGAAGATACAGAGGCTTATGGACTAATTCGAGCGTATCTTGAAAAAGAAGGGAAAGTAATTGGTCCTTATGATATGCAAATTGCGGCTCAAGCAATGACGAGAAATCTTACTGTTGTTACAAATAATTATGATGAGTTTGTAAGGATTCCTTGGATAAAAGTCGAAGATTGGACTAAGGAATAAACAAGACCTAACAAAGCTTCAAAGCGGATGGCGCGGTCAAGCCGCGCCACCGTTTAAGCAATTGTTATATGTATTCAGACATATTACTCTGTATACAAACACCACACCGCCAAATGGCGGTGTTTTTATTTTAAATTTCATGGCTAATATAGTAAAACTGATATATAATTTAAAGACG
>JAILPY010000117.1 GCA_024699235.1 Treponema sp. | reverse complement strand
TGTGCATCTTTCGTTTCAGCTGGACGGCTTGCTTTTATCATTTTGTCTATAATTGAGCGGTTATCGAGCAAATCGCTTAATGACTGGTTGTGATGGAGCCTTGTTATGACGTTTGCAAAGAGTCCGCTTACGTTTGTGCTTATATACCATTCGCGTTTGAGCAATTCTTCATGATATACGGCATTTGTTCCAATTATGCGGTAGAAAAGTCCCTTTTTGTATGCTTCGTCAAAAAGCTCGATTGCATTGCCCGTAAAGAATGGAAGGCTTATGGCTGCAATTACCTTTGTTGCTCCTAACTCATGAAGGAATGACATTGCCTTAAGCAAAGTTCCTCCTGTACCAAGCATGTCGTCTGCAAGGAATGCAACCTTTCCTTTTACATCTCCTAAAAGCTTAATGCTTTTGATGTTTGTATTCTTTGCATCCTGCGTAACTACAGAATAATCCCTTTCCTTGTAAATCATGGCAAGAGGCTTTTTTAGGCCTGTTGCATAGAATTTATTTCTGTCGATTGCTCCTGTGTCAGGACTTACTACTACAAGATCTTCTTTTGTAAGGTCAACAGCCTTTGCAAGTTCCCTTATAATCTGATAGGAAGCATGAAGGTTTTCGCAGTGCGTATGGCCGAAAGCATTGACAATTTCACGTGAGTGAAGGTCAAGGGTTATGATTCTCTTGACTTCCATGCTTTCGTAAATGTGTCCGAGAAGTGCAGCAGTAAGACCTTCCCGGCCCTTCTTTTTATGCTGGCGGCTGTATGGATATACTGGCAGTACAAGAGTGATTTCCCTTGCACCTGCCTGACGGACTGCATCAATTGTAACGAGAAGGCTCATTACATGATCGTTTACGCTCATTTTAAGAATGTTTTTTCCATCGTTGAAAGAAAGAGGCTCGTGATTTTCTACGTCCTGAAAGATGAATACGTCTTTTCCCCGGATGCAGTCAATGAGTTCCGCCTTGACTTCTCCGTTTGCAAAGTATGTGAACCTTGTGTTCACCTTGAATAATGGGGTTCTGTATTTATCTGTAGCTCCCCGTATGCATAAGTCTCCGGTCTTTAAATCATTTTCAAGATTCATCTGCTGGACGAACTTTTCTTTGTCAAATCCGTATCGCTTTGAAATGACATCGCGTTTTAGTGAAAAGCGGTGCTTGTACATGTGGCGAAGGTGCGTTATTACTTCGTCTGCAAAAGATTCTCCACCGGGACATGCAACTATAGCAAGGTCGGTAGGTTCAGAGTATGGCATTGTTTAAACCTCTTAAAAAGAAATTATCTTATTCTACCTCTTTTTAACGCATAAGGTCAATGATTAGTAAAAAATGCAATGATTTTCATGTGTTTTCTTTTACAGTTAGCATTGTTATTAACTTTGCGAAGTTGCAAGTTCTGCTGCCAGCTCCTCAATCTTTTCAAGTGGTAAACCGATAGCTTGTGAAATTTGTTCATACGACAAGACCTTCATGGCAAGTAAGTTTCTGGCACTTTCAAGTTGACTTTCTCTTCTTCCTTCTCGTCTGCAGGCATTCATGCTGCTTACTTGGTCAATCCTGAAACTTTGATTATAAGCCTCGTCAAACCAACGCCAGCCATCTTCGCTTATTTTATCAAGTGTTTTTTCTGCACACATAATGCCTCCGTCTGTCTTTACAAGTTCACCTATTAACTTCTGCCTTTTTGGATTATCTGCCTCTTTAAAAAAGGTACCCCATTTTATTGCACTTGGCAAGGTTTTTATGTCTGTTTTATCATCAATCGGTGGCAGTTTTGGAAGCTCCAAAAATATTACATTGATGGTGTCCGACAGTTTAGAGCCGTCATTAATGTCCGTAAGTGTATAGCGGTGCAACGGCTCCTCATTTGACTTGTCGTATTTGAAATCCATCAGTGTAATCTGATAGGCTTTTGGTAAATCGTCCCAGTCGTCGCCTTTTACGGCAATGGAACTTACAAGCCGTGCAACGTAATATTCCGCACGTTTCCCATAGTCGTACTTTCTGTTTAAGCCCTGTATCTCAACCTGCGCTCTTGTGCTGTTATCAAAGATACAGTTTATGTCGTATCTGATGCCTTTCTGCCCCTCAAAGTTTTGAGAAGACTCATTTTCCCTTACGGTTACTTCTGTTACGGTTCTGCCAATCATTGCCGAAAGGAAAGATTTCAATGCATTTCGCGAATCGTCCGTATCCTAAGTAAAGATAGCCTTGAAGGTACCGTCGAGTCTTGGGTTTAATATTCTGAATTCTTTATTTTCTATCATATAAAGCTCCTTACTATAGTAATTGCACTAGATATGTCATTTTTGTACACTTTTTTGAAAAAAAATAAAAAAATTATTGTTATTTTGAAAAGTGCGTACTTTCGAAAAGCGATAGTGTACACTATCGGAACTGAGTAGTGTACACTGTTCAAGATGTGTAGAGTACACTGTCGCAAATGAAAAGTGTACACTGTTCAAAATGTGTAATGTACATTACACTAAATGAAAAGTAAAAATAAGATTGAAAACATTAATTATCGTGGTTAATTAATATTTATGGAAGGTTTTAGTTTGCTCAAATTATCAGTTTTCTGTGCTTCAAAAGCAATGTACAAAAACTTGTATTATTGGGGCTTTTTTATGCTATAATTCGGCTTATGAGCGAACGAGAAATCTTTGTGGCAAAAAATCGGTTTGGAGATAAAATTAGGATTTTAATCACTTGCATTTTTATTTTTTTGTACGGAATCTTTTTTATAGGGCTTTGCATAAGAAACGAGGCGTTCAGGGCGTTTTCCCAAAGATTCATCGAGGTGTTCAAAAATAGGGAAATTGGCGAAGCTCTTTTTATTATTTTGTTTTTTATTCTGCCAGTGTTTCTGATTTTTTTGGTTTCTAATAAAATCGGGGAAAAGCTCAAGCTATAATTTAGTTTGACAACCCGTAATTTTTGGAGAGGCGTCAAACGAATTACGCAGTCTTTGAAATACTACAATTTCAGTTTTTCCAAGTCCGCATCTGAAAAGGCAAAAGTTACTGCAATTACCAATGCACGTATTTGCGGTATAGTAAGAACACGGATTTGCGGTAGGCAAAGAAAACGAACTTGCGGTAGGCAAAGAACACAGACTTGCGGTATGCCATAACACGAACTTGCGGTATATAAAGAACACAAAGTTGCGGTATACCAAGAACACAGACTTACTTCTTTGCTAGAAGTGAACATTACTTCTTGTAAAAAGTATCTACAAAAGACAGATTATGTGTTATATTATAAGTATCCCAAAAGCAGGAGGCATTTTTATGTCAGATGCAGCATTTGCAGAATTAACAAAGACAGCAACAGAAGTAGAGTGCAGAGAAGTGTTCTATTACGATACAGTTGATGAAATGTTTGAGGATGCAAGAAATGCGTAAATTGAAAACGACCAGTGTATAATGTAAATCTGCTTCAGATTTTTACACATGTTAATAAAATTCATTCTATAATAATAATATGAAAGATAAAATTAGAAATACATTATACGGTGCAATAGTGGCAGATGCTCTTGGAGTTCCTGTTGAATTTGCGAATAGAGAATATCTAAAAAAGAATCCTGTAACAGACATGACAGGTTATGGTACCTATGAAATTCCCAAAGGCAGCTGGTCCGATGATTCAAGCATGATGTTGTGTCTGGCAGATAGTATTGGAAGAAAAAAATGCATTGATTATGATGATATAATGCAAAACTTCTCAAAATGGGTTAATGAAGGTGATTATAGTCCAGATGGGAAACTCTTTGATATCGGTAGAAGTTGCAGAAAATCAATCATGAATTATTTAAACGGCATTTCTCCCTTAGAATGCGGACTAAAATCAGAACGTGACAATGGTAATGGTTCTCTTATGCGAATTGCTCCACTTCCGTTGTATTTGTTCCAAAAATTTAAAGAGAATGCGATGGACAAAGAAGAATCATTTTCCTTGATTCATAACGTATCCCGCCTTACACATGGCCATGCTATTTCTCTTATTGGTTGTGATATTTACTGTTCCTTGATGATAGAAATTCTTAAGGGGACTAAGAAAGAATCTCTTCAGGAATACGGACTTCCAAAAATTGATGCATATATCAAAAATCATTCGGAATATGAAACTTCTCGTGCAAAATATGAACGTATGTTTCATTTGGATTTCAAGGATATTCCTGAAGAACAAATTCTCAGTTCTGGTTATGTCGTAGATACTCTGGAAGCTGCATTATGGAGCTTTTTGAATACTGACAATTATCGAGATTGTGTTTTGAAAGCCGTAAATCTTGGTAATGATACCGACACAGTAGCTTGTGTTGCAGGAAGTATAGCAGGGCTTTATTACGGAGAGATTCCTGCTGAATGGATAAAAACGATTCGTAATAAGAAACTTGTAGATGAGGTGATTGAGAATTTTAGCAATGCTGTATTGGGATAATACAATAACTGTTATCAAAAGAATCAACTAATTGCAAAAAGTATTAATTTTTACAATAAAATAGCTGATATGGAAAATTTTTTAGATGTAGTTTGACAATCCTCAATTTTTGGAGGGTCGTCAAACCAAAAAAAGGACTTGAGTTTAGTTTGATTTCATTAATTTCTGAGGCTTTTGGAATTTCAGAGTCTCTTTTATTAAAAAGTGTATTACCTATATAATCTTTTGCCATAGCAATAGCATCTGCAATACCAGTCCCTTCTGTCATTCCGTTTATATCAGGAATGTAAATAAGGATAGTATTATTTTTGTAATTTGTTTCTGTAAAAATAACTGGATAAATAACATTTCTTTTCATAATTTTATTATACGCCTATTATTCACATTATCAAGTTTTGTATTTAGAATGTTTTACATTTGCTTTTAGTGATTTGTATTTTGAGTCAAGGAAATTATGTCTGTGGAAAAAGAATGTCTATAGCTTTAAGTTTTCGAATTTATTGTGAATTTCTCCTACGATGGCAGCTGTAAGGTCTGCTTCAAACATGTGCATTGCGTATGAGAATTCTTTGCTTTCAGCAACATCAACTTTAAATAGCTGCTCGTAAGAAACCCCAAGTGCTTTGGCAATAGATTCTATAACCTCAAGAGAAGCTGCTTTTCTGGCAAGCTCTATCTGCGTCATAAATGGAACTGATATACCTGCTTTTTCGGCAAGCTTTTCCTGAGTCCATCCTGATTTCTTGCGAAAACTCCTTATGTTATTGCCTAAAATCTCCGCTATTTCACTCATCTTTCCTATAATAATATTGCCATTAGCAACTATTGACGATTATCTATAGGCAATGTTATAATTGCTTACAGCAATATTTTGATTTATTGGGTTTGACAATCCTCAATTTTTGGAGGGTCGTCAAACATAGTCAATGTGCTGGACATTAAAATATGGGAGGAATGAATGCGTATATTAACTTATATATTCTGTTTCTTAGTTGTAGCCTTCTTATTTGTCGCTGCATTGTTACCGCTTTGGTTGGAGTGATGTATGGATGAATTTGAGAACAGAGATGAACCTGTGGATACACAGAAGCAGTTCAAAGATGACCTGATGTATCTGCTTTTGATGTTTGGTATATTCCTGCTAAGTATAGCAGCTTGTGTATGTGTTTGTTTATTCGGTGAATAGATATGAGACGACAACGAATATTTTAGTTTGACAATCCTCAATTTTTGGAGGGTCGTCAAACATAAAAGAAGTAAGGGCATTGTTTCGATAGAGAGGTTAGAATGAATTTTAATGAACTTAAAAGCAGAATAAGTTTTATAAATTATAATTCACAAACTGATTCTAATGTAACTTATTGTTTTGTTTATAAAGAATTTATATCTCGTCTAAAAGGTAAATCAGATATCCTTTATATTGGAAAAACGGAACAACCAATTAAGAAACGGTATTTTCAGGAAACTAATACACAGTTTTCGGAAAAGAATTCTCAGAGGACAAATATACGAACTACTTATATCTATGAAAAACTGGGGTTAGAAAATTTTTCGTGTTTTTATACTAAATCATTAACTATAAAATTGTCAGCTGAAGAACTGAAATTGTTTTTGGAAAATCTTAAGGCTTTTGATATTCAATATCGAAACCTTATACTTAAAAAAGAAACAAATGAAGTTGATTTAGAAAAATATCTATTGGTTTCTTATGGTGCTGAGCATTTGGAATTACCTCCGCTAAATAACAGGTTTTAACTATGGAAAATATTAGAGAAAACAAGATTTGTTAGAATATTTATGTGCAGTTTTACCATATATGCACGCATTCCTGAATGAGATGTTATCACAAGTTTCTTGCAATTGGTTTGATGATTGTGTATATGACTCACTTCAAAGGAATCAGACTTATGGAAATAAAGCCTTTAGTTCTTTGTCTGATTTGGATGTTTATGCAGCTTTAAAAGTTATAGATAGAAACTGGAATAAAATGAAACTGCGTAATCAGAATAAGTTTTCAAATAAAGCTCTTTTGAAAGATGTGCAGGATATAAGAGATTCGGTAGCTCATTCTTACGAGCGAAATTTTAACAGTGATAAAAAGCTTTTAAATAACTTTGCGTTTGACAACCCTCAATTTTTTTACTCGTCAATCTAAAACAAAAACCCCACAGAAAAGAAAAATCAATCTTTCCTGCGGGGCTTTGTGTTTTTGCGGTATTAAGTGCTATTTGCTTTGAGCCGTTGCAAGTTCTGCTGCCAGTTCCTCAATCTTTTCAAGCGGCAACTCTGCAGCCTGTGCAATTTGCTCGTGAGTAAGCACATTCATTGCAAGTAGATTTCTGGCATTTGAAATTTTAGTTGCATCCATGCCTCTTTTTAGACCACGATTTGCAAGTCCGCTTCGTATGTCTCGTTCCTGACCTTCAATTTTGCCCTGTATTATCCAGTTCCAGCGTTCATCGCTCAGTGCATTTAGCATGACTTCTGCTTTCATTATGCCCTCCTCAGATTTTGCAATACGGTCAAT
>JAILPY010000162.1 GCA_024699235.1 Treponema sp. | reverse complement strand
AGTAATTGAACCTGAAGGTACATATCTTTTGTGGTTGGACTTTACGTCATTTACAGAACTTTCAGACAAGGACATTTGTGAAAAAGTTTTGAGAAAAGCAAAAGTGTGGCTTGATGATGGCAACATGTTTGGAACTGAAGGAGAAAAGTTTCAGAGAATAAACTGTGCCACGCCAAGAATCATACTTGAAAAAGCTTTGGAACAGATTTGCAGGGAGTTTGCAGGATGTTGATATTTGAATTATAAGACTTTACGACGGTTCATTGAACCGTCTTTTTTTTACCAAGTTGCTTTTATTTTAGAGTGACATAAAAAAGCAAGCACTGAATAATTAGGATGCATGATACTCAGTGCTTGTAATTGAGATGTATTCAGGCATATATTGTAAGGAGGATCAACACCTGAAAATAAGTATGGCTGGCGAATTACCGTATATAGTTATACCTTAATTTAAAAAAATTACCAATACATTTTGATGATGACTCATAATAAGAAAAAATTATATATAGTTTTTTTCTATAACTGTGCATAGAAAAATAGTATTTCTCAAAGTTTTGATTTTTCTGTATAACTAAGAATATCGAGGGAGGGGTTTAAAAGAACCTTTTATTTTAATTATTCAGGAGGAATGTGTTATGGAAAATTTTTCTGTTTTTGGGGATGTTAAGAATCGCGTTATTGTTTTTTGTGAAATGATGTCTAGGTACTATTCTTTCTGTTGTTCTTCTAATCCTGTTCAGTTTCATGGATCTTCATTGGGCTTAAGTGGCTGGGGATGGTGGCTATGAGCGAATATATTATTCCTAATGATTTTGAAAAATCTGATGAAACTGTTATAGAAATTAAAAATTTAAGCCTTTCTTATGAATCTGAAAAATCAACTGATGTTGCATTGAAAGATGTAAATCTTGAAATAAAGAAAGGTGAATTTATCTGCATTGTTGGACCTAGCGGATGTGGAAAAAGCACTTTGCTTTCTGTCCTTGAAGGTTTGAATAAAGCTACAAGTGGTGAGGTCAGGATAAACGGAAAGGTTGTTGACTCCCCGGGAGTGGAAAGGGCTGCTGTTTTCCAGAATTATTCACTTTTTCCCTGGATGACAGCATTGCAGAACGTGTCGTTTGCTGTTTATGAAACTCAAAAGAAACGCGGTAAGAAAATTTCAAAGAAGAATGCAGATGAAATTGCAGCTAATTTTTTAAACCGTGTCGAGCTTAACCATTTTGAAAATAAACTTCCAGGTGAACTTTCTGGTGGAATGCAGCAGCGTGTTGCCATTGCACGTGCCATGGCTTGTAATCCTGAAATCCTTTTGATGGATGAACCTTTCGGTGCATTGGATGCAAAAATCCGGGAAAGCTTGCAGTCACTTCTTCTTAAACTTTGGCGCGAAGATGAACAGAAAAAAACTGTTGTTTTCGTAACGCATGATTTAAGTGAAGCAATACTGCTTGCTGACAGAATAGTGTTCATGATGCCTCTTAGGATACATTCAATCATTGATGTAAATATTCCCCGCCCACGTGTCGGTAAGGCTGTTTATGAAACAAGTGAATACAAAAAACTCAGTCAGAAATTGAATCATCTTTTTTATAATGAGGTGACAGATTTTGTAGATGAAACAGAGGTTGGCTTATGAAAGAAAAAATTATAAACATTCCTAATCTGCTTTTTATTGCAATTTTAATTTGCTTTTCTCTTCCTAGTAAATATGCTGGTCGTGCAGAAGGATTAAAATCTCCTCTGGCATTTATAATTGTTGTTTGTGTGAGTGAGGTGCTATTTTTATTCAACCTTAGAAATAAAAAAAATCTACGTGCAACACTTGACATTTCAACCTTTGTCTTTGGTGTTATTTTTATTTGGGAACTTTTTGTAACACGGCTGGATGTATATCCAATTATGTTTATTCCATCCCCAGAAAATGTCTTTGCTGTTTTTATTGATGATCGTGTAAAGATAATCAAGGGCTTTTTTAGTTCTCTATTCCTGCTCTTAATAGGAATTTCTACATCATTGGTTTGTGGGGTCATTTTAGGAACTTTTGTTGGGTGGAATAAGCGACTTACAAATGCCATATATCCTATTGCAAAAGCAATTTCAACTGTGCCAGCTCTTGTTTATACGCCTTATGTAATTCTTATTATGCCGACATTCAAGTCTGCTTCTATTTTTGTAATTTTTTTAAGTGGATTCTGGAGTACTTTTATGGGATCTATAAATAATACTGCTTTTGTCGAAAAGAAAATCATAAACTCAGCAAGGGTTCTTTCTCTTTCAACAATGACAATTTTGTTCAAGATTATTATTCCGTTTAATCTCCCAAGAATCATAAATAACCTTCCTATAAAGATTTCTGCTGCAATAATGACTCTTACTGCAGCAGAGATGCTTGGAGCTGATAACGGAATAGGTTTTTATATTCGTAGTTCATTGAACTTTGGAAACTATACAAAAGCTATTGCTGGAATTATTTTTATGGGATTTTTAGTTGCAGGATTGAACGCTCTTGTAAACATATCAAGAAAGCGATTAATAAAATGGAACTATTAAAAATAAAACTGAGTATGGAGGTACTTAATATGAAAAAAAATCCAAAAAAACTTGTATTTGCATTAATTATTTCTCTTGTTGTTTTTGCAACTCTTGCATGTAGTGGAAAACCTAAAACAACTGCTACGAAATATTCTCTAAATGTTGGTAGGCGTTCGGACTCAAACAGTGTTGATCCTATAATTGATACAGCAGGTCAAGAACATCTATTTGAAAAATATGGTCTTTCTGTAAATTTTGTAGGCTTGCCAAAAAGTTCTTTGTTAAATTCGGTTGCTGTTGGAAAAATTGATGCTTCATACCTTAGTATTTTATACAATCTCAATCTTGGTGCTAATGGTGAAGATGTTATTCTTTTTGCAGGAACAATGTCTGGTGGGCAGGGCGTTCTGGCTCATAAAAAAGTTGCAGATGAAGTAAAAGATCCTGCGAACTGGAAAGGAAGAACAATCGCTGGACAGATTGGTGGGACTGGAGAAATGGTTATAAAGTCAGTCTTGAATAGGGAATACAAATATGTTCTTGATACTGACTATAAGTATAAATCTTTTGAAACTGATGCTGAGACAATAACTGCATGTGCGAAAGGTGGAGCTGATGTAATCATTGTATCAAACAATTTTGTAGATGCTGCTATTCAGCAGGGCTTTGTATATCTATTTCCTCTTACAGATTTGGAAGATGATTTTGTCTGCTGCCGACAGATGGCAAATGGAACGCACTTTAAAAATAATCGTGAAGCATATCTTGCTTGGATGAAAACTGTAATTTCTGCTTACAAGATTTATAAAACAGAGCCTGCTAGAGTAACTAAAACTCTTGAAAAGCTTTCTGGTCAGACTGAATCATGGCTTTATGATTTTATATACAATTTGGATAAAAATCAGCGACGTTTTTACAGTCCTGATCCTAATTACAATGGAGTAAAACTTTATTACGACACAATGATTAATCTTGGATATATCGAAACAGAACGTGAATTACCTGAATTCTTTGACATTTCACTATATGCTCAGGCATTGCGTGAAGTTATTGAAGAATATCCTGATGAACAAATTTACAAAGATTTGTGGGCATACTTTGTTACTCATAATGATCAGTACCCTAATTTTAAACAGGATTATCCTGAAACTTTGTAAAAAGGAAGGTGTGAAATGGCTATTGATATTCATAAATCTGAAGTTGAGACCAGAGATAATAGGCTTGGTACTCTTATAGCGTATCATGGCCCTGCAAGCGAATTGCAGGCAGCTTCTGCAAAGCGTCAAGTAAAAGAGGATACCCGCTTATATTCTCAGTGTAGTGACTGCTCGCAGGGATGTGCAGAAACTTTATCTTATATGATTCGCGATGCCGCAATTATTGTACATGCTCCGCTAGGATGTCTTGACCCTGTGGAAAAGTATGAAAGAGTTGATGCAAGTACGAAAGCAAGAGGTCTGTCTCCACATAGAATTCAAGTTATATCTACAAATATGGGAGTAGATGCTACCGTCTATGGAGGAGTAAAGATTTTAAGGGAGGCTATTGATGAAGCATTTAAACGCTTTGATCCAAAGGCAATATTCATCCACTCTTCTTGTGCGGCAGGAATAATTGGAGATGACATTGAAAGCGTTGTTGATGAAGCTGAGTCAGAACTCGGAATACCAATAGTTCCTATATACTGTGAGGGCTTTAAATCAAAGACATGGGCATCTGGTTTTGATGCTGTGTTCCATGGTGTATTGCGCAAGATTGTACGCAAACCTGAAAAAAAACAGGAAGACCTTGTAAACATTATCAATTTTGCAGGGCGGGATACTTTTTCCCCATTTTTGCAAAAATTGAATTTAAGAGCAAATCTTGTGGTTCCTAATGCTACGATAGAACAGCTTGCTCAGATGAGTGAGGCTGCTTGTACTACGCATATCTGTGAATCTTTAGGTACTTATGTTGCTGCAGCCCTTGAAGAGAAATATGATGTTCCACAGGTAAAAGCTCCTTCTCCTTATGGAATTGACTGGACTGACAGGTGGGTGCGCGAGCTGGCAAAGGTTACAGGTAGAACGGAATTTGCAGAAAAGGTCATAGAAGAAGAACATGCAAGAATTATTCCTATTGTAGAGGAGTATAAGAAACAGCTTGCAGGGAAGAAAGCCTATATCTATGCAGGTGATTCGTATTCACATAACCTTGCCAACATGGTTAAGGATTATGGAATGGAAATCGTAGGAATAACTACACTTCATCATGACCAGGTGACTGATGACAAGACAACAGAACTTGATACCCTAAACGAGCTTATAAAGTCTGTAGGAGATGTAAATAATTTTTCCGTCTGTAATAAGCAACCGTTTATAATGTACAAGATACTTACACAGCTAAAGCCTGATATTCTTATTACAAGGCATAATAGTATTGCTACCATAGGTACTAAACTGGGAATACCATCGATTCGTGCGAATGATGTGAATGTACTTAGCTGTTATGATGGCGTAGTGAATCTGGGGGCAAGGATTATAGATGCCCTGCAGTCAAACAAATTCTTTAAGACTATAGCAGAGCATGTAAAATTCCCTTACAGCTCATGGTGGATTAGCCAGACTGATCCATTCTATTTTGACAAAAAGGCGGTGACAAAATGAGCAAACTGATAGAACAACCTAGATTTTCATGTGCACTTGCAGCCCAGACGACAGTTCTCGCAATTCCACGTGCATTGCCTATAGTTCATGCAGGACCTGGGTGTGCGTCTAAAACATTCCGTGTTCTTGCAGAAGGATGTGGAAATCAAGGCGAGGGGTACGGCGGTGGCGGTCAAATTTCAAGTACCAATACAGGCACTAAGGAAGTTGTCTTTGGTGGTGAAAATAAATTACGCACACTAACGGAAAATGCCCTTAAGGTTTTGGATGCGGATTTATTCGTACTCCTTTCTGGCTGTACTTCTGGCATAATAGGAGACAATGTTGTTTCCATTGCAAATGAATTCCGTGATGAAGGCAAGCCTGTAGTTGGTGCGGAGACATCGGGCTTTACTGGAAACAACTATTACGGTCATGAGCTTATAGTAAATTCCATTATAGAACAGTTCGTTGGAAATGTTACTCCTAAAGTTCAGAAGGGACTTGTTAATGTATTCTCTGTAGTTCCAAATCAAGATCCTTTTTGGCGCGGAGATTTGGAAGAAATAAAGCGCATTCTTACGGCTATAGGGCTGAATGTAAACATTTTATTCGGTGCAGAAAGTCTTGGAGTGTTTGAGTGGCAGAATATTCCAAATGCAGAATTTAACATTCTGCTTTCACCGTGGTGCGGACTAAAGACAGTTGAGCTTTTAAAGAGAAAGTATGGAACTCCCTTCTTTCATTTTCCTTATCTTCCTGTGGGTGGAAAGGCTACAAGCCTGTTCTTAAAAAAGTTGACAGCTTTTGCTGGTCTGGATTTTGCAAAGGTTGCCTCTGTAATACGGCAGGAAGAAGACAGGTTCTATGAGTACATTGTAGGACTTGCAGATTTTATGTCTGACTATCGTAGTAACTTGCCAAATGAACTGTATGTTGTAGCTGATTCGGAATATGCACTTGGAATTACAGATTATCTGGTAAATGAACTTGGACTTGTGCCTAAAGGTGTATTCATTGATGATGATCCGCCGACGGAGGTTCTTAAGAATCAAATTCGTGAGTATGCAAGGAATATAGGTGAAGATGTAAGCAATGTACTTTATTTTGAGGCAGATGGAGGAAAGATTCAGCAAAAACTTACTGAACTTATTGGGAATTCAAAAAGGGCTGTTGTTTTTGGAAGTTCGTGGGAAAAACTTGTTACGGAAAAAAATAACAATATGCTCTTTCATGTCAGTATGCCAATAATAAATGATGTTATTCTTAATAAGACCTATGTAGGATATAAGGGAGGACTTAAGCTTACTGAGGAAATGTATTCTGGCATTTTCCATCGCGGAAATATTTCCAAGAATGTACAGACCTTATAGCTAAGATGGAATTATGTCATATAAAATTGCAATTGCGAGTTCTGATGGAATAAACATAGACCAGCATTTTGGGGAGATAACTTCGCTTCTTGTTTTTGATGTGAACGAAAATGACGGTAGCTTTTCGTTTGACTGTAAGAGGGATGTTCCTTTTCCAAAGGCTGCTGGAACTGAGTGTGAAGAATCAGGCTGTTCCTGCGGAAAAGGTTTTACGGACAGAATTACACAAACTGTAAAAGACTGTCAGTATTTTCTTGTTGCAAAAATTGGAAACAGACCGCACAGATTTTTGCAGGAAAATAACGTAAACTGCATAGAAGCACCGTTTCCAATCGAAGATGCGGTTAAAAAGCTTAACGGTTATTTTGTAAAACATAAAAACCGAGAGCTTCACGTGTTTTAATTGCCGAAAACTGTAGTAAAAAAGACCATCCGTTATTTAACGGATGGCCTTTTTTATGTTACATAATTTGTTTTATAAAGTCTGCAATCTTTTCAGCTGCGGCTTTATGCGTTGCAGGACCTGGATGGTTACGGCTGCCTTTATCTTCATCTGTATGTTCAAGACTTTCCATGGAATCTAAAACAATTGTGTAAACTTTATTGTCATTTGTGTCAGCTTTATATTTCTCAATGCCTTGCTGTATTAGAGCAGGAGCTTTATCTATAGACATCATGCCCCAGGTCCAAAGTATTTTTGCTTCTGGG
>JAILPY010000099.1 GCA_024699235.1 Treponema sp. | reverse complement strand
AGGTTGTATGCATCAACAATTGCTTTAGAAAGACCGCGTTTTTTCCAGTAATCAGTTTTTTCAACAGCTGCATGGCACTTTTCGAAAAACTCAGTAAGTGGTTCACGGTTCTCATTCTGAGACTTTTTGTTTATGTCAATTTTAGTTTTTGATTCTGGGTGAGGAATGGATTTTGAAGTGTTTTGATTTTTATTAAAATCTGAGTAATCAACACTGATGTTATAAAGCCTGTAAACATGATCAAACAGTTCTTTTCCTGTAAGTCCTGTTTCTAAGCCAACCACATCAAAAATGTCGTAATCCACACCGCACGAAAAGCAATGACAACGATTCCTTCTGGAATCAAAAGACATGCTTGGGTGTCTGTCATCATGAGACGGATTTAGACATGAGAAATTTGTCGAAGTGTTGATACCTTTAGCATTAAGATAGTCCAGGAGATGACTCTTGGCACTTTCTTTAGCTTCTTCTGGATTCATCTGGTCCCCACCCTGTATCCATTTGAACTAATTTTTCTTTAAGTCTAAGATAAATCGGGTTAGACGTATTTGCAATACGTCACCCTCTGAATTCAATATAGCTCTTTAAAAGCTATATATAAGCTCTTAGGAATTTAAAAAGCGTGTTAAATGCATTAATTATAAAGATTTAGAGAATGTTTAAATCCACGTAAAATATGACAAATTCCACGCAAAATAATCCAAATTCCACGTTAAATATACCTTCTTCCACGTCCATTATGACTTTAGGCCTGTTTTTCCCACGCAAAATATTACAAATTTCGAGCTGAATTTTACCCGGTTTTAGGGCAATTTTTGCCTAAAAATTAAAATTCGTCTGAAAAATTGCCTCAAAAAACGCCCGTTTTTCCAAAAAATCCAGTTTTTTTAACGAAAAATCCCGTGAATTTGCCAAAAATTCGGATGATTTTAACCTTTCTCCCACGTAAAATATGACTTTTTCAGATGAGGAAAGCTGATGTTTTTTCATGTAGAAACAAGGCTGCCGTTAAAACGCTCGTTTTTGCTGTTTTTTAAGGATTTTTCCCACGTAAAATATGACTTTTTTGAAAAATGATAAAAATGTATAACTTTATATACTACAAGAAAATAGAACGGTTATGAGATAGGTTTTGATAGAGATTTCGTCATATTCTCCCACGTAAAATATGACTTTTTTGCGCTATATATAGAAAAAGATTAAAATTCTGACCAGAAAAGTCATTTTCAGGCGGTAAATCTGTAAAATTCCCACGCTGAATATGACTTTTTTCGGTGCACTAATAGAAGATATCCACGTAAAAAAGTTCTTTTGCTATTCTTCTTCCGAAGAAGTTTTCTTGGACTTTTTCTGTTTTTCGAGCTTGTTTGTCATGGCTTTGACCTTAGCCCTGTCTGCGATTTCCTCCCGTTTTTTCATCGTGTTCTCAATCTTGTTTTTCTTTGTTTTTGCAAGGTCATCAAAGTATTCAAGATACTCGTTATGCAGGTGAATCTTTGCGTATCCCTGCTCTAGGAACTCAATGATGTTTCCGTTTGTGTTGAAAAACGGCTCGATTACGATATCCCCGTCCTCAATCTTTGAAACTTCGTTCAGGGCATTCAGAATCGGCTCCTTTATGTCGCGGCCCGGGTTCTTTGTCGAAGATTCATCCGGAAGCTCAAGGATCTGCTGCAGAGTCCTGAAGCTGATGGTGAAAAACTTGTTCCTTCCGATGTCGTTAAGGCGCTTTCTTGCGAGCATGAAGATATTAAGCAGTGTATCAGCCGCATTATCTGAAAGTGAAAAATAGCTTTTAGGAAGGATTGAGAAATACTGGAGAGCAAACAAATCCCAGTTGATTCGCTTGTTCAGGTAGATTTCAACGATTCCGTTTTTGATGTGGGCACCGGTAAAGAGGACTTCAATTCCGCTTTCGGTAATCTGCCTCATGTCCTTCTTGTCGCGGACAACACCATCAATCTTGATGCTTGTGAGAGGATTCTTTGCCTGGTTGAATGCCTGTCGGGCAGTCCTTAATGTCTTGTAACAGCCGAGGTCTACGAAGTCCTCAAGAGGGAATCTGATGCTTATGTCGCGGTCCAGGCTTTCAGTAACGTTTTCCTTACTGAGCTTTACCAGGGTGTAAGTCAGGATTTTCTTGAGAGGCTTGTTTGCCTTTGTGAAAAGGTCAATGTTATCAAGATGAATTGTGGTTTCTGTATTGTCTGTCGAATATTTAACGCGCTCGCTGAGGTTTTTTGATGTTCCTTCCGGAGGCGTGAAGAATTCGAGCTGTGAGGAATGGCTGTTCTGTTCAAGACGGTTTGCAAATGTCTCAAGGTTTCCCACATGGCTCACAACATTAATCATTGTGTTGGATGCCGGGCTGTTCGGAAAC
>JAILPY010000094.1 GCA_024699235.1 Treponema sp. | reverse complement strand
AAGGCCGTATAGCCATAAGAATCGGAAGCATTCTTAAGTCAAATACGCTTTGCTGTACGCTAAATATAGATGTTTCAAGAGCTATAATATCAGTCTCAAGCTGTTTGCGTATTCTTGATATATCGTGATTTCCTGTGTTTTCTTCAATTTGTCTTAGATTATCTAACTGATGCTTAAGCCTAAACTCTCTGATAATCATGTTATCAAATGAAGAAATTATTTCATTAATTCTATCTAACTTGATTCTTATTGATTGAAGTTCTGAAAGATTTCCGTTTTCTTCTTCTTGTGCCTGTGATTGTAAGGCTGAATCCATCTTTTCTTTTTGAACTTCTTGCGCTAACTGTGCCGTATCAATTAATTCGCCTGCTGCAAGTTTGTCACAGTAAACTATGTATAAGTCTATGTTTAATGAATCATTTCCTTTATTTTGAATATTATCAAGACATTCCTTTATTTTATCACAAGTGTAGAATACAACTTGGACAAGTCTGTCAGAATTTTTTATTGTTTCGTCTTTTACGCTTTTATATACATCTTCTATTGCATGGGAAAGCTTTTCGATTGCATTATAACCTAGCATTCGAGAATTTCCTTTTATTGTGTGTATGTCCCGAAGCAGGCGTGCAAGGATTTCTTTATCATCTGGTGTTGCCTTGAGATTGACGACATCCTTTCTGATGGAATCCAGAAGGTCTGTACTTTCAGATATGAAACTTTCTGTAATATCGTCTGAAATATGAGCCATAAAGATCTCCTAATTCTTTTTATGAAAACAAAATATATTGTTTTCTGCTATTTTTTCCAGATTTGACGGCATTATAGTCGAATCAATCTGCGCTATTTCATTCATAGATACGAATATATATCCGCCAGGTTCCAGGCATGTATCTGTAATAAATTTAAGTATTTTAGCGCGTAGTTCTAAGCTAAAATAAATGAATACATTTCTTATAAATATGATATTTATCCTTTTCGGTACCATAAGTATCTCTTTATCCAGTTCTGCTAGATTAAGCTGTAAAATATTTATTTTTTTCCGTATTTCTTCTGGAAATATATAATAACCATCGCTTTGCTGGTATCCTGTAAACAAAGGATGAAAAATTTCTCCATCTCCCATTCGTTTTGAAGCACTTCTGAATTTTCCATTCTTACAGTTCCTAAGAGCTCTTGTATTTATATCGCTTGCATATATTTCTGCATTTATCTTACATAATTCAGTCAATAAAGCAAGTGAATAGGGTTCTTCTCCGTATGAACATGCTGCACTCCATATTCTTATAGGTTTTGCTCCGTTTTTCATAATCCAATCAGGAAAAACTTTATTTTTTAGCAAAAGAAAATGTTTTTCCTCTCTGAAAAAGTAGGTTTCATTTACAGTAGACTCATTAATTAATGCAGAAAACTCTAAGTCAGAAGTTGAGATAAGAGAATAATATGAAGAAAAGGTAAAGGCATTCTGTTCAAGATACTTTTCGACATAATTTTTTATTCCCATCTTATGACTTTCTCTAGGCAAGATACCTGTCTTTCTTGTAACGAGTTCTATAATACTGTTAAGCTCTAGAGGTGTTATTGTCATATGCTAATTTTTTCCTATAAGCTTTAAAATCCTTGCAGGAATTTCATTCCTTGGCAGAATTTCAGAAGCTCCGCCTTCTTCTATAGCAGCTTTAGGCATGCCGAATACAGCACATGTAGACTCATCTTCTACAATTGTTTGTCCGCCAGCATTTATAATATTTACGCATCCTTCGGCTCCATCTCGTCCCATTCCTGTCAATAAAACTCCCAGGCAGTTTTTCTTATAGAAGAAGGAGGCACTGTTAAACATTATGTTTACTGAAGGTCTCAAAAATCTCCAAGGAGGATCATGTGATATTTTTAAAACAGGATGTCCGTTTGACTTTACAAAGTCTATTACAAGGTGAGTATCAGCTGGTGCCATATAGACTCTTCCTGGAATAGCCTCTTCTCCATTATGTGCAAGTCTCACTTCTAGGTTTTTACATGTCTGATTAAACCATTCAGCCATTTTACCATCTGCACCAACTTCTATATGCTGACTGTAAATTATTGGCAAAGGAAAGTTATTGCCAAGATGAGAAAGTACATCCGCAACTGCTGTTGGACCTCCTGTAGAGGCTCCTATGCATAGAATTTTAAATTCATTTCCTGTCTGGTTTTGTAAAGAATTTAAATCTTTGCTCTGGTTTATATGAAGTTTTTTATTTAAGCTGTGTTTTTGATTTTTTACAGAATATGCCTTGCGTATTTTTTCATTAAGAGTGTTAAAGAAGTTTTCTTTATATGAATCAAGGCTTGGTTTGAGTATAAAATCTACTGCACCAGCACTTTTTGCTTTTGATATGTCTTTTTCGTTTTCTGAAAGTATTATGACAGGAACTTTTAATTTTGAAGAAATAATTTTTGTAGATTCCAAGCCGTTCATTTCCGGCATATCTATATCACTTAAAATGACATCAGGTTCATTTTTTTTGGCACTATCAATAGCTTTCCTTCCTGTAGATACGGAATCTACAATTGTAAAATCATTTTCTTTAGAAAGATTCTGTTCCAGTATTGCTCTTATTATAGCCGAGTCATCAACAATTATAATATTCATTCAAAACCTCCTGTAAAGAATTTTTTTAGCAGCAGGTCAGGGGATATAAGTATTTGCTTTCGTATTCTATCCGGAAAAATAATTGCATCTATTCCATATGAACTAAGGCGTTCTCTTATTCCCTCAGGCATAAGGTGAAAAGTCTCCAAAGAAAATTCTTTGCTGGAAATATTTCCATTTACAGAAAGTGCAAGATTTCCTGTTGCCGGAAATGCGGTATCCGTATAGTTTACAATAGTCTTGCATATTTCTTTTGAAAAATCATTTTTATTCATTACAAGAACAACAGATGCATCTGACTTTGATTTGCATTGAAATTCTTTTTCAAGAAGAGTTCCTATATATATATGAGGCAAAGTTTCCCTGTTAAATATAATAGTTTTTGTATCTGTAGGTATATTTAAAAAAATCCCAGAAACTATATATTTACTAGGTATGAGAAAATCAATCATATCATAAGAAATACAGGTGAATTGATTATGCATTTCCAAAATCTTTCCTTAAAATTAATTCAAATGCATCTGAATTTAATGCAGGAATTTCTTCCTTATTGTAATCAATTGTTCCTAAATACAGTTCTTCTTTATCACCATTAGGAATCAAATGAACGTCACTCTCTTCTATATCATAAAAAGATAGAATATCAGAGATATGCAGTGAAAGCTGATCATCAGATCTTTTTAAAATAAGAAATAAAGAAGAATCTGGAGGCGGTGTTTCCATACTGTCAATAATTGAAAGTGGATTTATTACTGTAAAGGGGTCTCCTCGTCTGTTTATGACTCCTTCTATGTATGAAGGCAGAAAGGGGAGTTTATATACTGTTAAATCTCGAATGATTTCATGTACTTCTGAAGATTTTATGGCATATTTTTTATCATTTATAGAAAAAATAAGCCATGTAATCTTATTTTTTTCTTCAGCCTTTTCTTCTTCCTGCTTTTGATTAGAAGCAATATTGTTAATGATTTCTTCGTTCAAGCTCTTATCTCCTCTTTATTTTGGACTCTCTTCAATTCTACTCGTTATTTAGCTTTTCTGCCAGTGTTTTTAATTTGTTTGAAGAACCAGAAATATTCTCAGTTGCCTGTGTAAAGTTTTCAACGCCGGCTGCAATCTGCTTGAGCGTTATGAGTATCTGCTCAGAAGCAACCGTCTGCTGCTGTATTATGTTTGTAATGTCCCCGCTTGACGTTGCAGTT
>JAILPY010000084.1 GCA_024699235.1 Treponema sp. | reverse complement strand
TTTTTTTGAGTTTGAAGAAAGAATGCCCATTTTAAAACCCGAAGACTTTAGACTTTCAAGTAAATCAGGAATGCCGTTAAAAATCTGTATTTGAAAAATATTTTCATTTAAATCCTTTCTCATTCTTCTGACTAAAAACGGCAGCTTCCATAGTTTTATTCCGGCCATCGAGATTAGTTCATGTGCAGAAACATTTTTATTCTGTTCTAGAGAAATTTTATTGTAGCCAAATTTTGAGGAATATGAATTAAGAATATTTATTCCTAAAGAAAGCGTGTCGGCCAAAGTTCCGTCAAAATCAAAGACAATTGTTTTTTGCAAATTATTTATCCTCTTTCCTATAGATAAATTATAAATACTCTATTTTATTTATAACATAGCGTTTATTTATAACATAGCGGTTTCTTAAATTCAATCGTCATTTTTTATTTAGCGTAAAAATCTTGCGGATTGGAAAATATATATTATAATAGATAAATACAGAAATATTTCTGATAACGGAGGATTAAGGATGGGACTTATGGCATTGGCAGCGAAAGCTGCAGGCAGCGTTTCTGGAATAGGTGCAATTTCAGCTATTGGAGGGGCTATTGGCGGCAGCCTTGCAGACCAGTGGAAAGAATTCTTTTACTGCGACGCAATTGATGCAGGAACGCTTGTTGTAAAAGGTCAGAAGAAAACCGGAAAGCGTTCTGCAAATACAAAAGGAACCGACAACGTAATTACGAAAGGCTCTGTAGTAGCAGTTGCAGACGGCCAGTGCATGATAATAGTAGATAATGGAAAAGTTGCAGAACTTTGCGCAGAGCCTGGAGAATTTGTATACGATTCTTCTACAGAACCTTCTATATTTGCAGGAAGCCTAGGTGCAGGCATTCTTGATACCTTTAAGGAAATAGGCCGCCGCTTTACGTTTGGAGGAGAGCCTCCTAAAGACCAGCGGGTATATTACGTAAACACAAAGGAACTTGTTGGCAATAAGTATGGAACTGCAGCTCCCGTTCCGTTCCGCGTAGTTGACCAGAGGGCCCGCCTTGACATGGACATTGGTCTTAAATGCTTTGGAGAATACAGCTTCCACGTTGCCGATCCTATTCTTTTTTATACAAATGTCTGCGGAAACGTAACTGAAAGGTACGATGTCAGTTCCCTTGAAAGCCAGCTTCGCACAGAGCTGCTCACAGCCTTGCAGCCTGCATTTGCACGCCTTTCAGAAAAAGGCATACGCTATTCGGCAGTGCCGGGTCATGCAGAAGAGCTTGCAGGCTACCTTAACCAGGAACTTTCTGGCAAATGGAGAAAGCTCCGCGGACTTGAAATAGTCTCATTCGGAATATCATCGCTCAAGGCAGATGAAGATGACGAAAAGAAAATAAAGCAGATGCAGGAAATGGCTGCATATACCGATCCTACCCTTGCAGCAGCCCGCCTTGTAGGCGCTCAGGCAACGGCCATGGAGAATGCCGCAAGCAATACGTCAGGCGCCATGACTGGATTTATGGGCATGGGAATGGCAGGGCAGGCAGGCGGCATGAATAGCGCCCAGAACCTGTTTGCAATGGGAGCGCAGCAGCAGCAGGCGCAGGCAGCTGCAGGTGCTTCTGGCGCTGCCGCTTCCGGCTGGAAGTGCTCAAAGTGCGGTGCAGATGCAACCGGCAAGTTCTGCCCTGAGTGCGGAAGCCCTAAGCCTTCTTCTGGCAGTGCAGCGGGCTGGACTTGCAGCTGCGGTGCCGTAAACAAAGGCAAGTTCTGCTCTGAATGCGGAAAGCCAAAGCCTGCCGGCGCTCCTTTGTATAAATGCGACAAGTGCGGATGGGAGCCTGAGGACCCTCACAATCCTCCAAAGTTCTGCCCTGAATGCGGCGATCCGTTTGATACAGGCGACATTGTAGGAAACTAATGTCCTTTTAAGGAGAAAGTCTGTGGATATTGTAGAATACAAGTGCCCCAACTGCAGTGCGGACTTAAAGTTCAATCCGACATTGCAGAAGCTTACCTGCGAATACTGCGGCGGGGCATTTACAGTAGAAGAAATAAAGAAACTGTTTGCAAAGAACGAGTCTGCCCTTGGCGGCACAGATTCAGGGCAGAATGGCCCTTCCTCTCAGGAGGCGGATTCTCAGGAGGAAGATTCTGCAGAAGGCAGCGAATTTGCCGAAAGCACGAAGCTGTACCACTGCTCAAGCTGCGGCGCAGAGATTATGGCAACAGACCAGCAGACGGCCCTGTTCTGCTATTACTGCCATAACCCTGTAATACTTTCTGGCAAGATGACAGGAAAGTACCGGCCTAAGAAAATCATAGGCTTTAAAATAAGCCGTGAAGATGCCGTAAAGAAATTCAGGGACTGGTGCTTTAAGCCTTTCGTGCCTAAAGACTTTAAGACGGAACAGCAGCTTGAAAAGATTACGGGGCTTTATGTACCCTTCTGGATAGCAGACTGTAATGTTGCCATTGACTATGAGGCCTTGGGAAAAGAAGTCCATCGCTGGACAAGCGGCAACTATGACTACACTCAGACAAAGGAATATAATGTAAGGCGTTCTGGAAACGTAGAGGTTGACGGAATCCCGGCAGACGGCTCAGAGCGCATCGACGATAAGATTATGGAAGCGATAGAGCCTTTTGACTATAGTGAGCTTCAGGATTTTTCCATGTCGTATCTGAGCGGCTTTTACGCAGAAAAGTTTGACGTTGATAAGGAAGCCGTGCTTCCCCGCATAAAAGAGCGTCTTATTAATACCTGCAAGAAAATCCTTGGAAATTCCCTCACTCAGTATTCAGCTCTTGATGTCAGTACTGAAGAATACAACATAGCCAGCAGCTGCGTAAGGTATGCAATGATGCCGGTCTGGTTCATGAGCTATAAGTATAAGGATGAAATCTATGAATTCGTCCTGAACGGACAGACAGGAAAGATTGCCGGAACGCCTCCTATTGCAGAAGGAAAGCTCCGCCTCTTTACCTGGGGAATTGCTGCTGCCTGCACTGTTGCCGTGTATGCTATTGGAGCCCTGCTTCTTGGAGGTATGTTTTGAGTGAGCATAAGAAAAAGAAGGGGCTGGGGTGCCTGCTCAGCTTTATTGTTTTTGTCATTGCAATATTTATTGCATGGGAATTTTCTAAAATTCAGTTTAACGTGCATAATTATGCCAATGGCTTTGACGGCGACTTAAGCAATAGCTTTTTTGAAGAAGAGCAATGTGAAGAGCCTTTCTTTTCAGAGGAAGATACTCAGGAAATTATTGACGCTGTAAGGGAAATGGCGCAAAAGCTCCAGATGAACATCCTCATATATGTAAGAAGGACTCCTTTGGATGACTATGACACAGAGAGCCTTTCTGACGAAGTTTATGATGAAATTTGCGGCATAGATACTGATGGCGTTTTCTATTTCCTTGACATGACAGGAGAGTCTCCCGCTTACGATTATATATCTACAAGCGGAAAGGCCGTGCCTTACTATCAGGAAGAAATAGACAATATCTTTTATAGGCTGGACAATTACCTGCCGTCTTCTTCTGACGTTTCCCTGAATGGCTATGAGCCGTACAGGGAGAATATAAAGGAAGGCATCTTTGCTTTCCTGGATGCACTTGAGCATTACGCTTCTGAAAATAAAGATACGACATATTGCTACAGGAGCCATTCAACCGGAAGGTACGTATTCATAAATAACGGAACCCTTTACGTTACGGACAGCAGGCCTCCTGAGCATAAGTTTTACCTAATCATTGCCGGCCTTATCTTTGGATGCATTGTAGCGGCCTGCGTTAATTCTTCCATAAGGAAAAAGTACCGCTTTACAGATTCCATAGATTCCGCTGCATATGTATCTCAGGAAAGGAGCAGCCTTACAGATATTTCAGATAATTTCATAAGGGAATATACCACAAAGCGATATAATCCTCCTTCATCTTCCAGTTCCGGAGGCCGTGGAGGCCATTCATCCGGAGGCTCTCACGGAGGCGGAGGACATCACAGGTAAGGCATAAAAAGGCGTTAGGTTTGCTCTAACGCCTTTTGTGTTTTTATGGTCTGAATAGGTTGATTTTAGGCAGAAGTATGTCTCCTGAAAATTTTAATGCAAATGATTGTGTTTTATATAATTTGTAGAATGTTATCTAGATTGCATTCAATGCTATTCATTATTTCAGATTTTAGCTGTTCTCGCAGTTTCTGTCGTTTTGCAAGTTGTTCATTCTGTTCATTATCTTTTTTTTCTTCTTCTGGTATATTTTTATTTATTTCTGAAACAGGCGTAAATAACTCAAGAACTGGAACATTAAGGGCTTCTGCAATTCTTTCTATAGTTGAAAGCTTTGGAATGTTTTTATATGTCTCCATAAGACCTATATAACTGGCTGACGTACCACAGAAAATGGAAAGTCTGAGTTGAGATATTTTCTTTTCCTGCCTTATTCTTCTGATGTTGTCTATGACTGTTTTTTCTAAAGGTGTAGGCGTGTTTTCCATGCTATCAATTTTGATATTGTTTTACTATAAAGTTATTGTGTTTTTAGTAGTGTTTTGATATAGTGTTTTTGATAGTAAAAATAAATATTAGGAGCACTGTTATGCCGTTTATATCTATTACATTTGCAATATTCTTTTTGATATTGGTAATTGTGTATCATTTTGTAACCAAATTAAAACAAAACGCTCTTGTGTTACAGAGGTGTCTGTTTTTTATAGGAAGTCTGGTTTTTTATTCATTTGCAAATATAAAATTTTTACCATTTCTTCTATATATAATTCTTATCTCTTATTTTGCTGGATTACTGGCAAAGAAAATTTATTGTTTTGTTCTGTTTATTTTACTTGATCTTGCTCCGCTTTTGTTCTTTAAGTATGGAAACTCTGAATGGATTTTTCCATTAGGACTGTCGTTCATTACCTTCCAAAGCTTAAGCTATATTGCGGATTCCTATACAGGAAAGATTGAGACTGAGAAAAATATTCTTGACGTAGCCCTTTTCATAAGCTTCTTTCCTGTAATCTCCAGTGGACCTATTCAGAGGGCTGGAAAACTTATTCCACAGTTTAAGGAACTTCATAAATTTGAATATGATGATGCAACAGATGGTATGAAGCTGTTTGCTTGGGGAATGTTTAAGAAGCTGTTCATTGCAGACAGGATTGCTCCTTATGTTAATTATGTTTATGGCGGTGTGACAGAACAGTATGGCCTTGCACTATTATTTGCAACTATTCTTTATTCATTTCAGATTTACTGTGATTTTTCCGGATATACTGATATGGCGACTGGCATAGCCAGATACTTAGGCATTGATGTGGGAAAGAACTTTGATCATCCGTATTTCTCAAAGTCCGTAGGCGAGTTCTGGAGAAGATGGCACATATCATTAAGCTCATGGCTGCGAGATTATGTTTATATTCCTCTCGGAGGTAGCCGAGTGGCTCTTCCTCGTATTTATCTAAATCTTCTTGTTACATTTCTTGTAAGCGGAATATGGCATGGCTCTACATGGAATTTTGTCGTATGGGGACTTTTGCATGGCGTGTATATATGCATTGGAAGGGTTACTAAAAGGTTTTGGGAAAAAGTAAGTCTTCCTCGTGTATTTAGGATTTTTATTACCTTTTGCCTTGTGACTTTTGCATGGATTTTCTTTAGAGCTGACAATTTACAGACTGCTCTTGTAATAGTTAGAAAGATTATGCATGTACCGTTTGAGATAAATCCCTTTATTCAGATGTGTGGGAATGACGGCATAAAACAGGCTCTTCATGTAATGTTCTCTATGCTTGTTGCGGCTGGTGGTGCAATTAAAGGTATGGTAAGAATTTTCATTTTACTTGTTTTTTTGTGTTGTATTGAATTTATGACTATCAAAAAAAATGGTCTTGAAATTCTTAGAACAAAGAATTCTGTTGTCCGATGGGGAATATATATTGTTTTCATAGTTGTTCTGCTCGAAGTAGTTCCTCTAAAAATCATATTTGAGGAACAAAAATCTTATTCTACGAATTTCATTTATCAGAATTTTTAAGGATTTATGATGAAACGGTTTATTTTTGCGATAAAAGTATTTGTTATATTCATAATTGCATTCTGTGTGATTTATATAAAAAACAGAGATTTTATTATACAAATTCGTAAGGCTTACAAGTATGATACTTTTAATGTTTTTCACTGGAAAAATATAAGGTTCACTTCTGCTGAACCGAACAAGAATTTTGTTAAGACTCAATACATAATCCATAATCCGAAGAGATTTAATGCGTTTCTTTTTGGCTCTTCGAGAGTGGGAAATATTCCTCTGATTGAATTACCAGTTGAAGTAAATGGAATCAATTTGTCTTGGTATAATATGACGTACTCTATGGGGATTCCAGCAGAGAATCTTATGACACTAAAGAGTTTCTTGAGAAATGGCGTGAAAGTAAAAATGGTCATTCTTACTTTTGATGGGATTGCAATGTATACTTCTGTTGATGATCATAAAAAGGATTTGCTTAGGATGCCTTATCAAGTCTATGAAAATAAAAAAATAGATTTTTTCAAGCCGTATCTTATGACATGTGTTGATCCGAGTATTATAAAACAAATTGATGAATATGATTTTGATTTACATAAGTCTGACAAAAATCTATTTTATGAATATGGTGGCTGTAGTAATGATTTTTCACTAACAGAAAATCCTGACATGAAACGATATGAGTGTGGTGTTATTTATTATAATCTTAAAGATTCTTATAAGGATATAGAAGCATTTTGTGAGTTATGTAGAGAAAACGATATAAGGCTTATTCTTATTACAAATCCTATGTATAAGACGACATATTGTAGCTGTGTTGATGCTGGCTATTTTGATTTTCTTAGGAAAGTTGCTCATAGATGTGAGTTTTATAATTTTTCATCTTTGAATAATTATACTACAAATCCATCCTATTATTATGAAAGTTCTCATTATCGACCTGCCCTTGGTTTAATAATAGAAAAATATCTTTTTGGAACGGACGAAGTTCGTGAGCAAATTCGTCGTGATGCAGGAGATGGCCTTTTTGGCATGAAGGTGAACGCACAGAATATAGATGAAGTTATTGGGGCTTTAGAGAAGCAGCTTAATTAAAATTAAGGTTACTCTTTCATGGTTAGGAAAATGTGTGAAAATTTTGTATTCAAGGTTCGATTTTTGTGATAAAATTGAATTATGTATAGAATTGCATTGCAAGAACTTAAAGCTTGGAAGGATAAAAACGACAGGCTTCCTCTTATTCTTTTGGGAGCAAGACAGGTTGGAAAGACTTGGCTTTTAAAAGAATTTGGTAAAACGTGTTTTGAAGATATCTGCTATATAAACTTTGAGGAATCCAAAAATCTTAGAGGCATATTTGAGGGACAACTTTCAACTCAAAGGATAATCGAATATCTTTCAAGTTTTCATGGTAAGAAAATTGAAAGCCAGAAAACTTTGATAATCTTTGACGAAGTTCAAGAATGTCCGAATGCACTGACATCACTAAAATACTTTGCAGAGAATGCAAGGGAGATTGCAATTTGCTGTGCAGGTTCTCTTTTGGGGGTAACACTGCATGAGGGAACGTCATTTCCAGTCGGGAAGGTTGAGTTTTTAAAGATAGAACCGCTTTCTTTTAAAGAATTCCTACTTGCAAACAATGAGGATATGCTTTTACAAACATTGGAAAAAAACTTTATGGAAAGTCAGCCAGAGTTTCTAAAAGACAGGCTTAGTGACTATCTGAAAAACTATTTTATTGTTGGAGGAATGCCACGAGCTGTTCAGCACTGGATTGATAATAGAGACTTTAATGCAGTTGGAGAAGTTCAGAGTGAAATCTTAGAATCTTATAGAAATGATTTTTCAAAGCATGCTCCTAAAAGTCTAGTTCCGAAAATTCATCATGTGTGGGATTCAATTCCGAGCCAGCTTGCCAAAGAGAATAAAAAGTTTATCTATGGAGTTGCTAAGGAAGGTGCTCGCGCCCGTGAATACGAAGATGCACTTTTATGGCTGAGGGATTCAGGTATTATAAGAAAAATTTCACTTGTGAGTGGAGGAAGGCTGCCTCTTAAAGCTTATGAAGATTTAAAGGCATTTAAAATTTACCATCTCGATGTAGGCTTGCTTAGGACAATGTGCGAAATAGACCCTGCAATCATAATTGATAATGAACGGATTTTTGCGGAATTCAATGGAAGCCTTACAGAACAGTTTGTGCTGCAGGAACTTAGCGTGCAGAAAATAGCCCATAGCATTTATTACTGGTCAGAAGGTTCCACAAGTGAAGTCGATTTCATTTTTTCGCACAAAAATATGATTGTCCCACTTGAAGCAAAAGCTGGATTAAATGTTCATGCTCAAAGTTTGAAAGTTTTCCGTAATAAATATACCCCTAAAGTTTCCGTACGAACATCACTCCGTGACATAAAGCTTGACGATGGGCTTTTAAATTTGCCGCTCTATGAACTGTTCAATCTCACTAGGATTTTAGATACAATCTGATTCTTGTGTTTCATACAATCTGTAGAATGTTGTCTATAATACATTTGGTAACCATGATAAGGCATAAAAAGGCGTTAGATTTGCTCCAACGCCTTTGATGTTTTTAGGCAGAACCGCCTAAAAACATCATTATGCTGAATAAAATTAAAAGAAGAATTGTTACAACTAATGAAGAATCTGCCATTATGCAACAGAGTTGTATTGATGGTGTTTCCTTATCTTCTTTTTCATCTTTTTTCATTATTGGAATGGTAATGTGAAGTAAATATACAGCCAGTAAAATGCCTGATATTAGTAATAAGACTTGATGCTATAATTTTCCACATCCTCATTTTATTGCATCCTGTTTTTTAGCCATTGTGAAACCTGACATTTATTATATCATATCCTTATGAAGTAGTCATTTCTTTAATATATGAATAATTTTTATTTTGTCTCCTGAATATTTTAAATATTTTATGGATACAGGTCTTGTTTGCTATCTTGTTGGCTGGAGTTCCTGCCGGGTTGCAATGAACGGCGCTATGTCGGGAGGACTTTTTGAGGATTTTGTTGTAAGCGAAGTAATTAAGTCATACTACAATGCTGGCCACGATGCAAGGCAGCTGATATATTTACCGAAAGCTCCGTTAAAAATAAGTTGAAATATTGAAGCTGATAATATATAATGAGGGATTATGAATTCACCAGCTGAAATTGCAAAGTTATATGTTGATATTGGTGCAAGTAAGTCAAAGCTTCCTGTATGGCGGATGCTTATGCTTGCTGTATTTGGCGGACTTTATATTGCTATGGGCGGCCTGGGAAGTTCTATCGCTTCCTATGGAGTTCAGCCGGCTGCACTTGGCAAGATTCTTGGCGCCCTAGTGTTTCCTATTGGGCTTATGATGATTCTTGTAGGCGGCGGCGAGCTGTTTACGGGAAACAGCCTTATAATAATGGCCGTGCTGGACAAGAGGGCAAGCGTAAGGGGAATGCTCCGGAACTGGCTTGTTGTCTATCTCGGTAACTTTATCGGCGGCCTTGTCATTGCCAGTATTGTTGCATATTCAGGACTTTTAGACTATTTCGATGGCGGCATGAAGCAGGCCGTAGTTAATGTTGCCGTTACAAAGGTGAATCTGTCTTTCGTTCAGTCTTTCCTTCGCGGCATCCTGTGTAATTTTATGGTCTGCATTGCTGTCTGGGCTTCAGTTTCGGCTGCTGACATTGTAAGTAAGATTGCTGCAATGTATCTGCCGATTTTCCTGTTTGTACTTTGCGGTTTTGAACACTGCGTAGCAAATATGTATTTTATCCCTGTAGGAATACTTTCTTCTGTCATTTACAATATTCCTGCCGGTGACATGAGCCTTGCTGCATTCATTGTTAAATTCTTTGTTCAGAACCTTCTGCCTGTAACTCTTGGCAACATTGCTGGCGGCGCCTTAATGGTTGGCCTTGGTTACTGGTATGTTTATGTAAAATTAAAGAGGTAGCTTTTGAAGCACAGCTGGAGCAAATGCTTCTCGTTATTTACATCATTAGTGCTGCAGCTGTGCTTTTCCGCTGTTGCCGAAGAAATCCTTCCTCGTGGAATCGGTAACCTTCGGTATTTTCAGCTTGCATATCCTGACATTACCTTTTCGCGCAGCTATGACAGTTCCGTGAATGACTGGGTCATAACGCTTACTATTCCTGACAGTAATGGTAAAAACCGCATAGCATCACTTTACTGGGCAGACGGAGCCCTTCTTCCAAAATCTGAAATTGAACGCAAAGAAAGTTATGCGCCCATCCTTTATAAGTATCCTAAAATCCTTGAAGATCCTGCAGGCTTTTCTGAAGAAAAAAAGGAGGCCATAAAGCATTTCAGTTCTGACGAAAACCGTAAAGGCGGAGCCGGAACAGCCATGTTCTTCTTTGATGCAGTCTATGATTCTGCTACAAGGTCTTCGGTGGAGCAGCATCTGGTTAAGGTAACGTTTCTAGGAAAGAGGGCGACCGTCCATGAGCGCATTAAGGAGCCTCTTGCCCGCGTAGAAAAGCGCTTGCTGGCGCTTTCCAAATACAGTTCAAGCTTAAGGACATTCATAAAAGAGCTGAAGTCAACGGATTCTTATTTCTGGCGCATTATTGCCGGTACGTCCAGAAGGTCTTTCCATAGCCTTGGAATTGCCTTAGACGTGCTCCCCGTAAGCCAGCACGGAAAGCAGATATTCTGGGGATGGGCAAAGGAAAAGTATCCAGACACATGGATGCTGCTGCCTCTGGAAAAGCGCTGGATGCCGCCTGCACAGGTAATAAAGATATTTGAAGAAGAAGGCTTTGTATGGGGCGGCAAGTGGGCAATCTTTGACAACATGCACTTTGAATACCGCCCAGAATTAATCATGTTTCAGAATCAGTAAAATTAACGGCATAAAATACCCTAGGGATTTGCGGCACAAAACCGTATAGATTTGCGGCACAAAACCATATAGATTTGCGACACAAAACCATATAGATTTGCGGCACAAAACCATATAGTTTTGCGGCACGAAACCATATAGATTTGCGACACGAAACGGTATGTAATTTTTACAGTACAAGAAAATTTTGCAAAAACATAGCATTTGTGATACCATTTTCATTAACTTCAATGATTTTGAATATTAGCGGCAGGACGGATATCGTACAGTATTTTTCTGACTGGATGTTTAACAGGTTCAGAAAGGGCGAAGTTTATGTCCGTAATCCCATGTTTCAGAATAAGATTACTCATTATGAACTGAATCCTCAGAAAGTTGACTGCATTGTTTTCTGTTCCAAAAACTATGCACCCTCTTTAGGCCGCCTTAACGAAATTACAGACAGGTTCCCTTCTTACTTTCATTATACCATTACAGCATACGGCAAGGACATAGAGCCAGGAGTTCCTTCCATTGACGAAAGCATTGATACGCTGCTGCGCCTGGAAAGGCTTGTTGGGGCAAAGCGCATTGCCTGGCGCTATGATCCCGTAATCCTTACAAAAAAGTATACCGTACAGCAGCACCTTATTACTTTTGAACACATGGCTGCAAGGCTTTCGGGGCACATTGACCGCTGCATTTTCAGCTTTGTGGAACTGTATAAAAAGCTTGAGTACAACATGCCGGAACTTATCCTGTTTACGGAAGAAGACATGGATGCCTTGGCGGAAGGATTTGGCAGGATTGCAGCCAAGTACCGCATCCGCATACAGACATGTGCATGCCAGGCTGATTATGCCAGGTATGGCATTCATAGCTCAGGCTGCGTAACGCTGCCCATCCTTGCCCAGGCAACAGGACTTTCGTTTAAAGACTTAAAGCACAGCGGAATGCGCAATAGCTGCCGCTGCATGGCCTATAATGACATTGGAAGGTATGATACCTGCATAAACGGCTGCCGCTACTGCTATGCAAATCAGAATGCAGAGCTTGCCCGGCAGAACTATGCCCTTTATGACGCAGATGCCCCTATGCTCATTGACAGCATGCAGGAGGGCGATATTGTTTCGCATTCCAAGCAGGTTTCCTTTTTAAAGGATGGAAGTTCCCAGCTTACGCTGCCGTTCTGAAGCAGAAGGTTTTCATAAGAAAATGGGCAATTGCTGATCAGAATTTAAAAGCAGCTTTATATTATTTGCGCGAGGTACGTATGCTTAGTAAAGTTATAAGAGAGTTTATAAAGAAGAATGTCGTAATGTATTATGACGAAAATTGTGGGTCTTTTAACATTGTTACTAGGCCCAAATTTTGGGTAAATCTTAGCGATAAAGAAGGTGGCACTCATCAGGTTTCCTTCAAAAAGGCCATAAAGATAATTAACGAGTGGAACAAAGAAAAAGAATTATATTACTTTTTCTATCCAGCATTTATGCCCAGTGAAGTAATCGAGTGGCTGAGAAGCGAGACTTCTGACTTTGCCGTAAGCATTCTCCATAAGGACTCATATACGCTTAGCGTATAGCTAATCAGAATTTAAAAGCGGCTTTATATTATTAGTGTGAGTCGCTATGCTGGCACGGGCTCAGGCGGCAAGGTTTTCCTGTTTTTTAATGACTATTAGGCCTGTATGCTATATAATGTTTCTATATAAGGAGGCATAATTGCAGTTAGTCAGGGAGAGAGAATTAAAAAAAAGAACTTTGTCCTCCACGCAAATAATAGTTTTAGGCTTTCTTGGAGCGATTTTAGCAGGAAGCCTGCTTTTAATGATTCCTGCTGCAAGCGCAAGAGGAATTAAGACCGATTTCCTGACAGCCCTCTTTACAGCTACCACATCAATCTGCGTTACGGGCCTTGTGGTTGTAGACACTTTCTCACACTGGAGCTTTTTGGGGCAGCTCATAATCTTGCTGCTGGTACAGATTGGAGGCTTTGGGGTAATCACAATTTATTCCGCCCTGATGATGGCTTTTAAGAGAAGCTTTTCACTGCGAACGAGACTCCTAATCCAGGACTACTATAACCTTGATTCAATTCAGGGACTTATCCGCTTTTTGATTAAGGTGATAAAGGGATCCTTTCTTGTAGAAGCACTTGGAGCTCTCTTGTACTGCCTTATCTTTATTCCCCGATTTGGGTTTTTAAAGGGACTGTGGGCATCTGTCTTTAATTCGGTTTCTGCCTTTTGTAATGCAGGAATGGATGTCATCGGCCCTTCTTCCCTTATCGAATATCAGACTGATATTCCTATGAACCTTATAACGGTTTTTCTGATTGTTTCTGGAGGCCTTGGCTATGTGGTCTGGTTTGACTGCCTTGAAAATATAAGGAAGGCCGCAAGGCAAAAATACGGAATAAGGGTTTTCTGGCGGCGGCTTGGGGAGCACACAAAGCTTGTAATTAACCTGACTTTATTTTTCCTGATTTCAGGAACTCTATTAATTCTTCTTTTTGAATGGAATAATCCTGAAACAATTGGAAGCCTTTCTTTAGGCAACAAAATTCTGGCAAGCTTTTTTCAGTCCGTTACATTCAGGACGGCAGGGTTTGCCACCATTCCTCAGGAATCTCTTACGCCGTCAACATGCCTTTTGGGATTTATTTACATGTTCATTGGCGGGTCTCCGGTTGGAACTGCCGGCGGCGTAAAAACTGTAACGGCCTTTGTCGTCCTTCTGAATGTCTTAACCTTTATAAGGAACAGGTCGGAACCTGTTGTATTTGGCAGGTCAGTGTCAGAAAAAATGATTAACAAGGCAAATGCAATTGTCATGACTAACCTTTTCCTTACAGTTGCACTGACAGCCTTGCTTATGCAGTGCTGCCCTGTACCCGCCCTTTCGGCCGCCTATGAGATTTTTAGCGCTACTGGAACTGTAGGGCTTTCCAGAGGGCTAACGTCCAGCCTAAATGCAGCAGGAAGGATTATCGTAATGATTGGAATGTACGCAGGAAGGATCGGGCCAATTTCCATGGCGCTTTTCTTTAGTACCAGTCGTTCCGTCAAGAATGAAATAAAGTATTCCAGAGGGCGTTTTATTGTTGGCTAGGGTAATGCGGCCAGGGGTGAATTTTAAGGAGGTTTATTATGAAATATAATTCTTTTGTAATCTTTGGACTTGGCAAGTTTGGCCAGGCAGTTGCAGACAAATTAATAGATAGCGGAGCGCAGGTCATAGTAGTAGATGACAGTGAAGACATTATAGAAGCCTATTCCTCAAAGGCAACCAGTGCAATTGTTGCTGACTTAACGGACGCTTCTGCAGTCAAGGCCATTGGAATTTCCCATGTTGAATGTGCGGTAGTCGCAATGGGAACCAGCCTTGAAGCCAGCATAATGTGTACAATGGTTGCAAAGGAAAGCGGAGTAAGGTGGGTTGTTGCAAAGGCTGGAAATGAAAGGATGGGCCGCATACTTACAAAAATTGGCGCCGATCAGATAGTCTTTCCGGAAGAAGAAAGCGGAATGCATACGGCAAAAAGCCTTATAGCCAGCAACTTTCTTGAATACTTTGAGATTAACGAAGACCTGTGCCTTGTAGAAATGGAGCCAAAGGAAAAGTGGGTTGGAAAAACCCTGAAGGAACTGAACTTGAGGAAGCAGTACGGGGTAAACGTAATTGCTATTAGGGACGGGGCCGTAAAGGATTACGTAGATCCGGATATACCCCTTAAGGCCGAAACCCCTCTTTTGATGCTGATCCACAAAAAGAATCTTGAAAAGCTTGACAGGAACATTGTACTGTAAGGCCTTGCATTTGGTCTTATGGGTAAGCACGAAGTGCGACGCATTTGGAGTGTTTTATGATTTTATAAGCATAATGGACGGTTACAGCAGAAAGATTATGGACTGGGCCTTATGCGAAAACAAACGAGGGTGGCCCAAGTATGCTTTTTAAGAAAAACGCTTGGAATGATTTGAAAAAATATTATGTTGAAGTTGCAAGGAATGGAAGCTTTCAGCCGTTCTTCCATATAATGGAGTCAAAAGGGTATGAGGATATTGCGTTAAACAAGAAGGACCCGTACTTCAAGTGCGTAACGATTGCAGAAGCAATCAAAATTGCGAAGAAACTTAATGGCGAGACGACTTTGAC
>JAILPY010000061.1 GCA_024699235.1 Treponema sp. | reverse complement strand
TTATCTGGCCTGCCCCGCCTTTCGCCGGGGCGGCCACGACTTGTCTTCTTTCCTTCTCTTTTCTGTCAAAAATCTTGCCTGCTCTGTTTCGCAGGTGAGTAAGACTATACCACCTGCAGCCTTTCTTGTCAACTCTTTTTTTAATTTTTTTTTATTTTTTTTTAATCTGCTGCTTCTTTTAAAATACTGCCAAAATGAATGAGATAATCTAAAAATGAAACATAAGATAAAATTACACAAATAATATAGACAGCCACCCCTGCAATATAAAAAGAATGCATGTCAACATTCCATGCTGAGGCAAAACCTGTCCTTATCAAGGATTCCTGAATCAGTGAAACAAAACATGCAGTTACGTACATTACTGTTTTAAGTTTACCGCCCTTACGAGCTGCAATAGCAGTACCTTTTTTAGCAGCGACCATTCGCAAAAAATTCTGACTGAATTCCCTGTACAGTATAAGTACATATAAAACAGGAGGCATATATCCGGCAAATACAAAACATGTAAACATCGAAAGATGAAGAAATACGTCTGCAAAAGGATCAAACATCTTTCCAAAATCACTGACTTCGTTATGCCTGCGAGCAAAAAAACCGTCTAAGAAGTCTGTAAATTCTGCAAATGCAAGCAGAGGAATAAAAATATAGGATGAAATGGCAGAAACAAGGCTTCCATCAGGAACATTCAGCCATTCAGGAATAAAATATATAAGGAATAGTACAGGTGCAAGAATAATTCTTGTCAACGTAAATTTATTAGAAGTTTTCATAGTCTAATTATAAGGAATAACAGTCATATTGTCTACAATCTGTCACTTCTTGAACATCTAGAAGAAAAGGTCCTTCTAAAAGATCAAAGTCCCTTTGCCCATGAATAAGTACTTAAATAAGGATCAGGCTTTACAGTGTCTGAACTCCTCCAAACCTCGTCTATAAGACCTTTTTCATTTATCCTTCCAATCCGAACCCTTTTCGATAAATGCTGATTCTCTCCATCAACAGAAACTGTACCTTCCGGAGCATCAAAAGAAAGGCCTTTAGCAGCAATGCGAACATCCTCTACATTAAAAGTTCCGGCTTTTTCACATGCCCTAGCCCATAGATATACAGCTATATATCCAGCCTCTACAGGGTCACTAGTTGCCCTAAAATTACCGAAGCGATTTTTAAAGCGGGCAACAAACATTTTATTTCTATCTGTCTGAACTGTTTGAAAATAGCTCCAGACAACATAGTTTCCCAACATTGAATCTACACCTATAAAGTCAACTTCTTCTTCTGCGACAGAAAAACTCATGACAGGGACAACATCTGAAGAAATACCATTTTCATGCATAATTGAAAAAAAAGCCTTATTCGACACTCCATTCAATGTATTCAAAACAACATCAGGCTTAGACTTCTTAATCTGTTCAACAATACCATCAAAATCAGCAGAATCAACCTCAGCATAATATTCTCCGACACACTCACCTCCTAAAAAAGCAAGCTGGGCCTTTATAATTTTACCAGCAGTCTGAGGAAACACATAATCGGAACCCACTAAAAACATACGCTTTCCAATATGTTCAGCGCAGTATTCCACAGCAGGTATAATCTGCTGATTAGGAGCCGCACCAACATACATTATATTTGGGCTGGATTCAAAGCCTTCATACTGGAGAGGATACCATAACAATCCGTAAACATCATCCTGCTCAACAACAGAACGGACTTCTTTACGGGCAGCAGACGACCAGCATCCAAAAAGAGTCACAGCATCATCTTCTAGCAACAATTTTCTTGCCAAGTCTCCGAATTTTTTAGGATCACTTTCCCCGTCTTCGATTACAGCCTCGATTTTTTTTCCAAGGACACCGCCTTTTTCGTTAATTTCTTCAATAGCCATAAGTTCAGCATCGCTGATAGGTACCTCACTTTCAGAAAGACTCCCAGAAAGAGAATGCAGGATTCCTACTTTTACAGTTGCTTCATTTTTTAAACGTGAACAACCCATAACAAAAAGAGAAAAAACAGCACTTATAAATACAATTTCATAAAAATTATGATTCATCACTCATCTCCATAACAACTTCGTAGGTTGTCATCATTCCTTTTCCCTTAACATTGCATTCTATAGGCTCACTAAATTTTATATCGCAATCCTTTAAATGCTCATATGCATTTTCAGAAACCCTTATACCTCCAGGACTGCAGGCCGATTCCATTCGGCTGGCAACATTTACAGTATTACCCCATACATCATATACAAATTTAGTCTTGCCAATTACACCTGCATTTACAGGTCCGCAGTTTAAGCCTATGCGAATATTAAACTTGAGAAATGAAGTTTTATTGTATTCTCTTAAATCTTCATACATTCCTTTTGCAAATTCAATCATAATCTTTGCATGGTCTTTATTTGGAGCCGGTAAACCACAGGCCGCCATATAAGCATCTCCTATGGTCTTTATTTTTTCAACGCCCATACGCTTGGCGCGTTCATCAAAGCGACTGACAAGATCATTAAGGGCCAATACTATTTCTAATGCAGAATGTTCACTAGAAGTCTTTGTGAAATTTACAATATCAGAAAATAAAATTGTTACATCTGAAAAATTTTCACCCATAGAATGAACATTGTCTTTCAGTTCTTTTGCTATTTTATCAGGCAAAATTGCATGAAGAAGCTGATCTGACTTTTCCTTTTCAACAGCAAGCTGCCTTGTACGCTCTTTTACAAGGCCATCCAGACGTATGTTTTCTCTTTTTATGGACAGTTCTTTTAAATGGAAAATAGAATAGAGCGTTCCAAGAAAAATAACACCCACAAGAATCCAAAACCAATAAGTTTGGTAAAAATAAGGTTCCTGAACTAAAAGCATGGTTTCGGCGCTATCTGAAGCCAAGCCGTCTCCATTGATAGCGCTAACAATAAACAAATGCTTTCCTGGCTTTAAATTTGTATAGGAAATAGTTCTGTTATAGTCTGGATCAGAAAAATCGTCTTCAAAACCTGTAAGGCGATGAACAAACTGAATTCTCTCAGGAGCATCAAAACTCAATCCCGTAAACTTAACGTCAACTCTTTTTGTTCCAGGCTTCAATTCAATTACAGATGTCGGATTTGCATATTCGACAGAATCAACTGTTATGCTCTCAATACACACCAATGGCATTACAGGATTTTCATGAACTTTAACAGGATCATAAACAGCGAAGCCATCTATCATAGTAAACCACAGCCTGCCGTAATGATCACAAATGCTTAAGGCCGTTGATGTAGTACCATCAGAATCAAGCCCATCATTTTTATTATAAAATTTAACAGATAAAGATTCTGCATTTTCTTCTGCAACATCAATCAATTCTTTATACGGAACAGATGCAATTCCATAATTACTTGTAAACCAAACATCTCCCGTTTTATCAGGAATTATCTGAAATACAGCATCTGTCTCAAGTCCATGGTCCTCTGTTATAACCTGAAAATACTCAGGAATCTTTTCTTTTGAACTATCATATGAAGGGCATCTAGTAAGACCTTTTCCAGTACATATCCAGTAAGAATCATCTTTATCCTGCGTAATCTTAAAGACTACATTTCCCACCAAGCCATTATCAGGAGTTATATTTCCTAAAATGCGCTCATCTTTCATAAGGAACACGCCGCCACCATCCGTGCCAACCCACACAACATCATTCTTATCTTTGTACAGGCACATAATATAGTCATTTTCAAGACCATCAAATCGCCTAAAGTTTTTAATGCTTCCATCCTTATGAATTATGCTCAATCCAGATGTAGTACCTACATATAGTTCTCCAGGCTCAGATTCTATAGCAACACGGACTTTTTCTCCGGCAAGTCCTTCTTCTGTTGTCCAACTGTCAACAGTTCCTTCTTTACTCCCATTTACATAGTAACGCAATTGCCCCAGCTTTGAATAACAGCTTACAAGAACATCTCCGTTTGCGGCAATCTCAATATGACGGATTCGGATACCTTTAGTATAATCAGTCAAGACATTTTTTTCCGGGCGGTCATTTATATAGCACAGGACTCCTCTATCCGTACCTATCCATATACGGCCATCCTTGCCTTCAGCAATAGCATTTGAAGCGAAATTTGTTTTAGTCATTTTAAAACGGCCATGCGTAAGCTTTCCAATTCCATTGTTATCAGTGGCGAGCCATATATTACCTTCTCTGTCGCATATTATTTTACTTATTTTCACGTCTTTTAGCATTCTATTTTTATATTCATAAAATGCACCGTTACTCATAACCACAACGCCAGATGTCGTACCAAACCAGACAGTTCCATCTTTTGCTGTATAAATTGCATGAATTTCAACGCTATCAAGAATTGAATTCGTACTTACTTTTACAGCAACGCCATTTTCAATTTTTACAAGTCCGCCACCAGCCCTAAGTCCAATCCAAAAATTTCCCTGTAAATCCTGGCCAATTGCGGAAACGCCGTAAGACCCCAGACTGTCTAAAGATGTGATAGTTCTGAAAAGCCCATCTTGAAAAACAAACAATCCTTTTTCATTTTCAGTCACAAGCCATACTCTTCCAGCCGTATCACAAAACAAATCTTTTGTAACAACACCTTCAGGAACAGACCCTGCTTCAAACTGAGGATTCAAAAGATGCTTTTCTTTTGTCAGATAAACGACGCCTGCTGCGGTACCAACCCAAACATTACCTTTTTTATCTTCTACAACTGCACGGATAGAATTGTTAGGGAGGCCGCTTTGCGTTGTAAATTCAACATTTCCATCCTTCAAAGAAAGAAGCTGCACGCCATCTTCATTAGAACCTACCCATAAATTTCCTAAAGAATCCTGCATTATGACACGGACAGAATTAAATGAATATCCGTTACCCTTAGATTTTTTAAGAGTTGTAAATGCAACACCGTCAAAACGAACTAAACCTTCATACGTTCCAACATTTATAAATCCATCTTTAGTCTGAATAATATCATTAGCAGTAGCCCCTGTAAGACCTCCTAGTGAAGACCACTGCTGATATACATAATTGTCAAAAAAAGACGACTGGGCTGCAGCAGATACTGTGCAGAGAAAAACAGCCACAATCACTGCATACAATTTCTTCATACCACAATTTTACTCCTGAAGTTAAATTTACGCAACTTTCGTTTATGGCAGACAAAAATTTCTTTTTGCCTGCCATAATGACTCTTTCTAAAAAGGGTAAATACAATAATTTTTCTATTAATATGTCTTAAAGTCTTGGACAATGCTTATGGCTGAACGTATTTCACAAGTAGGAAGAAGCTTTGCAGCCGTCTGAACAGCTCGCTCAACAAGTCCCTGAGAATCAGCCACACCTTGCAAAGTAATGACATCACCGTCAACAACAGCCCTCAAGAAATTTATATTAATATGAAAGTCAAAAATAAGCTGATTTACAAGACGCTGGCCTTTCAATCTCTGTGATACCTGCTTTTTTCCCTCAGCTTCTTTTTCAGAAGTAATATGGAACTTTATTATACTTTCAATAAGCCTTACAGACTCATCAATAGACAGAATACTTGTATTAAGAGTCATAAGATAATGCTGAGGATCTTCGCTTTCCATGTTAAAGAAACTCTTATGGAATCCCTTTCTGTTAGAATCACTTTCATCTATACGAACTTGAGCCTGCTTGTCATTCCAAGAAAATTCCTTTTTAAGTCGTTCAAGACGTACAGAGTCTTTTGAAACAAAACGTAAAGATATAAGATTAGGAATATCTTCCAAAATTGAAGAAGATCCACGACCTATCAAGATACAATTTCCTTTATCAGCTTCATCTAAAATAGCATATTGCAAATAATTTAAATACTCATCCCTGTCTTTTACCAGACTGGCAAAAAAGCCAGGCTTACGTTCATCATATTTTGAAAGCTTTGACTGCGGAAAGCCTAACTCCACAATCCTTTTTTCAATTCGCTTACGGTCAATAAAAGCATACCCTATTTTATCAGCTAGAGCTGTTGCAATTTCATCGCCTAATGCAGCAACCTGTCTTGAGATTGATATAATAGCCATATAATGCCTCCTGATAACATATTAAACCATTGTGATTTTTTTAATTCAGTAATATTATTATAAAATATAAGTAGACTTTATGCAAAATTTTTTTAAATTCAAGGAAATATTTATGTCAGATAAAGAATTAATATGGAATGAAACAGAAAGAAAGGAACTATATAAAACTCCAGTATTTACGGTCACAGAAAGAACTAGCATAGGACCAGACGGACAAACAGGAAAATTCATTGTAAACGAATGCAGGGACTGGGGCATTGTCATTCCTGTAATTAAAGATCAGTTTCTTATGGTAAAACAGTGGCGTCATGGAGAAAAAAAACTGAGCCTAGAATTTCCAGGAGGAGTCATTGAAAAAGACGAACTTCCAGAAGACGGGGCAAGAAGGGAACTTCTGGAAGAAACAGGAGCCAGTGCAGGAAAACTTACCTTCCTAGGAAAAATAAATCCAAACCCTGCACTGTTCTGCAATCATGTGTACATTTACTGTGCAGAAGACCTGGCATTAAAAGGCGAACAGCATCTGGATGAAGACGAATTTGTCCAATACCTTAAAATAGAAAAAAAAGAGGTGTTCGCTAAAATAGGAACACCTGATTATCCTCATGCACTGATGGCAAGTGCCGTAGCACTATACCGAGCGCATTACAATGAATAAAAACTAATTTATTTATTTATTTATGTTCATAGGACTGTATGTACCATAAGTCATATCTGGATCATAAGTGCCATTACGGTATTCCCCTGAAATAGAAGGAATCTCAAGCTTCATGCCAGGAAGAATTAGGTTTGGATTTTCTGGTTCAGGAAGAGATTCTTTATTTGCCTCATAAAGATTTTCCCATAGCCAAGGATTATTGTAAACGTAAGTTCTTCCTGAAATATTCCACAGGCAGTCCCGAGTAATTTCCCATGGCTGAACGATATAGAACTTAGGAAGGGGATTCATTCCCTTTATACCAGCTAAAGTATCAAGAACTTTCTGAGCAAGCAATGCAGCCGTATCAAAATCCTCTTTATCAAAAGAATCCTCAGCCTGATTATAGTAATCAAGGGCAGCATTAAAGGCAACAGGATAGTTTTCATCAGCATGGATTGACCTTGCATAATCCAGTCGTTTTTTTGCCTGAAGAAGAAGTTCTTCTGCAGATTCAGAACGCAGCTTATTTTTTATGAATTCCTCTGAAAGACGTGCATTTTCGGCAGCTTTTTCAGCATACTCCTCTGCAAGGATATACTCACCAGCATCAAGAGCCTTATCGGCCTTTAAAGAATATTGTTCTGCTAATTTCTGATATGTATTATTCTTATAACTGTATCTTATAGCAAAAGACAATCCTGAACATACAAACAAAAGTACAAGCGGCAGTAAAACTCTTCTCATAACGAAGCGCCTCCTCCAACTTCTATCTTCTCATCTATTTCTACATAAGTAGCTTTTGCTGCAGAAAAATCGTCAGATTCAAGCAAAATAGCATTTTCATCTTCAATCCCCTGAATTTTTTCTGTCAAAGGATCTGTCTTATCAGCTTTTAAAGCCACAGATTCACTGTGCTTTACACGATTCTTTGCATCATCAATCAAGGTCTGGGCTTTCTTACGTGCAGCAGACACCTCCTTATACAGCTTTGAAAAAATTCCTCGTGCAGAAACGTAATCTTCAATTGAACCTTCGATATCGCCAGTAACATACTTTGAATCACCATTTCTAAATGAAGCTACGCCATTATCATAATCATTTTTGCGAGAAACAGAAGCCTTTACACTGTCAGCCTGCTTTTTTGCTTTAAATGCTGCAGAACGCTCATTAGTTGCCGTTGTCTTAAATACATTTGAAAAATCTAAGTCTGCCTTATTTGCCTTCTTAAGGAATTCATTTCCATTATCTGAAGTACCTTTTTCAAGTTCTGCAATAAATGCAGCTGCATTTTTATTCATTTCTTCAAGTTCTTCAAGAAGAGAGGCGCCTTCATCATAGGCATTCTGGTTATTATAAGCGTATCCCTTTTCATCAATGCGCTCTTTCTTTGCCTTAGCCTCTGCATATACTTCAAGTCCCTTAAACAGACTGTTAAGGTTTTCAAGTGCACGCTTTAATTCAGGAGTATTTTCTCCAGCAGCAGCACGCTGCTTGAGACGTTCAAATGCATCATTTGCAGCATTATACAAATCAGAAAGAGCAGAATCTCCACCTGCATTTTCTGCATTCCTACGAGAATTTTCAATGCTGTCAATAAGAGAATTTATCTGATTATCAGAAGAATATTTTTTTCCAGAAGAAGAATCTGACTGGCTTCCTTTTCCTGACTTAGAAGAACTGTCGGAATCTGAAGATGAAGAACTGTCGGAATCTGAAGATGAAGAACTTCCTGATTTTGAAGATGAAGAACTTCCTGACTTTGAAGATGAAGAACTTCCTGACTTTGAAGAATCCTTTGAAGAGCCGCCTGCCGTCGCAGAAGAATCAGAAGAACCGCGATCTTTTCCAGAACTTCCAGACTGCTTTGTCGATGCACATGTAACAAAAAGCATACAGCACAAAGCCACTACTAAATAAAATAAGCGTCTAAGCTTCATGATTTCCCCCTTAATTAACCCGAACCTAATTTTTATTAATATCGGCATTATATCATATATAGATAATAATTTTAAGTATTTATTCATTTATTTTAATAATTACTGTATAATATAAGTACTTTATTATATGAGGAGATTATATGGCAGACGACTTTCATTATGAAATTGTGAATGAATGCGGAATTCTTTCAGAAGGAAAGGCTGGATGGAAGATGGAACTAAATCTTGTACAGTGGGGAGACAGAAACCCAAAATATGACATAAGGTCTTGGTCTCCAGATCATGCAAAAATGGGGAAAGGAATCACCCTGACAAAAGAAGAACTTACCGCCTTGAAGGATATTTTAAGCAAGATGAATATTTAGAGCAATAAACTCAAGACTCATACAAAGACGGATACAGACCATTTTTTATTACAATGCAATATATAAGCATTATAAGACTTGTATCCTCAATGCCGCTTCCACCTTCCCTGATACTCATATCTGTATAAGCCAGAAGGGAAAGGACAGAAGCTGTAGTTCCCGGTCCCCATATTTTTGCAGCCTTAGAGTAACGGGATAAATTTTTTTTCCCTCCCAATCCAGCAGCGCGTAACTGACCGTCTGTAGGAGTTTTGCCGCCCGCATACAAACTGTGATATGTCCTAAGGGAGCGAAAACAATAGGAAAGGCCTGCAATAATTGCAACAGATCCAGAATCTCTGGACATACGTATTTTCTGTAAAATAGAAAGAGAAGTTTCCAGCCTTTCCTTCGGAGACTTAGAAGCATCAGCAAGAGCCTCGAATAAGGTAAAAGCATTTTCTTCCCTGTTATGTGATAAAATTTTATCAACGTCATCAACTGTTACTGCATAACCTTTTTCAAAGCAATAAAAAAAGCGGGAGCATTCATTTTTTAATGTTTCAGTATTATTCTCAACCATATCAAGAATCAGCTCTATTGCATCCTCTGATACAGAAAATCCATTTTTTTTAAAATAATTACGAACCCATTGGGGCTTCTGATTGTCAAACAATTCCCAGAATATTTTTTTATGGGACGAAGGAACAGCAGCTTCTATTTTTTTTTCTATATTATTTTCATCAGATTCAAGAATTAAAACATTCGGACTGTTTCCTGCATTCTTTATATATTGCACGATAAGCTCTATGTCATTTTTTAACTTTATAAGTTCTGCATTTTTAAGAATAATAAAAAGTGCGGAAGAAAATAAACTTGCATTCTGCAATTGGGAAACAATATCTGCAACACGGGTCTCAGAAGCATAATATCTATAAAAATCAATGCTTCCATTCTTTTTTTCCGAAGCCTGCCTTATAGCGGAAACAGCATCATTTTTATCTCCAATCTCCGGACCTGTAAAAATATATACTTCTGGGTCAGCCATATAAATTATCTATACGAACGAATTATGCAAGAAAGGGTGCCAACAACGCGCACATCCTGACAATAAACAGGCTGGACATCATCATTTTCAGCAGACAAACATATTCTGTTTGATTCCGTAGAATATTTTCGCAAAAGGATTGTATTACCTGTCATTACAACAACAATCTGCCCTTCCATCGCTTTATCACAGGACTGTATTATAGCAATATCACCTTCATAAATACCAGCCCCAGACATACTTGAATCAGAAATGCGAAGCGCATAATATAACAAATCTTTATTAATAAACGGTTCTGCTACAGTAATGTAACCAGCATAATTTTCTTCACTCAAAATTGGACGTCCCTGTTCAAGAGTGCCTATGACAGGAATCTGAATAGAAGCCTCATAGCTTTCTGCTTTTTTTTCATTTTTCAGAACCTTCATTGACCGAGAACATTTATAACGCTGAGAAATATACCCTTTCTTCTGAAGTGCAGAAAGATGATCTTGCACAGCACGTAAAGAAATATTAAAATTCTCACCTATTTCGCGAACCGTAGGGGGAAAAGAATTGTCTTCCAAATATTTAGAAATAAAATCCAACACTTCCCGCTGGCGATTAGTGAGAGATTTCATAAATTCTCCTAATCTTCCTCAAACTTTGATTCAAACAGTTTTACAATAGCGTCAACAGCATCCTTTTCATCAGTTCCATCGACTTTGAGAGTAAGCGTAGCGTTATAGCCTGCAGCCATAGTAATCACTCCCATAATAGACTTTGCATTCACTGTAGCATCATCCCGTTCTAAATTAATTTCTGATGCAAACTTATTTGCTGTCTGTGCAATCAATGCAGCAGGACGAGCATGTATGCCGGCTCGGTTGCGAACTGTCAAAATCTTTTCAATCACAATAAACTTCCTTACTATATATTTTTATTTTAAGTTATACGAGACACCTATGCCTCATATATGACTTTAATACGAATATTCACTGCCATAATAAGCAGCCTGAGCCTGACTTGATTCAATCCATTTAAGAACATTCTGGTTAAATTCCCGGGCAGAAAAATGTCCCATAGATTTCAAACGCTCATTCTTTGCAGCTGCTTCAATAATAATCGGCATATTACGGCCGGGTTTTACCGGTAACTCAATAAGAGGTATCTTTACGCCTAACAAATCTGTTTTATCAGTATCAGTACCGACACGATCATAAACCTTATTCTGCTGCCATTCTTCAAGCTTTACGACAAGCTGGACTTCTTTCTGATCTCGTATAGAGCCGACTCCATACAAATCAGGAATATTAATGATGCCAAGGCCCCGGATTTCCATGTGATGGCTTATAAATTTTGCAGGTCCGCTTCCCATAATAGTATTTCCGTTGACGCAGCGAAGCTCTACAGTATCATCAGCAACAAGACGATGGCCTCGCTCAATAAGAGCAAGCGCAGTTTCACTTTTGCCTACTCCACTTTCTCCAGTCAGAAGAATTCCAATACCGAAAACTTCTACGAAAACTCCATGTATTGTTTTTCGCGGAGCAAAAATATTTGACAAGACTCGAAGTATCCTGTTTGAAAAATCAGTAGATTCCAAATCAGTCTGCAAAATAGGACAGCCTGAGGCTTCTGCCATGGAAAGGAATATCTCATTAGGGAAAAGATTATGGGTGCACACTATGCAAGGAATTTCAAATTCAAAAAGTTTTTCTAGACTTTTAAAATTATCTTCTTGAATAAGCTTATTTAAATAAGCAAATTCCCCCCTGCCAATAACCTGCACACGAGAATAAGCAAATGACTCAAAAAAACCAGACAGTGCAAGCCCTGGACGATTAATATCAGGAATTGTAATTTCCCGAGACAGACTGTTCCTGCCACTTATACAGCGAAGATTAAGAGAATCGTGGCCTTTAAGGTTTAAATCCAATAAATCTAATACTGTAAATTTCTTGTCAGACATGAAACTAGTATACACTTAAATTATGATAAAATGCAACACGTCATTATATCAGCGTTTTTTACCCAAGTAAGCGTCCCTAACAGATGCATTTTCAAGAAGCGCCCTGCCGCTTCCGTTCAGAACAATCTCCCCCGTCTCAAGAACATAGGCTATATCAGCAGTTTTAAGAGCCATATTTGCGTTCTGCTCTACTAAAAGAATCGTGACTCCCTTCTTATTTATTTCCCTAATGATTTCAAAAATCTGCTGAACAATAAGGGGAGCAAGACCAAGAGACGGTTCATCCAGCATCAAAATTTTAGGACGGCTCATGAGAGCTCTTCCTACAGCAAGCATCTGCTGCTCACCTCCAGAAAGGGTTCCTGCATACTGCCAGCTGCGCTCCTTCAGGCGGGGAAACAGTTCATACACCCACTTCATGTCAGTTTCTATGACATCCTTTTCTTTACGGAGATAGGCTCCTATCTTAAGGTTCTCCTGAACAGTCAAATCAGCAAAAACATGGCGTCCTTCAGGCGAGAGCGCAATTCCTTCTGCACAAATTTCGTTTATCGGTAAGCCTATAAGTTCCTTATTATCAAGCTTAATCGAGCCAGAACCTCTGGAAGGCTTTACAAGACCGCTTACAGTACGCAACAGAGTAGACTTTCCAGCTCCGTTTGCTCCAATAAGCGTAACAATCTTACCGTCAGGAACTTCAATATCAATTCCCCGCAAAGCTTTAATTCCACCATATGAAACATGTAAATCTGATATTTTAAGCATAGTCTATTAGTCCTCGTTTTCACCAAGATAAGCTGAAATTACTTCAGGATTATTCTGAATCTGCTCAGGAGTTCCTGTTGCTATCAATGCACCGAAATTCAAAACATATATTCTATCTGAAATATCCATTACAAGATCCATGTGATGTTCTATCATAAAGACAGTCAGATGAAAATCATCACGGATACGGCGTATAAAATCAGTCAGTTCTGCAGTTTCCTGAGGATTCATGCCTGCTGCCGGTTCATCAAGCAAAAGCAGGCTCGGCTTTGTAGCTAAAGCACGTGCAATTTCCAGCCTGCGCTGCAAGCCATAAGGCAAAGACGTACAAAGCTCATCTTTCACATCATAAAGGCCTAAAATCTTCAGAAGCTCAGACGTCTCATTTTTCTGAGACTCCTCTTCCCTTCTGTTCAGGCGAAATGTAGCTGTAAATACGTTACTTGTACGGCGCAAATGCTTTGCAATAAGAACATTATTAAACACAGTCTGACTTTTCCAAAGCCTGATATTCTGAAAAGTTCTTGCAATGCCAAGCTTTGTTATTTTATCAGGGGTTGGCTCAATATGCCTTTTATAATCTCCACGATGAAGTCCCGCATACATTTTTTTCATTTTTCCGCGAGGATAATTTTCAACAATCTCAGCTCCGTTAAAAGAAACAGAGCCGTTTGTAGGAGCATACACGCCAGTTACAACATTAAATGCCGTAGTTTTTCCAGCACCATTAGGGCCAATTAAAGAAACGATTTCACCTTTATTTACTTCAAGAGAAAGGTTATTAACAGCTACAACGCCGCCAAACTGCATTGTAATGTCTTTCATCTGTAATACATTTTCTGCCATGCCAACACCTATGCCTTTTTTACCTTTTTATTTTTAGCAAATAGTTTTTTTATTGATCCAACTATTCTAGAAATACTGAATTCAGATTCCCCCATAATACCTTTCTGATAAAACAATACGATAAGCATTATTACAACAGAGAATACAACCTTTCTGAATCCAGGACGGAAGATTTGTAACGGCGTAAAGTTTAAGTTAGCATTATCAAGGAACCTAAGCCACCATTCCGAGCATGCAATGAACAGGAAAGAAGCTATGCAACTGCCTGTAACGCTTCCTATTCCTCCAATAACGACAATAAGAAGAATTTCATAAGTCATCGCAGACTTAAATTGGCTGGCCTGAATAGTAGTCTGGAACATTGCAAGCAAGGCGCCAGATATTCCAGCAAAGAAAGAACTTATTGTAAATGCAAGCTGCTTATGATGGGCAAGATTTATTCCCATAGCCTCTGCAGCAACTTCATCATCTCTTATAGCCTTAAAGGCGCGGCCATAAGTAGAATTGATCAGCATAACTATAATGGCTATGCAGATGCCTGCAACAATAAAATAGAACGTAGCTGATTTAAATACAGGATATTTCCTCAGTAAGTTAGAGCCATTGGTAATGCCCCCAAGCTTATCCCACTGGAATATTGCACGTATGATTTCTGCAAATCCTAATGTTGCAATGGCAAGATAGTCAGACTTAAGGTGTAAAACAGGCAATCCAATCAAATATGCAAAAAAAGCAGCAACAAGGCCGGCAAGCATCAAAGCTACAAAGACAGGGAGCGTAATATGAATGATGCCTCCGTCAAAATACTGGTAGACCTGGGCATGGGCATCCTGGGGAATTGTAAAAATTGCATAGGTATATGCACCAAGAAGCATAAAGCCTGCCTGCCCTAGAGAAAAAAGACCTGTAAAGCCATTCAATAAATTCATTGATACGGCAACAAGAGCATAAATGGCACCCTTTTTCAAAACCATAAAAATAATGGAATTGCTATTAAATCCACTCAATACTGCAGGAAATACAAAATCAAGTAAAACCAGTACCAAAAATAAACATGCAAGCATCCCTATGCTTACAAGACTATCTCTATTTTTATTTATTTTATTCAATGAATTAATTTCGCTCATATCACACCTTATCCGTCTGTTTTTCGCCAAAAATGCCTGTTGGCATAAACATCAAAACGCAAATCAAAAGTATAAATGTAAATGCATCACTGAAAGTTGTCCAACCTAATCCTTTTATGATATTCTCACAAATACCAATTATAAAAGCACCTATGACAGCCCCCGGAACGGATCCAATGCCACCAAAAACAGCAGCAACAAAAGCTTTTAATCCAGGCATGCCTCCGACTGTAGGAGTAACTCCAGGATAGTTAGAAAAAAACAGGATAGAACCGACAGCAGCAAGAAAAGAACCGATTATAAATGTAATGCTTATGACAGAATCAATTTTTATTCCCATAAGCTGAGCCGTTTCAAAATCCTTAGAAACAGCACGCATTGCCATTCCTATTTTTGTATGGTTAATAAGTAAAACAAGAGCAACAACAAGAATTATAGTTAAAAAAGGCGTTATGACCGTTACACGCTTGGTAATTGCACCAGCAATTGTAACAGAATCACTTATCCAAGGAATTGTTGGATATTTCTTTAATAGACCGCCTGTAATATACAAAGCAAGATTCTGCAAAAGATAACTCATTCCTATTGCAGAAATCATAATAGACATTCTCGGAGCCGTACGCAGAGGCTTATATGCAATGCGTTCAACGGCAAACCCTAAAAGAACTGTTAATACAATAGTAAAAGGAATGGAAAGCCATAAAGGAAGTATCGTATATGAATAAATCATTATAAGCCCAGAAGCCATAAAAACATCACCATGAGCAAAGTTTATAAGACGCAGAATACCGTATACCATAGTATAACCGATAGCAATCAAAGCATATTGCCCGCCAGTAGAAATTCCGGCAAGAACATACGGCAAATTATTTTGAATAAATTCCATTTCCTAAACATTCCTAATTAAAAATTTAAGGCAGGGATTTCACATTAGAACATGAAATCCCTGTCATTTATGCTAAAAAATTATTTTACAGACTGCTGAGCTACGAAATCCCATTTTCCAGTGCTGTTATTTACTTTCTTTACGTAAGCAACATCACGTACAGCATCTCCTGTTGCATCAAATGCAATGTCACCAGAAACACCTGTATACTTTACGCCTGGAAGAGCATTCTTTACATCAGAACTCTTTGTTGAACCTGCAGCCTTAAGAGCTTCTAGTGCTGTATAATATGCATCAAAGCCCATTGCTGAAACAGCTGCAATTTCATCATCGCCGCCATTATTAGTCTTGGCAGTAGCATTAGTATTAAGGTAATTGCGGAATCCGTCAACAAAAGCCTTTACGTTAGAATCTTCAGATCCTTCAACAAAGAATGTTGTTACAAATACCTGAACGGAAGTTCCCTTTGCAGCAGCAAGAACAACATTAGAATCCCATGTGTCGCCAGCAAGAATAGGAAGTGTCAGCCCCTGAGTATTTGCCTGCTCGATTATAAGGGCAGCAGCTTCAATAGATACAGGACTAAAGAATACATCTGCATCCTGTTTTTTTGCATTTGCAACGTATGCAGCAAAGTCACTTGTTCCGTCAGGGAAAGTTTCTTCTACAACTTCGCCGCCAAGAGCCTTGAAGGCTTCTACGAAGTACTTTACCAAACCGCCTGAATAATCATCTCCAAGCTTAGAAAGGCAGTAAGCCTTTTTTGCAGCAAACTTTTCAACAGCAAGATTTGCAAGAACTGTTCCCTGGAAAGGATCAAGGAAGCAGATACGGAAATAGTGGTCATTTCCAAGAGTTACCTGAGGATTTGTACATGTAATTCCAATTGCAGGAACATTTGCAGCTGCAAAAGTATCGCTTGCTGCTATTGAAACGCCAGAACCGTAAGAACCCAAAATTACAGAAACGCCTTTTGAAATCAATTCAGAAGCAGCTGTTACAGCCTTATCATTTGAAGATTCATTATCAACAATTTCAAGCTGAACTTTATATTCTTTTCCGCCAATAGTTACATTAGGAGTAACAGAATTTGCATACTGGACGCCAAGAGTTTCCTGTTTTCCACCAGCACCATTATCTCCAGAAGCAGGTTCATAAACACCAATTTTTACAACAGAAGCTTTTTCTCCACCACAAGATACAAAAGCTGCAGCTACTAAGGCAGCACAGACTGCAAGTAACACCTTTTTCATTTTAATTCTCCTCTATAAGCTGAATTATGGGTATAAGCATATCAAAAATAATAAGTTTATACCATGTAAAAAACAGAAATAAATGCATAAAAATACAAAAAAAATGTATTCATCGCATATTATCACAGTTTAAATTATTTGCTAAAGGAAATATGATATGGTATTATAAAAAGAAGAATAATGGAGGGAACATAAATGCAGAAATACAAATGCAAAGTCTGCGGATATGAATATAATCCAGAAGAAGGTGATTCAGACGGAAACATTGCAGCAAATACACCTTTTGGAGCACTGCCGGATGATTGGGAATGTCCTATATGTGCTGAAGATAAAACATCATTTTACCCTGTAAAAGAAGAAAAGACTGTTTATGGAAAAGCAGGAATGGTTTGAAAAGCAAGATTTCTGGCTTCAGTACGGCCCTGTAATGTTTGATGAACAGCATTGGGCAGAAGCTAAAGGAGTTGCCAGCAGATGCTGCGACATTGCAAGACTAGAAAAGGGAAGTTCTGTACTTGATGCATGCTGCGGCCCCGGAAGAATAAGCGTAGAACTTGCCTTGTGTGGAATGAACGTAACAGGCGTCGATATTACCCAGCCCTTTTTGGATGCAGCCTGCGAAACTGCTGAAGACGAAGGCGTAAAACTTACGCTTATAAATCACGACATGCGTTCTTATAAAGCTGAAAAACCTTTTGATGCAGCAGTAAACATTTACAATTCATTCGGATACTGCGACAGCATTGCAGATGACACAAAGATTCTTAAACAGATATATAAAGCCCTAAAAAGAGGAGGAACATTCATCCTTGAATGCATAAGCCGGGAAACTGCAGTAAAATACTTTACAGAAGGAGAATGGTTTGAACGTGCAGGAATGACTGTACTCACGGAATTTGGAGTTGTAGGGGCATGGGAAGGACTCCGTTCAAAATGGATTTTAATCGGACAGGATGGAAAGCGTACAGAACATGAATTTGTACAGCGCCTTTATTCTGCGGCAGAATTACGGGACAGTCTCGTCTCCATAGGGTTCAAGTCAGTAAATGTCTATGGAGGCTTCGACCTTTCACCCTACGACCATAAGGCAACAACAATGGTCATAGTGGCAAAAAAATAAGCATTCCAGGCAAAGGAATTTTACATTAACTTTATAATCTTTGCAGCAGATTCTGACAGGCTGGCTATCGCCTGCCAGTCCTTGGATTTTATAAAAGATTCCTTTACCATCCAGCTTCCGCCAACTGCAGCAATACTCGGACATGCAAGGTATGAGGCCGCATTCTGTTCATTTATGCCGCCTGTAGCCATAAATTTTACCGTAGGAAAAGGACCTGAAAGAGTCTTTATCATCTTAAGTCCTCCGCATTCTTCTGCTGGAAAAAATTTTAAAAGACTAAGATTTTTTTCCAATGCAGCCTCTATTTGACTGGGATTGCATACCCCAGGATACATAGGCACGCTTTTTTCTAGACAGAAATCTACAGTATTAGGATTAAAGCCAGGAGAAACAATGAACTGAGCACCTGCAGCAACAGCCTTTGCCGCTAGGCTTGCATTTATTACAGTACCAGCGCCTACAAGCATATCAGGAAAAGAGTCGCGGACAGCTTTTATGCACTCAGAAATCTTAGAGTAGCCTTCTTCACCTTCCGTAGTACGAAAAGTAATTTCTATGGCACCAAGACCACCGCTGCACAAGGCTTTTGCAACCGACAGTGCATCTTCTATAACGGAAACCTTTACCACAGGCACAATTGCAGCCTGTTCTATTTTTGCGTTAAAATCTTCAAACATTATGAATTAAGCATATCATGATTTTGAAAAAAGGCAATAAAAAGAAAGAAACTTTTATACATAATTAATAAAGCCTTAAGCCTTGAAATTCAAGGCCTAAGGCTTTTTAAGCTAAAAGAAACCTGCTGGGCAAGCTTCTTTTAATATTAGTACATTCCGCCCATATCAGGAGAAGGAGCAGCTGCAGGAGCTGGAGGCTCTGGAATGTCAGTTACAGCACATTCTGTTGTAAGGAGCATTCCAGCAACTGATGCTGCATTCTGCAAAGCACAGCGAGTTACCTTTGCAGGGTCAATAATACCAGCATCCATCATGTTTACCCATTCCTGAGTTGCAGCATTGAATCCAACGCCAGACTTTTCGCTCTTTGCCTTATCTGCAATAACAGAACCGTCAAGGCCTGCGTTGTCTGCAATCTGGCGGATAGGTTCCTCAAGAGCACGCTTTACGATTCTGAAACCAATCTTTTCATCACCGCAAAGGTCTGCCTTGTTTTCGTCAAGAACTTTGCTTGCTTCAATCAAAGCAATTCCACCGCCAGCAACAATGCCTTCTTCAAGAGCAGCACGTGTTGCAGCAAGCGTATCTTCTACACGGAACTTCTTTTCCTTCATTTCTGTTTCAGTAATAGCACCAATATTGATTACTGCTACACCGCCAGAAAGTTTTGCAAGGCGTTCCTTAAGCTTTTCCTTGTCATAATCAGATGTTGACTTTTCAATCTGATTCTTGATTTCTGCAACCCTGTTCTTTATTGTATCTTTATCGCCAGAACCATCAACGATTGTAGTATTATCCTTGTCAATCTTTACAGACTTTGCCTGACCAAGATCAGCAAGTTCTGCTGTTTCGAGCTTAAGTCCAAGGTCCTTTGTAATAACCTTTCCACCTGTAAGGATAGCAATGTCGTTAAGCATTTCCTTGCGGCGGTCACCAAATCCAGGAGCCTTAACTGCACAGCACTTGAGAGTTCCACGGAGAGAGTTTACAACTAATGTTGTAATAGCTTCACCATCGACATCTTCTGCAATGATTACAAGTGGACGACCTGTCTGGGCAATCTTTTCGAGAAGAGGAAGAATGTCTTTCATTGTGGAAATCTTTTCATCGTGAATAAGAATGTATGGATTTTCAAAGTTACATTCCATTCTTTCACGGTCGTTTACAAAGTATGCATTTATATAGCCGCGGTCAAACTGCATTCCTTCTACAGTCTTTACTGTTGTATCCATGTTCTTTGATTCTTCAACAGTAATTACACCGTCTTTGCCAACCTTCTCAATTGCTTCAGCAAGAATCTTACCGATTTCAGGATCATTGTTTGCGGAAATTGTAGCAACATGAGTAATGTCTTCATTACCCTTTACAGCACGGCTGTTCTTTTTTACTTCTGCAACAGCAAGGGCAGTTGCCTTATCAATGCCACGCTTAATTTCAATAGGTGTCATGCCTGCTGAAACAGCCTTAAGTCCTTCACGAACAATAGCATAAGCAAGAACTGTAGCTGTTGTCGTTCCATCACCGGCAACATCATTTGTCTTAGAAGAAACTTCCTTTACAAGCTGTGCACCCATGTTTTCAAAAGGGTCTTTCAGTTCAATTTCTTTTGCAACAGAAACACCGTCCTTTGTAATTGTTGGAGAACCGTATTTCTTATCAAGCATTACAAGGCGACCGCAAGGTCCGAGCGTAACTTTTACTGCCTTTGCAATCTGTTCGACACCACTCAACATCTTTTTACGTGCATCTTCACTGTAAACTAACTGTTTAGCCATATTTATTTACTCCTATTATTAGTACAATATTTATTCTTTTTGTATAAGATACAAAAAAACTTATGTTTAGGCAAATTTTTTTTAAGAAATTTATTTTCTATCTATTTCAAAAACTTCAAAAGCCGATAAATTATATCAAGGGGATAAAATGTCAACAACTGTCGATTTTAAAACAATTTTTGAAAGCCTGCCTCTGCCTTCTGCAGTATGCACGCCGATTTACAATGCTGAAAAAACACTGACAGACATTAGAATTGATTCAGTAAATCAGCAGTTTCTCTTAGCCACTAATAAGTCTATTCAAAATGACTGCCTTTTCTCAACTGTAAAGGACATTTTAACTCCTGACATAGACTGGCTGGCATTAGCAAAAGAAAGCCTGACCCACAAGACAGAAAAATCATTCTATTCACTTCTGGCAAAAGCATATATAAAGATTACGGCTTCATCAATAAAAGATGAAAAAATCCTGCTGTGCATTACAGACATTTCAAGGGAAAAAGAAACTGAACAGCAATTGCGCCGTCAAAATTCAAGGCTTGAAGAACTTACATCTCATCTGTAGGAATCCGGTACTCAACGTAGTGCACGCGGCCAGCCTTAACTGCAGCTTTTATTTCACGTTCCCGTTCTGACAGGCGGCTTTCTCCAGATTTTACTTCTATAAATAGGACATCTTTTATATGCCTGCCCTCTGAAATGCCAGGAAAAGCAATAAAATCAATTGGTTTTCCAATAAACCTTACGTCACCAGGATTACAGGGAAAATCAGGCAAAAAAGGAGCCAGCTGCTCTCCAACAAGTCCTCCCAAGACAGACCTGCTTCTTTTAACCGCATCCATCCTTTCCTTTTTGATTAAAAATATATCCTTTGTACGCTGAACAATCCGGCCGATAATAATACCAATGATCAGAAAAACCAGCAGCGTAACACACAGGACAGCAATAAATACATGAAAATCAGATAAAATATCAGCCAGCATGATGTAATATTACATCAATTAGTGTGTTTAAGAAAGTAGCATGTGTACAGACATAAGAAGTAAACAACGGAGGTATTTTTATGTTCAATACAAAACGTATTATTGTTGCAGTCTTTTCAATATATACGGCAGCATTTTCATGCACAAACCTGTTTGCACAGCAGAAAAATACTGTACAGAAGGACAGTACCTATCAATATAATACAAACGGTGGACCAGTACGCTTTGAATTTAAATATAAAAAAGACGACAATTCCCGTATCCTTTCTACAGTAAATGAAGATGTATACATTAACAGAAGACTTGACCATCATGCTGTCATAGTCAACAGAATTTCAAATACAATCACAGACGTAAAGGCCGACGGAACTGGCTGTCATAAATCTACATTCATGACAACGGAAGATTCCACAGGTTCTTTGACTGGTGCAAAATTTACATGGGGAGAAGAATATCAAAGCATTTTTGACCGTGATAAAAAAGGAATCTATTCTATAGAAGACAAGTATTTCATGCCTACAGTAAGAGACGTGCCTTCCTTTCCAGATAAGGAGGTTAAGCCTGGTGAATCTTGGACTGCACAGGGGCATGAAGCTCATGACTTAAGACGTCAGTTCAACTTGCATACGCCATATAAAGTTCCTTTCACAGCAACATATACATATCTCGGTACAGTCAACAGAGATAAAACAGAAGTAAAGACAATGAGCTATGCAGCCTCAAGTGCAACAAAAGAAAAAAACAATCAGGCTTCTGTAAAAGAAAGTAATATACTGCACGTCATTAATGTAAAATATAACCTTTATACAGAAACACCGCGTCCTGACATAAGTGCAATGTATAGCGACTATCCTGTAATGATGATGGGATATAGTGATGAACTCATTTTCTGGGACAACGAGAAAGGTGCCATTGATCATTATAATGAAAATTTCCGGATTATAATGGAAACAGCATTTGGCAATATATTGGAATTCAGAGGTGAAGCTCATGCAGAAATAACAGAATTCCAAAGGACTGCAACTGATGAAAATGTTGAAGACATTCAGAACAAGGTAGAAGAGCTGGGACTTGAAAACGTAACTGTAAAAAAGAGCGAAAAGGGTCTCACGCTTTCTATCGAGAACATACAGTTTAAAGCAGAAAGCGCTATATTACTCGATTCTGAAAAAGAAAAAATAGATCAGATTGCAAAGATTCTAGAATCATATCCTGATAATGACATTCTGATTTCAGGGCATACAGCCTATGCTCCAGGAGGAGCTGACCCTCAAATTTTGAGCGAAAAAAGGGCACAGGCAGTAGCAGATTACCTGATTCAACTTGGAGTGAAAGACCAGTATCACATATTCACCCAGGGATTTGGAGACAAAAGGCCTATCGTTCCTAATGACACACAGGAAAACCGTGCAAAAAACAGACGCGTAGAAATCACAATCATAGATGAATAGAAATCTGTCCTGAGACATTTACCGCATCAATACCAATAAGCTTATCACTATGCGTAAACTCAGGACAATTTTCTTTTTTTAAATTCACTTTTTCAGTCTGAATCCGTGGATCCGGAATAATTTAAATTGAGTACAAAGTTAATTTTTTTTATACTGGATTAGCAGTATTTTTTTCCCTTAATAAAAAATATTTTTCTGGTAAAGAAATTTTTTTTTCTCTTAATTAAATTTTTTTTTCTGCCAGAAAAATGCAAACATAGGAATACCTTTTATTTGTATAGTTGAAAAAATAATATTTTCTTTTACAAAACTATAAAATTGCACTTTTTTGGTTGCTTTTAAAAGTTTCCAGAAAGAGTAAGGCAGTTAGAAAAATTTACAATTACGGTATCAGCATCAGCCCGATTTGTTCCTAATGCAACACCATTTGCAGGAACAACATCTTTTACATGAATAGTTCCATTATCAAGAGGATTATCCCTACCCTCCCAGAAATCAGAAATAAAGACAACAATCTTAAAAGTATCAGATGCAGAAGCTTTTCTTTTTCCGTCTGTGATGTAATCAAGAGGTATAGTATACGTTATGGAGTCTGATGAAAAAGTATAAGCAGAGCCTACAGATTTCCAGTTATCAGAAAGTTTCCATGCAGAAGACTTTGATTGAGTGTCAGGAGTATGAAAGCCATAAAAATCAACGCTGGAATTTACTTTTGTATAAGTCGCAGGAGAACGTCCGTTTCTGTCACGGTATTCAGTAGGAACCTTTCCCCCGATAGAAACATCATCAACCATTACAACAATGCGGTCTTTTTTATTTATAACAGGAGCACCATTAAATACAATTGATATTTTCAATTCATACCCATCGTTTTCTGCAGTGACTTTTTTTATGTCATAGTTTAAGCCATTTTCTGCATAAACTGTCTTTGAATTTTCTGACGAAACAGAAATTCCCTGTGCAAATGCAACAGAAGAAAATAATAAAGAACTTAAAATTACAAAAAAATACTTTTTCATAAAAAACCTCTTTCTAAAATATACACAAAATAAACAGAATTTAGAATTACTAGTTACAGCAGGACTTACGCTCTACTATTACCGTTGGAAAAGTAACCTCTACAGCATTTTCATCTTGATATGCATTATCAGAAGCAATCAGTTCTACAGCCTTTGTTCCCATTTCAGTTTTCTGAATATTAAGAGTTGTAAGAGGAGGCGTTGTATAACCGGACATGTCTATATTATCAATGCTTATAACCGCAACTTTTTCCGGCACAGCAATGCCACATTCATTAAGATAACAAAGCACACCCATAGCAACTTCATCAGAACCGCAAACTATAGCCCGAGAAAGTTTTTTCTGATTGCAAATTTCTTTTATGGCAGCATACCCGCTATTTATGTCAAAGGCAATACCTATAACAATATCTACATTATTTAAATCATGTTCCTTAAGGGCTTCCTTTACTCCATCAATTCGTTCATCATCTGCACCTATATAAGATATGTCTGCATATCCACATTCAATAAGGTATTCGGCATCTTTTTTTCCAGCTGCTTTACGGTCAAAGAAAACGCTAGTAAGGCCAGGAAATTTCCATTCTACGCAAACAATCTTTTTTATGCGCTCCTTCATCTTATGAATGATTTTATTTTCTGAGCCTTGAACGTCTTTTTCCAAGGCAATCAAAATAAGGCCTCCAATCTCATCTTCATGAATCAATTTGTTAAATAGGACAGGATTTTCAAATTCATAAAAAAAACGAATAAAAGCGATTTCAAAATTATTCTTGTGGGCGCAAGTATGAATTCCTTCTATTATCTCTGCATAATAAGGACGGCGGAATACATCAGGAGCATGAATGATAATGCCTATTCGTCGCGATGCAAGAGACTTATCTCCCTGCTGCAAAGCCTGAGCAACTTTATTAGGCCTATAGCCAAGCAATTCTATGGCTTCAAGAATTTTCTTTCTTGTTTCAGGGGCAACAGAACGTTCTGTATTACCGCTTATAACATAACTAACCATGCTTCTGGTAACGCCAGCAGCTTTAGCCACGTCATATTGGGTAACAGTTTTTTTTTCTCGTTCCATTATACAACCTTCCAAAAATCAACTCGCGTTGACCATTCTATCCTAAAGATGATAAGTCAAGTTGTCAAGCAACACGAAATACGATATGCTATATATATGACAAGAATAGACTCTGACATTCTTTTAAATCGCTTTATCAGTTATGTCAAAACATATAGTGAAAGTAATTCAGAAAAAGCAGACAGCGGAATAATGCCAAGCACGCCGCAGCAATGGAAAATGGCAGAGCTCGTATGCAATGAATTAAAGTCATTAGGCCTTGAAAATGTCCATACAGACGAAAACTGTTACACATACGGACTTTTAAAGTCTTCTGACGGCTATGAAGACATTCCGTCATTTTGCCTTATTGCACATATTGATACTGTAGACGAAGTTACTGGAAAGGATGTAAAGCCTATTGTCCATAAAAATTATGACGGAAAGCCTATAGATTTACCTTATGGCATAACTCTTGACCCAGAATCTGACAAATACCTTGCTCTGGCAGGACAGCAAAAGGAAACAATAATAACGAGTGACGGCTCAACATTGCTCGGTGCCGATGATAAGGCCGGAGTTGCAGAAATAATGACTGCAATTGAATATCTTGTACATAATCCTGAAGTAAAGCATGGAACCATTGAAGTACTGTTTTCTCCAGATGAAGAAACTGGACATGGAATGGATAAAATAAACCTTTCCATGATACATTCCAAAATGTGTTATACAGTAGACGGCGGTCACATAGGGGAACTTGAAACAGAATGTTTCAATGCATATAAAAGTGAGATTATTTTTACAGGAAAGTCAAAGCATACAGGAGATGCACGTCCTGACATGGTAAATGCTGTATGCATGGCTGCTTCTTTTATTGCAAACCTCCCTAGACAAGAAATGCCGGAGACAACAGACGGCTACATGGGCTTTTACGCTCCTCTTGAAATGAAAGGCTCTATAGAACAGTCTTCTGTGCTAGTGCTCCTGAGAGACTTTACAGAAATCGGCATAAAAAAGAGAATGCATATTGTAGATCTTGTAGCCCAAATGACTGCAGAAACTTTTAATGGAACTGTACAGGTAAAGCATACGCAGCAGTACCTGAACATGAAAGAAAAGCTTGATGAACATCCCCTCATAGTTGATAAATTAGTTCAAGCATATAAGGACACAGGTATCGAACCTGTTTTCAAGCCAATAAGGGGAGGTACTGACGGTTCACGCCTGACAGAGATGGGCATTCCTACGCCTAACATATTTACAGGGGGACACAACTACCATTCCCGATATGAATGGGCAAGCCTAACGCAAATGACGAATGCAGCAGAAATATTAATACAGCTTTCTCAGAGCTGGCTATAAATACACAGAGGATAGGGTATGTACGAATATCACATAGAAGGCGGATTTCCTGTAAAAGGAACAGTCAAGGCTAGCGGTAATAAAAATGCAGCATTACCATGCATTGCAGCAACCTTACTGACAAAAGAACCTGTCATTCTTCGCAATATACCAGACATTGAAGATACAAATGTTATGCTTTCAATTCTGGAATCACTTGGCATTGGCGTAGAAAAAATAGAAAGTCATGCCTGGAAGATTGATGCTGGACAAATTAATTCAAGCACAATTCCAGCTCAAATGTCAAAAAAAATCAGGGCTTCAATACTGTTTGCCGGTCCTCTTATTGCACGGACAGGAAAAGCAATCATGCTTCCTCCTGGAGGGGATGTTATTGGAAGAAGAAGGCTGGACACACATTTTCTTGCACTCCAAGACCTTGGTGCACGAGTAACGACAGAAGGAAGGTTTGAATTTACTGCAAACAAACTAGTCGGAGCAGATATATTTCTAGATGAAGCTTCTGTAACGGCAACAGAAAATGCAATCATGGCCAGCGTTCTTGCAGAAGGACATACAGACATTACAAATGCTGCAAGCGAACCTCACATACAGGACTTATGCAACATGCTGAATTCTATGGGGGCAAAAATTACAGGCGTTGGAAGCAACATACTGCACATTGACGGTGTAAAAAAACTTTCAGGAACAGACTTTACCATCGGGCCTGATTTTATGGAAATAGGTTCCTTTATAGGTCTTGCAGCAACAACACACGGTTCCATAGAAATCCAAGGGGTTAATCCTAAAGACCTTCGTCCTTTAAAAATATCATTTGGAAAACTTGGAATCAGATGGAATATTGAAGGAGACTCTCTGTTCATTTCATCCGATCAAGAAATGAAGGTTAATACTGATTTGGGTGGCATGATTCCTAAAATTGATGATGCCCCGTGGCCAGGATTTCCGCCTGACTTGACATCAATAATGGTTGTGATTGCTACTCAAGTTGAAGGAACCGTACTCATTTTTGAAAAAATGTTCGAAAGCCGGATGTTCTTTGTAGATAAACTTATCAGCATGGGAGCAAGAATAACACTGTGCGATCCTCATAGAGCTGTAGTTTCTGGTCCAAGCGCACTCCATGGAGAACATCTTGTCTCTCCTGACGTAAGGGCAGGAATGGCAATGGTAATAGCTGCAATGGCTGCACATGGAGAAAGCAAGATAAGTAATGTCTATCAGATTGAACGTGGATATGAAAGCCTTGTTGAACGCCTTCAGGCTCTAGGGGCTCATATTGAACGGGTTGAAGTAAAATAATTATATTCTGTGTGGATTAATAATTTTTTATTTTCCACGCAGAACATTATATAACATTATATTTTATTAATTTTAAGCCTTCCGAGACATAAAATAGAATGAAGCGCAAATAAAGATAGCAATATAAACGACAGCTGCCGCGACAAGAGCTGCTTCGTTAAAAGTTCCTATAAGTACATAATTTAATATGTTAAACATATAGAATGCCATTTCTACAATAAGATACATTGCCATTCCAAAAAGAAGTATAATGAACAGCCATGAAGTCTTAAAATGCGGGCTATTGCTTTCTATTCTATAGTTCCATCCTGCAGATGCAGCAAATATAAATAGAATGAGAATAAACAATGGATACATAAGCCTGCTTACAAGAGACTCCCTAAATACTTCTGCAGAAAATCCATATTCAACGGCATTAGGTATAAAATGCATCAGTGAGAATATAGTCATTGAAGAAGCAGCTTCAGAAGCAGTGTTGATTGATGCAAAATCAGAATATGGCATTGGCAAAATTGCCGTATTAGCTACATATCTAGAAACTTCTTCTGCAGGCGGTATTGCAGACAGCTCAACAGCAAGTCCTGTCAGCTCTTCTTCTTTCAAAATTTCTACAGGAAGTCCGGTTTCTGAATAACGATATGAAGGACGGCTGACTAGACCCTGAGTATTCCTGTCAACAGCAAGCATCATAAGATATGGAACAGATTTCCAAGATTTATTTATGCCAAGAATTTTTTTGGAATCCTCATCAAATACAGATGTTGTCTGGGCTACAACTTTTGCTATAGGAATTTCAGCGGAATGAATAAAATTGCCATTATGGTCGTATTTTACAATAGAAAGTCCCTTTAAATAACGGACAGATTTTCCACTCTCTTTTGAATCCATAAGGCTTTTTATAAAGTATATATTCTTTGACCCGTCAGGATTTTTTAATGAAAAATACACATTATGCCCATTGGAAAGCAAGTCTATATTCTGAGTTTCATCAATAAAGAAATACTGATTTTCCATGCCTTCTTTTGCAAGTGCAAAGAAACGCTCTACGTCAGGATCTGACCTTCCTATAGACTTCTTTAATTCAAGAAATACGTAATAAGCCTGAAGGCAGTCCCCAGAATTTAAAGCTATATAGCCTTTCTGTTTTTTTTGATAAATGCGGTTTTCTTCAGAACTTTCATATCTTTCAGGCACCCTGAGGATATTCCAGGCCTTATCTGCAATATCATGAGCAACGTCAAGATTAGTATCAACGCCTTTACAGGCTTCTACAGCAAGACAGGCCCAATAATGTGCATTAAACCAATCCTGCTTTTCATAAGCTTCTCGTGCACGTGATATCAGTTCCTTTACGGAATAACTGTGATCCTGAGAATACAAAGGCATTTCTTTTTCTGAAACCGTAACGTAACTTTTATTTTTCAGGTTTCTGTCATTATATATTTCAAGGGCATCTTTAGTATTTTTTAGCATGCCTATAGCGACTTTACTCTTAGGGGCCACAGAAACTGCCCTGCGGGCATAAATATAAGCCAAATCATATTTTTCTTCTGCCATAAACGTTTCTGCAGTCTTTAAATCATTCTTTAATTCAACAGGTCCATTCTCAAATGCAGAAAGTTTCCGATTCACAGCAGGCTTACATATTTCAGCAGAAAAAGATAATATAAATACAAAAACAAGGGAGAATATTACAACAAACCTATACCGGTCAATCATTGCAGGAGAAAATCGTCTCCTTGAATCAGTTACGTTTTTTTTCCAGTGTATGGAACACGCAATGCAAAATCCGCTTATCAGTATAGAAGGCAGCAAAGAAACAAACCAAGACAGGCCTCTATAAAATCTATATGATGAAATGCATTCAGGAACAAGTTCTGGGACATACCTGTAGATATATGTTTCTCCAATACAACAAATAAAAATTAAAACTGTATATATTGCAAGAATTAAAATGACTTTCTTCATATCACAGATCCTCCAAAGTCCTGCTGTTTTTTTCAAAAATGAAGAAAAGGGCAGCAAGAACAATAAAGACAAATATGTTGCAGAACATTATAAAAGGATTGCCTACTGAACATAATGACTTAAAAATGCAAACCTTAGAAAACACGTCATTAAAAGATTTCTCAATGCCTACCATTATAGGATTAACATATCCTAAGGTGTTTCCAACAATAATTGCAAGGGTTGTTACAGCAACAAAGAGCATATTTACAAGTCTCCATCTGGAAACATTCCTTAACCCTATGACACCAAGAAGGGCAAGCCCCATCGTTGCAAAGCACAGCCAGTACGAAAACGAACGCCGTCCGCCAAATGCTTGAGACGCACACTTACGCAAGACAAGGGAAAGCTCTAAAAGCTTTTGGGCCGTAATTGCAATGACTGGAGGCATATCAATAGAATTCTGTATCAGAGAATCTGTAAAGGCAGTTTTTTTGTGAGACATTTTCAAAGAACTGAAAGTATAAACGTTATTCTTTACAAGACTTGAATCAATGCAGAGTCCTGTAACAGAATTATCAGATTCACTAACAGAAGAATAATACAGGATTTTATCTTCATTTCTCCTGAAATAACCAGAAGAAGGCATGTCTTTAGTTTTAGCTTCTATATAAGTTTCATAGCTGGAAGTATTAATTTTAGAAACAGAAGGGATTATAAACAGCCAGGAAATGACATACAATACACAATAGCAGATTATCGGCATTACATAATGATATGGATGCCGAATAAAGAAGAATGTCATGAACATTGCACCAAAAATGAATACAACTGGCGTAAACAGAAAGAATCCTTCCATAAAGAGATTAAAATCAAAAGAAAGGTTTTGTCCTGCCACAAGATTCTGGCAAAGCGTATATATCATATAAAGTACAGAAGAACATACGCATAAAAATATACATAAACATGTGTAATAAATAACAAGTTTCAATGATTCTATTATATTTTCTTTAATCTTCATTATTTTTTAAGGATACCATCAATCCAGGCAAAAAACAATATGTAACCCTATCTAAACAAAGTTTATCCTAAGGTTACATCCCCCTTGCTATCAATAGCAATAATAGACTTACATCCAGAACACCTGAACCTGCCTTCCTTTGTTGCCTTTAAATTATTAGAACAGACAGGACAGCTTACTATTTTTGGAAATACGGAATTTCCCTGTGCTATTTCCTTTTGAATATATACAGTTGCTTCCTTAATGTTTTCCTTAAACGTAAAGAATTGAGCAAATCCTAGAAGCTGGAACACTTCAAGGACTTTAGGCTGGATGTTAACCAGAACAACATCACCTCCAGAAGATTTTACAGACTTTAAGAATTCTGTAAAATAACCAATTCCCGTAGATGATACATAATTTAAATTATAGCAGCTGAATATTATGCGTATATAACCTGCATTTATTATTTTTTCAATCTGCTTCTGAAAATATGATGAATTATAGGTATCGATATAGCCATTCAGATTGACAATAATGCAATTATCTACCTCATCTACTTTCTCCAGGTAGAATTTCAGGCTATCATCTTTATCTTCGTCAAACCCTTTAATGAGATTATTGTCTATCATTACAGCGTCCATCCTTCAACGTTTATTAGTATAATTATCGTCAAAAATAATTAGATATATAGATGTTTAAGTATAAAATCACATCCAGCCGTAGTCAACATTTAAAAACACCCCATTTAAATCTCTCTGCTCAATAACATACACAGCCTTTTCAGCAATCTGAAACGGATCAGAAAGATATCCTTCCGGTGCATTGCTTGTAAATCCTGGCAATATTGCATTACAGCAGATTCCATAAATCCCATATTCCCTGGCTACAGATTTTACAATAACATCAAGTCCTGTCTTTGCTCCTAAATACGCCGCATTTGTCGTACATGCACGAGGACTTTCACTCCTTGTACCGCCAAAAAGCAATATTGACCCTAATTTTTTTTTCATCATTCCAACTAAGGCCTTGCTTACTGCAATGCCAGGAAGTGCATAATCAAGCAAAGCCATTCTCTGCCAATCTTTAAAAGTCGTATCATGCAATCTCTTTTGCACAAAAGGACCATAGCAGACACATAAGATACTGCATTCTTCCAAAATGATTTTCAGCTGCCCATGTTCAAGTTCCTGAAGGCCGTTATGCTCAAAATTGCATGAAATAAAGTTCAAGCCTGAAACTTCTGGATTATGGGTACCACATACATAAACGGCTGCTCCTTTTTCAGCGAGAATCTTTGATACGCAAAGGCCAATGCCTGAAGTACCGCCTATAACTAAAGCCTTTTTCCCGCATACAAAAGAATTATTCATGCAAGTATTATAGCGTAAATCATATAAAAGAGGTATAGTAGCAACATGAATTTACAAAACATAGTTATTGTACTTTCCCATCCTGAAGAAAGCAGGAATGTAGGAGCCGTCTGCAGGGCAATGGCAAACAATTCCATAAAAGAACTGAGAATAGTAGGAAACAAAGACAGCATAGATGATTCCAGAGTACGAATACTTGCAATACACGCATCTAACATCTGGGACCAAGCAAAATTCTATCCATCAATAACAGAAGCCACAAAAGACTGCGTCTGTGCAGCCGGCACAACACGAAGGAGAGGAAAAAAAAGAAAAGGCAAGCTGTACCTGCCAGAAGAATTCGCAGACCTTGCGTCCGGAATGACTGACAACGGAAAAGCGGCCATCGTATTTGGAAACGAAAGGACAGGACTTACCGACGAAGAACTTTTGGAATGTACAATGGGCGTAACGATTCCTTCTAGCGATGAATTTGCTTCCTTAAATTTAAGTCATGCAGTACAAATATTGTGCTACCACATGTTCAGGCATACAAAGAAAAACTTTACAGGTTACACGCCAATTACTTTATCAAGGCTTGATCAAACTGTAACCTCAATTGCAGACAGCCTCCAAAGAATAGGTTTTTTCAGCAAAACAGGAAGGCCTGACATGGAACAGTTTTGGAAAACAATATTATCCAGAGCAAGCCTTAGCGAAAGCGAAGCTCAATATCTAGAAAAGACTTTTGATAAAGCTGCAGGACTTTCTACGCATAATACGAAAAATGAATATCCTCTGCAGTAAGGGTTTCTTTCCTAGAGAAAAAACAAGCTCTCATAACAACATTTTTAAGTTCACGGATATTGCCAGGCCAATAATAGTTGCAGAGCTTTTCAATTGCTGACTGAGAAAGAAGCTTTTTATGTTCACTTGAAAACCTCATTGCTAACGAAGGAATGTCTTCCTTATGGTTCCGTAAGGGAGGCACATATAAAGTCAGACAGTTTATCCTATAAAATAAATCATTTCTAAATGTATGCATTTTCACACATTCTTCAAGATTTTTATTAGTTGCAAAAATAAGTTTTTCATCGAATTTATATTCGGTTGTACTTCCAAGCTTTTTATAAATACGGTTTTCAATAACACTTAAAAGCTTTGCCTGCAACAAAAGGGGCAATTCTCCAATTTCATCCAAAAGCAAAGTACCTTGATTTGCTTCTTCAAACCAACCTTTCCGAACGACAGCATCAGTGAATGCTCCAGAAGCTATTCCAAATAAGTTTCCTTCAATAAGGTTTGGATTAAATTCTGCAACATTTACGCTAAAAAACTTCTTTTTACACCTGTTCGAATATTGATGAATTTTTTTTGCTGCCCAAGATTTTCCGCTGCCACTTTCACCTAATAAGAGTACACACTCATCATTTCCGGCAACTATTTTTAACTTTTCTTCAAATTCTGCCATTGAGACTTCAGGAGAATAAAATGAAGAATAAGAAGGACTCTCAGACTTCATCTCTAGCGTCTCGCAGTCCGACAGATTTTTCTTAAGAGAATACACAGGAGAAATTACATTGAAAAATTCTGCTTTACTGAAAAAACATTTCAAGTTCGAAACATCATAAGCGTAAGAATCATAAATGAGGACAAATCTTTTTTTTATTAAAGATGATGTATCACAAAATAAATCATACAATTTTACAATACACTTCTCTTTTTCAGGAGAATAATCTATCAAAATTACATCGACGCAATCAAAAATAGAAAGACGGTTTCCGTATTCCGAAAAATTACAATCCCTAAAAGAAATGCATGATACCGAAAAATTGTCACGTAATTCTTCAATACACCAAGAATTTAAAACTTCACTATCTGTTATAATTAAAACTTTTCTACAATCCATCTCTTTGTAACACGAGGCATTATTGTTCCTTTACAAAGAGTCTATACCAAACGAGCAGTATCTTATACCAAATAAAAGGAAATATCAAGAAGATCTTTAAAGGATTTCTCATAATTTCTCCCCAAATTTCATTTCCTTTCTCAAAAACGCTTTTGTCTACATGTTTTTTACGTTCACTAAAAATATCAACTGCATCACCAAAATAAAGAAATATGCTATGATTAAATTTTTCCCTTCTATTATAAAACCAACAGTCCTTGTCCCTTACACCATCACTCATCAAAACCAAAGAAGGAGAAGCCTTGTAAATTGCAGAAATTACATCAGATTCGACAGACTTTGGATAATATCCAACATATCGTCCTACAATCTGCAAATTACTAAAAGTATTGCGGACATTTTTTTCTGCAGACATAAGGGTTCGTTTACGTCCACCCAACATATAAATAGACTTATAATGAGTTTCCAGTACGGTCATAATATTAATGACAGTTTCAAAAGGATTCCATCTATATGGCATTTCCTTTTGCAAAAACCTAGCCCCAGACAAAATGCTTTTTGAAACAGGAATTATTAAATCTGCATTCCTAACGCATTCAGCATAAGCATTCCTTCCGCGAGCCTTTAGTAAATCCCAGACAGAAAGAAACACTATCTGCTTTGGTCCTTCCTTATTCAAAAGATCCATTATAGTATTTTCAAAATCCTGAGTCTTAAATATATCTATAGGAACGCCCAGAAGATTTATTTTTTTAGTTGCCATACAGCTGACTCCGTTATAGCATTCTGTAAAACTGCCATTCCGTAAAGAGAGGCTGTTTCACAGCGTAATATATTCGTATTAAAATGCACAGGCATAAAACCGTGCTGACTGACAAAATTAAGTTCAGACGGAGAAATTCCTCCTTCTGCTCCAACCATAACAGCCGCATACGAAAGCCTAGGAGTTTTTTGAAATGCTCCTCCTATGGCTTCATGAAAAAGTACAGTTTTGGCTGACTGCTCATACAGAACAGCAGAAAAAGATTCTTTTTCATTAGAACAGACCTGATTCTTCCATATCCTGCAGGCCTCAGTCACGCTAGCACAGGGAAGTATTTCAGTATCTACAGGAGAACCGCTCTGCTCTCTTGCTTCAGTAATAATACGCTGCCATCTGGCATCGGAAGGCAGGCACCTTTTCCTGGCACTTTCAATGCAGCCGCTCTGGCAGAATTCACCTTCCACGGGAACAATTACAGACACACCGCATTCAACAGCCTGCCTGATTATAAGTTCCATTTTTGGAGGCTTTGCAATAAATTGGAAAAGCCATAAATTTACTTCACTTTTATGACTTACAGGCAGGGCCTTGTTTCCTCCATCCCCTGTCACAAGATTAGAGGAATCTTCGCCGGCTACTGTCAATTCTGCAATTTTGGAAGAAGCGTCAAACTTTGCCAAAGTCATTTGCTGCAAGGCTCCGTTCGGCAGGCGAACATATATCATGTCGCCTATCTCCAGCCTTAATACAGAACGCAAATAATGAAATTTTTTACCGGAAACAAAAACACAACCGTTAGCATCCGGCATTACCTCCGCAAGAAACTGCCGCATACAGCCTTTTATTCAGTTTCTGCAGTTTTAGCATCAGCCTCTGTTTTTTTAGCATCGGCTTCTGCTTGAATTTCTTTCAAGGTTTTTGCAGATTTTGTCAGAGAAAGAACATCTTCATTTGCAAACATGTCAAGGGCGGCATTAAGCTGAAGATCATAGTCCAAGTCATAAAGCCTAGGCTTTTTTGTTCTCTCAACTTCATTCCTAATAATCTTCCTTATAATTCGTAAATCTAGATTATAATCTTTCTGGAGGCTGACAGCGTAAGTTCCTATATCAACATCCGTCATGCCAGGATGATTTTCTACATATTCTGCAATCTTATCATTTGACATAAGAGAAGAGTACGCATCTTCTTCTTCATCGCTAAATTCTGGATAATCAACAGTACGGTCAGCAGGAATGCCAACTTTATCTATATTAACATCAGAAGGAGAATAATATTTTGCTACTGTAATTTTAAAGCCATCATTTGCAATAAGAGGAGTTGGAATCTGAACGCTTCCTTTTCCATAAGATTTCTCACCTACAAGAAATGCACGATGAGTATCTTTTAGGGCTCCCGCCACTATTTCACTTGCACTTGCAGAAGCCCTGTTTATCAGGACTATTATAGGAATGTTTTCATCAACAACAGTATTTTTTTCAGAAGCTGTAAATACCTGATTCTCGTAAGCAATGCGGCTTTTCGTTTCTACTATAGTACCAGAGTCTACAAATTTATCTACTACTGCTACAGCAGCATTCAAAAGCCCTCCTCCATTATTTCGCAAGTCAATTATAAGAGAATTATAATTTTCGGACGCAAACGAGTCTAAAGCCTGCTGCACGACGGATGCTGTATTCGTAGAAAATTCAGAAATCCTTATATATCCAGTAGAACGAATCATGCCGTATTTTACAGAAGGATTTTCTATCACAGCCCTAACAAGGGTCCTGTCAAATTCCATAGTCTTACCGCGACGGATTGTTACGGTAACAGGCTCTCCAACAGTTCCCCTAAGCATGCCAAGAACTTCATTCATAGTAATTGTTGACGTATCAACGCCATCAATCTTTATAATCTTATCACCGCTCTGAATTCCAGCCTGATCTCCAGGAGATCCGTCTATAGGCTGAGCAACAAGTACATATGCAGGCTTTTCAGGCGTATTCTCTGACGGCTTTGAAATTGAAAGCCCAACACCTCCAAAAGAACCTGTCGTTGTATCTGAAATATTGCGCCATTCATCTTTAGAAAGATAGGCAGAGTGAGGGTCATTTAAACTGTCAAGCATCCCTTTTAATGCGCCCTGATACAATATTTCAGGATCGACTTCATCTACATAATTCTGCTGAATGTAATAATACAAGGAGTTTATTATTTCCAGATACTGACGGTTTCGAACGCTTTTTAAATCAGCCGTCCTTGGATCAGAAGTTCCAGACTGAGATTGTGCAAAGCACTGAGAAGCTCCTATGACTAGTAAAAACAGCCAGAAAGTCATGCTTAGAGTCTTCTTTAATGAGAACGATTTTCTTTCCATCCTTATATAATACGTTGTTTTTTATGTCTATGCAAGAGTTTAAAGAATGTGTTATAATCCATACCATGCAAATAATACCAGTAGCCAGCGGTAAAGGCGGAGTAGGCAAAAGTCTTTTAAGTGCAAATCTTGCAATAGCACTTGGACAGGCAGGAAAAAAAGTCGTTCTTGCAGATTTAGATTTAGGAGCTTCAAACCTGCACCTTGTAATAGGTCAGTCAGCACCTAAAAAGGGCATAGGAACCTATCTGACAGGCCAGACAAAATTTGAAGATTTAATTTTACCTACAGATTACAAAAATGTCTCTTTTATAGCAGGCGACTCTGAAATTCCAGGACTTACATCATTAAAGGCAAGTACTAAGAATGACTTGATTCATAACTTTTGCAATATAAAGGCAGACTATCTTATCCTTGACCTTGGAGCAGGAACTCACCTTACAATCTTAGACATGTTCCTTCTTTCTCCTCAGGGAATAATAGTAACGGCCCCTACAGTAACAGCAACCCTAAACGGTTATCTTTTTTTAAAGAATATCGTATTCAGAATGATGTATAATACATACAAGAAAGGCTCAGAGGCATATGAATACCTTAATTCTCTACGGAAAGACTCTTCTTCCCTGCAAAGACTGTACATTCCAAGGCTTATAGAAGAACTTGCAAAAAGAGACCCTCAAAATACGGAGCTTTTTATTGCACGCATGCAGAAATTTCATCCACGCCTTGTGCTGAACATGATAGACGACCCTAAAGATGCTGACAGGGCCATAAAGATAAGGCATTCCTGCCAGCAATACCTTGGCCTTGACATCGAACATCTTGGAGTCGTCTATAGAGACGTAACGCAAGACAAGGCCCTTGCTTCAAGATTACCAGTTATCGTATATAAGCCACAGTCCATCATAGGACAGGCCATATACAGGATTGCAGATAAAATAATTCAGTCAGAAACACTTGCATTTGACGAGTCTTACGATGTAACTCAGTCTGCAGACGAATCCTTCAACCTTGCAAATGAAGAAGCCTCAGAAGACTTTAATGCAAAAATGGCGTATGTCGAAGAACTTGCAGGAACTGGCGCATTGACAGCTGGAGAACTTTCAGAGATTATAAAGCAGCAGCAGTTTGAAATTACAAGATTAAAGAATGAAAATAATTTATTAAAGAAAAAATTGGTTATGGCAGCAAAACAAGGATTTAAAATTTAATATGTTTACACCGTTATACATTCAATACCCATCATGGATTCAGCCAGAACTGTTTCCAGGAGTTCCTGTCTTGGGTCTGATACGCTGGTACGGACTCATGTATATATGTGCATTTACAACAGCCTTTTACATTTTAAAAAGGGAACAGAAAGAAGGCCTTTTAGATTCCCCGAATGAAAAGGCCACAGAAGATGATATATTCAGCTTTATTGCCTGGGGAATCATCTTTCTTATAATTGGAGCCAGAGTATTTTCAACTCTTGTTTACGATACGAGCGGAGAATACTGGAGAAAGCCATGGCTCATTTTCTGGCCTTTTGACACAATGACACATCAGTTTACAGGACTGGCAGGAATGTCGTATCATGGCGGATTCATAGGCGGACTTATAGGAATGATTACATGGTGCAAGGTTCATAAGAAACCTATTTGGAAATGGATTGATGCAATGTGCATAGCAATTCCACTGGGCTACACATTCGGACGCATAGGCAATTTTATGAACGGGGAACTGTACGGAAGAATTACCACGCTTCCATGGGGAATGATATTTCCACGAGCAGAAGCAGAATCTTTTTCTTTAAGCCTGCCTTGGGTACAGGATTTTGTTGCAAAATGCGGCCTAGCAGTAAAAGAAGGTCAAAGAATCGTAAACCTTCCACGTCATCCAAGTCAATTATACGAAGCATTTTTTGAAGGCATCGCATTGTTTCTGTGTCTTTTTCCATTACGGAAACACAAGCCTTTTGACGGATTTATTGGTGCATTATATACAATAGGATATGGAATCGTAAGATTCTTTATTGAATATGCAAGACAGCCGGATGCAGACTTAGGATATAGAATTTCAAAAGACGGAAGCAAGATACTGTATCAGAATACGTCATTTTTAAATATATCAACAGGTCAGATCCTATGCTTTATGATGGTTGCCGGAGGACTGATTCTAATGGCAGTACTGTATTACAGAAATAAGACTTTACAAAAGGATCTCTAATAACCTAAACTAAAAAGGTTCCTCAAGTGAAGTGCACCCCCAAAACTGGACAAATGAAGTTCAATTTTAGGAGGTGCATTTTTATGCAATCAATTAATGATGGAACAGACGGATTCCTGTAAATGCCATTACCATTCCATACTTGTTACAGACTTCAATAACGTTGTCATCCCTAATTGATCCACCAGGCTGTGCCACAACTTTTACGCCGCTACGATGAGCGCGCTCAATGTTATCGCCAAATGGGAAGAATGCATCGCTTCCTATTGCAACATCTGCATTCTTTGCTATCCAAGCCTTACGCTCTTCTTTTGTAAACACAGCGGGTTTCTGAGTAAAGAAATTTTCCCATACACCATCTGCAAGAACATCTTCATAGTCGTCACTTGTATATACATCGATAGTATTATCTCTGTCAGGACGTTTTATGTCACTTCTAAAAGGAAGATTCAATACTTGAGGACTCTGACGGAGCCACCATTTATCAGCCTTTTCACCTGCAAGGCGAGTACAGTGGATGCGGCTCTGCTGGCCCGCTCCAATACCTATGGCCTGACCGTCTTTTACATAACACACACTGTTTGACTGAGTATACTTCAATATTATAAGGGAAATAAGGAGATTATCACGCTCTTCTTTAGAAAGAGTCTTATTTTCTGTGACAATATTCTTAAGGCATTCATCATTAAGCTGTACAAAGTTATGCCCCTGTTCAAACGTAACTCCAAATACAACCTTGCTTTCAAGATCTGCCGGCACATAATTTTTATCAATCTGAAGAATACAATATCCACCCTTCTTTTTTGCTTTTAAAATTTCAAGGGCATCATCATCATAACCTGGAGCAATAATACCGTCACTGACTTCTTTTTTTATAAGGAGGGCCGTGGCCTTGTCACAAGTATCACTTAATGCAATAAAGTCTCCGAACGAAGACATTCTGTCTGCACCTCGTGCACGTGCATAAGCGCATGCTAAAGGAGTCAGAGGAACATCAATATCTGCAAAATAGATTTTTTTTAATACGTCAGAAAGAGGGCGCCCGATTGCTGCCCCGGCAGGAGAAACATGCTTAAATGAAGATGCAGCAGGAAGTCCAGTAGCTTCCTTCAATTCTTTTACAAGCTGCCAGCCATTCAATGCGTCAAGCAAATTTATGTATCCAGGTCTTCCATTAACTACAGTTACAGGAAGATCGCCATTCTCCATATGCACCCGTGCAGGTTTCTGATTAGGGTTACAGCCATACTTTAATTCAAGTTCTTTCATAGTTGAATGATATAGAAAAAAATATTATTTTTCAATGAGTCTTAGAATTTTGTAAAAACCCAAAATATAACATCAGGAACACAAAAACTTCTGAACGTCATACGGAGTTTTTTTTATATATGTAGCTCCATAAGACTCAAGTTCCTGCCTTGAACCAAAACCATACAAAATACCGATGCAGTCAATGCCAGCAGCTTTCGCCCCTACAACATCAAAGTGGGTATCGCCAATAAGCACACACTCATCTTTTTTATCATTAAGTCCCATTTCATCAAGTACGTAACGTATGACATCGACCTTATTCACTCTTCTGGCCTCTTCCATATCACTTCCAGCAACAAAGTCAAATAGACCTAGCATATTCTGCCTTTCTAAAATTTGCTTTGCATATATTTCAGGCTTACTTGTGGCAACACAAACAGCTTTCCCCTGCTTTCGCAAAACATTAATCAAGGGAATAATGCCATCATAAACCTGTACCTCAAACATGCCTGAAGCTGAATAATATTTTCTATACACGCCCATAGCCTCTATAAGTTTTTCTTCAGGGATCTTAAATACTCTTGAAAAACTTTCACGGAGAGGAGGACCAATCATCGTGTTATAAACCGATTTATCAGGAACATTGAGTTTATAGTAATCTACAACTTTATCAAAAGATTTATAGATGCCTTCTGAAGTATCAAAGATGGTTCCATCAAAGTCAAACAGGATATACTGATAGTTATTCATATATGAATCATACATTTTTATTATATTTTAAACTACAAATATTAATAAATGTTTTTCACCTTATTTTTTATCTTTACAATTATTGAGTTATAAATTATTATAAAGAGTATGGCTATTACTACCACTCAGCAAATAACAAAGTATTACGAAACATATCTAAATACAGAACTTACGTTCACAAAAGATATTATACGTACTCTTGGCATGGATCCTCGCCAGATTTTTATAAAATGTGCAGAAGGTCAATGGCCATGCATAATAAATTCAACATCTTTTTCTTTAGCACGAATCATAGTAGGTACTAAAAGCGGATCGTTCCAGCAGATGACAAAGAAAGACCCGCCTACAATGAGCCTTCGCTACTGGTTCATGCAGCCGGATGGAACAACTGTAAGTTTCTTTATTTCTTGCAAGGTATCTCAGGTCATGCCGTATATGAACAGCAAAGACCTTGCCATAGTAACGCTGAATTTCACACAGCGTCCACCTGATGACTTAATCGAAAAGATTGGACACGTTATTGATGCAAACATCAATTCTCTGCGAAGAAAAGAAGAGCGTATTGTTATTAATAAAGATTCCAGCAGAAAGCTTGGTCTTCACACAGAAGAATGTTCTATTGTTGTTCAGAACGTTCCACGACGTTGCATACTGCATGACATTTCTTTCGGAGGCGCAAAAGTTTTCATTCTGGGATTGGCACAATTCCTAAAAGACAAGGAAGTCCAGCTTTCCCTTGAATTTGAAGAGCCTCATGAAATAATCCAGTTAAAGGGAATAATTGCTGAAACTTCTGCTATAGAAGGAAGAAAAGATATAGTTGCTGTATCAATTAAGTTTAACGAATCAACAATAGCACTTTCATACAAAGTTCATATTAACAATTATCTTACAACAGTACGAAAAGCTGATTTGGAAAATAACCAGCAGGCGGCAGATACGCAGCAACAGACAACTGGAGCATAACACATTATGAACCCTGCAAATCCTTTGGACTCAATCTATTTTGTAAAACTGCCAGAAAATTTTAAACTGTCAGCGAATGACATTCATATCGACCCTGCAATACAGTTACCTGTACAGAAAAAAGAATCAGGGGAAGATGCTGAATCTGACCTAAAAAATTTAACACAAGAGCAAGTTCTGGCAGGAATATTGACAGTACTTGCTTATGATAAAGCTAACCCTAACCTTGATTATTACAGAAAACTAATTCAAGACGCCCGTCCAAATATTGTAAAAGAACTGTCAGAGGCTGCAATACTAAAAACAAAAAATGAAGACTGGGAACTTGCAGAAGAAATTTGGAATGCAGTCCACGGAATTCAACCCGAAAACAAAGCCATTATATTAAACATGGCATTATTTTTTGACCAAAGGGCAGATAATTACCGCAATTCAGGATTATACGAAGATGCTGACGCCTACGATGATGACGCCCTGCTTCATTACCGGGACGCAATGGACAGTGATCCAGAGTTACCAGATGCATTCTTTAACGCTGCCTTTTTTTATCTTAAAAAACACAATTACTCAGAAGCAAAAAGCTGTCTTGAAAGTTTTATCGGCTTAACAGCAGACGAAAAAGAAGAAGACATTGGAGAAAACGGGACATATAAAATAGAGCGTGCCCAAGAAATGCTCAACAAAATTAACTCACGCAACCTCGAAAATGAACGGTTTCATAATGCTTATGAACTCATTTCTCGCGGAGAAGAAGAAAAAGGCCTTGAAGAAATAAGAAAGTTCATTCAAGACAATCCTGCAGTCTGGAATGCATGGTTTTTGCTTGGATGGGGCTTACGTAGGCTAGAGCGCTTTACAGAAGCACGTCAGGCATTTGAAAAAGCACAGGAATGTGACGGCGGCGACCAGAGTGCAGACACATACAATGAACTTGCAATATGTCAGCTTGAAACAGGAGATTATGACGGTGCTCAGGAAAGTCTCTGCGATGCACTTAACCTAGATCCTGACAATACAAAAGTTATAAGCAATCTTGGATATCTAAGTCTAAAAAAAGGCAACAAGGAAGAAGCCAGAAAATATTTTATGACAGTACTTGAAATTGATCCGAAAGATAAAATTGCAATCCAGCAGTTGAAAAATCTTGAACGGGATTTATAGATAAGACTGAAAAACTTTTATTGACTCACCCTCAGAAGCAGATACAACATCGCCTTTGCAAATGCCGCTCTTTTCAAACCAACCTTGAGGAACTTCTAATGCATAACGGACTGAGCGCGTACTAACTATGCTGCTTAAACTGAACGGTGTCATATCAAATATATCAACAATAACACCTTCACTGTCTATATAAGCAATGGACAGTGGATGAGGAGTATTTTTCATCCAAAAACTCAAGACGTCATCTTTTGCAAAAACAAAGAGCATTCCAGTGCCATCTGGAATTCGCTTGCGTTCCATGAAACCATGTTCCCGTTCAGGATCCTTTGCTGCAATCTCTGCAGAAACTGTAGTACAGGAACCATTAGCACTGTTTATTACCAGAGTTTTTACAGGCATATCAAATTTCTTTCCAAAACCAAAACATGAAGCGGAAAGCAAAAACGTTGATATGCATAAACAAAGCAAAAGATACTTTTTTAATAAAAACATAAATTAAAGACCTTCAAGAAACTGTTCACGATTTTTTTCTTTTGATGTCTTTTCAACATGAGAAGCATCTTGAATTTTTTCCATAACAACTCTATCTGTATATTTTATGGAAAGAGGACGCTCAAGATCAACTATAACAGTATCACTAACCCATTCAGACTTATCAGGATTAAGGGAAGTTGGAGTTCCGTATTTTTCACACAATTGACTGAAGACAGAATAATGGTCAAGTTTTTCTTGATTCATATTTATTGTCATTATATACAGCTTGTCTTCATAAAACTGAAACCAGCATCGGTCAAGGTAAGAATAAGGTGCATAACGGGAAGAATCGGTTTCAATAAGGGTTCTGTTTTCACCAGCCATAAGAGAAACATCCCTGTCTCCCCTATAGCCAAACTGAGAGTCCTTTTTAAGCATTTCCTTTACATCATCAACAGACATTCCAAGCTTAACATTTCCAAAACTATCAGGAACAGAAGCAGCTTGCGTTTCTTTACCGTTTGCAGGATTCCGAGAAGGCTTTTTTATAGAAACGGATACGGAAGCATTATCTGAAGAAATAGTACCAGTCACAGCATCATCTGTTTCAGTAACATCTGCAGACACAAGATTCTGAGAGAATACTGAAAAACATGAGAATGATATTAATGCTATAAATAAAAAAATGCTTTTACCCATAAACATTATGACTGAGCCTTTAAACGGCGATTCTGCTGATTACGGTAAAATGCAGCCTGTTTAATAAGTTCATCAACCTCAGGTATATTAATTTTACCATTCTTAACCTTAACATTCTGATCTGAATACAGCTGATTCAATGCAAGATTCTGCTGCTGAGAAGGAATACCACTCATATTTACAATATCCTGAGGGGTAAAGTCAGTCTGATATGGGACACCTTTTCCTCCAGGAACTTTCATGATTTCAATCTGCAAAGCAAGCATGTCAATCATACGTTCCCTTTGATCAGTAAGCAAGCCATTTACAAGCTGCCGATACATAGACCAAACTCGCTCACCAAGCATCTGAGTCAGGCGGGCAATGAAACTTGGCTGAGAAGTTACCATCTGTTCAAAGTTAGATGCATTTACAACAAGAACCTTACAGTCTTCATGAGTGATGGCACTTGCAGAACGAGGCTTATTATCCAATAAGGCCATTTCACCAAACATATCCCCTTTTCGAAGAAGTGCATACGTTACTTCATCATCTTCTATTACACGGGTAATACGGACAGAACCTTCCTGAATGATATACATATCAGAGCCTGCCTGAAATTCTGCAAAAATCATATTTTCTTTAGGATATACACGGATATTCTCAGGAGGAGACTCAAGATATTTTACAGGAGTTCTTTTTCGTAAAGATGCAAATCGACGCTTAGCCACATCGGCATTAGCGCCTGTAGGAGCCATTTTCAAATATTGATAGTATCCATATTCAGCAACAGCCTCAAAACCTTTATCTTCATAAAACTGTGCAATATTGAAAAGCTCTTCAGGAGAATCCGTACCAGAAACTTTCTTAACAGTCATCTTAGCACGCGTATCGTTCATAAAACGCATTTCTCGTGCAAAATAACGTATAATTTTCAAAGCAATAGGTGTATTATGAACTATAAGTTCAGGATACTGATCACGGCGAACTACAATTGCAGTAACATCTGTAGAAGCAATTACAGTTTCAGTATGACTGTGACCTGACATACAAGGTATAACGCCTATAAAGTCTCCTGGCCCTAAGATTTTTAATGAACTTCCAGATATAGGCGTTTCGTGGTAACAACTGACCTTTCCAGTCTGTATGATAAAAAACCTATCGTTCGAAGGCGTATCTTCTACAAAAATGTAAGAATTTGCCTTAAAGTTTACAAATGACAACTGTAACATCTATATAGCACTCCATTGTTATAATCGGTACAAAATCAATGTATCATTAAATAAAAATGATTTCCGGCTCCAAAACAAAACCAGTCATTTCCTTAACCTTGCTTACCGCAACATCAACAAGCTTCTTTATATCAGAAGCCGATGCATTTCCTTTATTTATAATAAAATTACCATGCCATGGAGTAATCTGAGCGCCTCCTATGGCAAGACCCTTTAATCCAGCCTCATCAACAAGCATTCCGCTTGGCTTACCAAAAGCCCTGTTATTTTTAAATACGCTTCCAGCACTAGGAGCCTTAAAATGACCTTTCGAAGTACGGTCGTTAACATATATTGCATTTTCAGAAAGAATAAAGTCTCTTACATCCTTTCCTTCAACAGCAGTACATAAAAAATCAACGCTCACAATAAGAAAATTTCCAGATGCAAAAGGAGAACGTTTATAACCCCAGTCTTCTTTAGTATTATGATATATTTCTAAGAAATTCGCAATGTCAATATCTGCATTTGAAGTTAATTTATCCAAATTAATATAGGTAACTTCCGAAATTACATCACTCGCTTCCTTATTATAGCACCTAGCATTCATATAGGCAGCACCACCGACAGTTCCAGGCAGGCCTGCGAAACAAGACATACCTAAAAGGCCTTTTTCAGCACAAAATGAAACTACATCATTCATAGACGTTCCGGCACCACACTTTATCTTTACAAGAGTCCCTTTTTTCCACGGAAGGTCTTTTAACTCAACAGTATCTGGCTCATAGCCGAACGACAATTCATTCAATCCGGTCGTAGACAGGACCACACCATCAATTCCATCATCAGACACGACAACATTACTTCCACCACCAAGAATAACAAGAGGCACTGCATTTTTCCGACATTCAAGGACAACGGCGGCGGCTGAACCAGGATCCTGAGGAACAACATACACAGAAGCACGCCCACCAACTTTCATAGTCGTATGCCCTGCCATAGGCTCATCATAACATACAGTTCCTTTAAAACATGGATGGTCCTTGATATTTTCGCCTATTTCTCGTATTCTATTCATAATTTTTATTATATAGAAAGAAAGGGTCTGCCGCAACAGCACGAATGCAGCCGGAGGTTTTATGGGATTACGTTTATTCAATACAATGGGACGAACCATTCAAGATTTTACACCGATAACATCAGGATATGTCGGTTTTTATGGATGCGGACCAACAGTATACAACTATGCTCACATTGGAAACCTGAGAGCCTATGTATTCCTTGACATTCTTGACAGAACGCTAACATTCCTCGGATATGACAAAAAGCACGTAATGAACATTACAGACATAGGACACCTTACAGGAGATGCAGATGCCGGTGAAGATAAAATGCTTAAAACAGCAAAAGAACGGCATGAATCCGTACTTGAAGTTGCAAAATTCTATACAGATGCATTCTTTACAGACATAGACAGATTAAACATCATACGCCCGGACGTAGTATGCAAAGCTACAGAACATGTGCAAGACATGATAGAGCTTATAAAGCGCATAGAAGCAAATGGTCATACTTACATGGCCGGAGGCAACCTATATTTTGACGTAAGCACATTCAAGGATTATGGAAAACTGGCAAACCTGAATCTTGACGAATTAAAAGCAGGTGCCGGAAAACGAGATGTTGTAGTCATAGATGAAAACAAGAGAAATCCTTATGACTTCGTTTTATGGTTCACGAAAAGCAAATTCGAAGACCAGGCACTCACATGGGACAGTCCTTGGGGGCGAGGATATCCGGGATGGCACATAGAATGCTCTGCAATGAGCATGAAATACCTCGGAGAGCACATAGACATACATACAGGCGGAATTGACCACATTCCGATTCACCATACAAATGAGATTGCCCAAAGCGAAGGCGCCACTGGAACGACATGGGTTAATTACTGGCTGCACAATGAATTTCTTGTCATAGCAAAGGATAAAAAATCAGCAGATGCCGGAGAAAGTGCAAAAATGTCAAAATCTTCCGGTAACTTTTTAAGACTTCAGACATTAATAGATAAAGGATACGATCCACTGGACTACCGTTTCTTCCTGTTAGGTGCACATTACCGCAAGCAGATATATTTCAGCTGGGAAGCAATGGATGGTGCAAAGAATGCACGACAAGCTTTAGTACAGAGAATTGCAAAACTTGCTCAGTCAGCAGGAGGCGAATCTTCCCTCAGAGCAGATAAAACTTACAGCAAAGGGGAAGCCTCAGACATTTCTGGCCTGTCAGAAAAGGCACGTTCATGCATTGAAGAGTTTCAGAAAGCATTGGAGAACGATCTTTCCACTCCAGTAGCACTGAGTCTCATACAGAAGACTGTAAAAGATTCAGACATCCCAGCAGAGGAAGCACTGGAACTTGTAAGAAGGATGGACAGCGTAATCGGGCTAAAGCTGATAAGCTGTGCAAAAGAACTTCTTGCAGCACCTATAGAAACATCTTCAGGTCAGGATCCGGAAGCAAAAGAAATCAATGCCCTTGTAGCAGAACGGACAGCGGCAAAAAAAGCAAAAAATTTTGCACGTGCAGATGAAATCCGTAAAATACTTGCTGACAAAGGCATTACCGTCACCGATACTCCTAATGGAGCAGTTTGGGAAAGAAAATAAACACAAAAATTTATTTTTTTGTGTAACCACAAAGAGGGAACTGTGTTTTCTATTAGTAAAGAGACTGAGAATCCGAATCAGATAAACTGTTCAGATCCTCTGGACTTTAAAAAGATTTACGATGCCACAATGGAATTACTCTTCAAAGTTTCATTTCGTATTGTTAATGACGAAGAAGCTGCCGAAGATTTAGTACATGATTCCTTTATTAAGGCAAATGAAAAAGCATTAGTATTTCCATCTATTGATGATGCGAAATATTGGCTTATACGCGTCGTAAAAAATGCTTCATTGAATTATGCAAAGCGTAAGACAAGAGAAGCAAAAGCTTATCACAAGGCTTTATACGAAGGTCGCCAGCACATGGAAAGCGGAGAAACAGATCTCCTTAAGGCCGAGACCATTGAAAAAGCAAAAGAAGCCTTGAATAAGTTGCCTCCTAAACTCAAGGAAGTGCTTGTTCTTAGAGAATATGGAGAAATGAATTACAAGGAAATAGGAAAAGTGTTAGGAATAACTGAAGGAAATGTAAAAGTCAGGGTATTCCGTGCACGGGAACAATTATTAAAGTTAATAGGAGAAGATGATGTTTACCTGTCCTAACAAAGATGTTCACTCAATTTATCTCGACAATGAGCTTCCTGCAGAGTATTTGGAAGAATATGAAGCACACGTAAAAAACTGTCCAAAATGTCAGGCTCAACTTGCAAAGCTCAGAGGTTTAAATTCTATTTTTGCAGCAGACAGCAAGGCACTTTCTTTCACAGAAAAAGACAAAAATGACAGTTTTGACCGCTTACAGGCTCGCCTTTCTTATAAAAAGATTACTCACAGGACTATCGAGCTTGGAAAAGTTTCTAAGGGTATAGTCAAAGACATGTTTATAGGTGCAGCAGCAGCTGCAGTAATCGCTGTCATACTTCCTTTACGTCAGGCAGAAACAAAAGTTCCTGTCCAGGACTTTACTCCAATTGCAAGAATGTCATCTTACAATCTTCCTACATCAAGCGTAATTACAGATGAAAACCTTACGGATTTAGTAACTTTCTTAGGCGATGAAAAATCAAACACCGCAGAACTTCAGGCACACAACTCTGTCGCAGCGGCAGTCATGCCATTTGGAACAGCTTTCGTAAGTCCTGATTCATATAATACAGAAGACAGCAAAGTATCATTAACAAGTTATGATGTTTTCAGTCCTCTTGAGGATTCTGTCCAAAAGGAGCAGGAATCTCAGAAAGGATTTTTCATTCATTTTTCGTCACCAATACTTTCATTTGAAATAGGCAACGAAAAGTGAGTTCCCTATCGTCATACAAACGATTATTAAAAACAAAACCTTTTATCCGTTTTGTCTCTTTTTTCTTTTGTGTGACGGTAGCTATAGCAGTTTCGCTTTTCATAGGTAAAAAAAACACTAAAAACCCTGTTATTTCTTCAATAGACCCTCCGATTGCATCTCCAGAAGAGATTTTAACGATAAGAGGTAACAATTTTGGAAATGAAAAAGAAAATTCCTATGTAAGCATATCAAATTCTAGGATTACAAATAGTAAGTACATTAGTTGGTCGGATAGTGAAATAATAATAAAACTTCCATCTAATGTTCAGGACGGACTGGTAACAGTCATAACACAAGCAGGTCCCTCTACTCCGGCATTCTTTGCAAACAAATCCAGCATTCCAACTACAGTACGAAAAGATCCAAAAGCAACAGTACCAATCATTCAAAATATAACAACTGAATCCGGATCCGAAATATCCTTAATTGGACAAACTATAACCATTTCAGGCATTAATTTTAATACTTCCAGAGGAACCTCAAAAGTTTACTTTTCTGCAAACAAAGAAACACCTTCTGAAAATGACTTTATTGCCGCCCTTCCCACAAACTATGACTATGAATACTGGAGTGACGATGAAATAAAAGTCAGAGTTCCCGACAGTGCTGATTCTGGATTCATTTATGTAGAGACAGACCGCGGAAAAAGCGAACCATACCCTTTGCAAATTTCATTTCCTGCAGGAAAAAAAATATTTTCTACACCAAGAACCTATGTATTGCAAACAAGCGTTAATCTACGGCCAGAAACAGAAAACACAGATGCTCTCATAACTCTATATATGCCAAGACCGCAAGTGTCAACATTTCAGCCAGAAGTCACTACAAGTGCAATTACTCCAGAACCATTAATACAAGACGACATATTTAACATAATCTTTCAAGATTCACTTGATAAGACTGTAAACACAAATACAACATATTCCGCTACAAACATAGTAAAGACTTATACAATAAGTGCAAACATAATACCAGGAAAAATCATTAATTATTCTGATAAAACAAAAATCCTTTACAAGTCTTATATTTCTCCAGATAAGGGAATTCCTTCAATTAATCCAAAAGTTCTGGAACTAAAAGACTCTATAATTGGCAAAACAAAGAACAATTATGAAAAAGCAAGGCAAATTTATATGCATATGGTTAATAATTTTAAAATCTCAGCATTAACAGATCCAAATTCAACTTCATCGCCAGAAGATTTAATTTCAACAGGTTCCGGAGATGCTTACAGCTTTGCAATACTATACACAGCCTTATGTAGGGCTGCAGGGATTCCTGCAGTGCCTCAAGGCGGAGTTCTTATCGATACTCAATACACAACAAAAAATCATTGGTGGACAGAATTATACTTTGAAAGATATGGATGGTTTCCTGTAGATACAGCTCTTGGGGCAGGACTTGAATACTCCCCTTTTACAGAAATCACCGATAGAAAAAACTATTATTTTGGAAATATAGATAACCAGCACATTTCATTCTGCAGAGGATGGAATCAGATAAAATCATCATTCATAAACAGCAGAACAGTAAAAAGACCTCGTTCTTATGCCCTTCAGTCTATATGGGAAGAAGCGCGAGGCTCTGAAGCTAATTACAGTTCTCTATGGAATGCACCAGCAATAATAGGCATATACTAAGGAGGTTTATATGATAACAAAAGTATTGAGTGTAGGCGGCTCAATTATTGCACCAGAAAAACCAGACTCTGAGTTCCTTCGCAATTTTTGCTCAATGGCAATAGATTATTTAATCTCAAACACAGAAACAAGACTGATTCTCGTAGCCGGTGGCGGAGGTCCTGCAAGGATGTACCAGAATGCTTACAAGGACGTAACATCAGCATATTCAGATTTACAGAAAAAGCATGCCTGCTATAATATAAAGCAAGACTTAAACAATGCTGGCGACTGGCTTGGCATCATGGCAACACGTCTAAATGCACAGCTTCTAAAAGCAGCATTTGGTCCACTCTGCCTGCAAGACGTAGTAACAGACCCTACAAAAGTATTTGACTTTACAGGACGAGTTCTTGTAGCTGCGGGATGGAAACCTGGATTTTCATCAGATAATGATGCTGTTCTCCTCGCAGAAAGATTCCATGCAGATACAGTCGTAAACCTTTCGAACATAGAAAAAGTCTATACAGACGACCCTCGCAAAAATCCAGATGCAAAGCCTCTTGATACAATTTCATGGGCAGACTTCAGAAAGATGGTCGGTGACGAATGGGTTCCTGGCAAAAACTGTCCTTTTGACCCTATTGCCAGCAAAAAATCAGAACAACTCAAATTAACTGTAATATGTGCAGCAGGAAAGAATATCCAAAACATACGTAATATTCTTGACGGTAAAGATTATATAGGCACTACAATAAAGTAATGAAAGCTCAGCCTGTTCTCAAAAATAAATTAATTCTTTTATTAGGTGCAATTTGCATTATGCTGCTCACAGGGTGTATCACACCAAGTCAGCAGCATAAAAAATACATTTCAAGAATTCTTGCCGATGACGGAATAAAAACTGAAAAACAGTTATATAACTTCTTTATGGATGCAAAACCGAATGCTGACAAGGATCTTGTACAAAGGCTTGCGCATTATTATGTTACAGAAGCAAAAGCCGAAGGCATAAACAGCGACTGTGCATTTGTACAGATGTGCCTTGAAACAGGCTGGCTGTCATTTGGAAACCTTGTAACAATAGACATGCACAATTACTGTGGACTTGGAGCAATAGACAAAGATCACCCAGGAGAATACTTTGACACAGAACAAATGGGCGTCAGGGCTCATATCCAGCATCTGCATGCATACGCAACAACATCAGACATTGCTTTAAAAAACAAGCTTATAGACAACCGCTATAAATATGTCCTTCCAAGAGGAAAAGCCCCTACTATATATGGACTTGCGGGAACATGGGCTGCTGACAAAGAATACGGCATAAAACTCGATAAACTGCTGAAACAACTAGAAACTTACTGACTTCAATGAACATCCTGAGGCTTGACGAACTGTTTGTAAGACAGGAATTAAGTACATACAGACGGACACGAAGATTTTTACAGGAACATACAGTTCTAGTAAACGGCACAAGGATATTGGAAGCAGGAACAATCATTGATGTAAGAAAAGACATTCTGTTAATTGACGGAAAAGAGTACCCATTGCAAAAGGAGCTTTACATCATGATGAATAAAAAGCAGAATACCGTATGTACCGCAGATGAAGGATGGCACGAACGAATATTTGAATCGATAGACGAAAAATACCTTCATCCAAAAGGACTCAATAAACTTCATGCAGTAGGACGGCTAGATTTAGACACAGAAGGACTTATACTTTTAACTACTGACGGAAAACTTTCCCACAGACTGACAGACCCTAAAACTCATATCACCAAGACATATTTAGTATATTTACGAGATTACTGCCCGCCGGAAAAGCAAAAACTATATACAAAAAGATTTGCAGAAGGCATAACCGTTGAAGCAGAAAAGAAAAGTCCCGCATTTACAGCACAACCGGCAGCCATACAATGGTACAATGAAGAAAATCATAACGAAATAAAAAAATACTGCACGCTCACAAGCAGCACAGCATGCGAACTCACATTCTGCACGCTAACAATAACAGAAGGAAAATTTCATCAAGTAAAAAGAATGTTTAAGGCAATGGGAAATGAAGTAATCTTCCTAAAACGCATAGCCATGGGACCTCTATGGCTTGATTCATCATTGCGCCCCGGACAGTATCGACAGTTAACAGAAAAAGAAGTCGAAAATTTTGAAACTTCAGACTATAAATAAAAAAAGTTCCAAAGGAACCTTTCAAAGAAATAAATTCTAAGAAAGCATCCCCTGGAACACATTTATGCAAAATGTATAAATTATACCAATCCCTGTGCAATCATTGCATTAGCAACTTTTACAAAACCAGCGATATTTGCTCCTGCTACATAATTTACAAACTTTCCGTCTGTTGCACCAAACTTAACAGCAGTATCGTATGCATTAGCATGAATATTGATCATTATGTTATGAAGCTTTTCATCAACTTCTGCAGAAGACCATGAAAGACGTTCTGAGTTCTGGCTCATTTCAAGACCAGATGTTGCAACGCCACCAGCATTAGATGCTTTTCCTGGAGCATAGAGAATCTTTGCAGCAAGGAACTTGTTAACAGCATCAATGTTAGAAGGCATGTTTGCACCTTCAGCAACAAGCTTTACGCCATTGTCAAGAAGTTTCTGAGCATCTTCGCCAAGAAGCTCATTCTGTGTAGCACATGGGAATGCACAGTCACACTTTACTTCCCAAACTTTCTTGCCTTCAAAGTATTTTGCAGAAGGGAACTGCTTTGCATATTCTGCAATGCGTCCACGGCGTACGCACTTAAGTTCCTTAACCCAGTCAAGTTTTTCCTGAGTAATGCCGTCAGCATCATAGATATATCCATTTGAATCAGAAAGAGTAACAACCTTTGCACCAAGCTGGATAAGCTTTTCTGCAGCATATTCTGCAACATTTCCAGAACCAGAAACAACGCAAGTCTTTCCCTTGAAATCGTCTCCAACCTTCTTAAGCATTTCCTGTGCAAAGTAAATAAGACCGTAACCAGTAGCTTCTGTACGGATCAAAGAACCGCCGAATGTCAGGCCTTTACCAGTCAGAACGCCTGTATATTCATCACGGATTCTCTTATACTGGCCAAAAAGATAACCGATTTCACGGCCACCAACATTTTTATCGCCAGCAGGAACGTCTGTATCAGCACCGATATGGCGATACAATTCTGTCATAAAGCTCTGGCAGAATCTCATAACTTCTTTATCAGACTTACCGTGTGGATCAAAATCAGAACCACCTTTTCCACCGCCCATAGGGAGTGTTGTAAGAGAGTTTTTAAGAACCTGTTCAAAGCCAAGGAACTTAAGAACAGAAAGGTTTACTTCCTTAGAGAAACGCAAACCACCTTTGTAAGGACCAATAGCGCTATTGTACTGAACACGGAAACCTCGGTTTACATGATAATTTCCCTTATCATCCATCCAAGGCACTCTGAACTGAATAACGCGCTCTGGTTCAACCAAGCGTTCAAGAACTGCATTTGGTTCAAGTTCCGGCATCTGATCAACAACAGGATCAAGAGTTGTAAGAACTTCTTCTACTGCCTGAAGGAATTCTGGTTCGTTAGCATTCTTTGCCTTAACCTCATCCCATACACGATTAACATAAGCGTTTTTCATAATATTGTATCCTCTAGCCACCTACTGTTTTATGCAGTGACTCTATAGATAGTAAAATATTTTATGCAATTTGTAAATTATTTTTCTGCATAATTATACAAATTTTTGTATTTTTATTACATGACATAATTATTGCAAAATTGTAATTTCAACGCGACGGTTTTTAGCCCTTCCTTCCTGAGTAGAGTTATCAGCTATAGGAACAGAACTCCCCTTTCCGCTGCATATAAACTGACCTTCAGGAATGCCACGGGCTGAAAGCTCTTTTGCTACAGCCTTTGCACGCTCTTCAGACAGTTTCTGCTCTCCCACAGGATTACCGGTTGAAGCCGTATGACCTTCTATTAAATAGAGTGAATCAGGAGCGGAATCTTTAAGAATTCTTGCAATCTTATCAAGGCGAGACTTTTCTTCAGTAAGAAGCTCTGAACTGTCAGCCTTAAACTTTAGATTCATACTTATGCAAACGCCCTTCTCAGTGTCCTGAACGTCCATAGACTCATCAGAAACCAATGAAGATTCTGCAGAATTTTTCGAACCATGACCAGAAGAACCTGTTTTTCCGGCAAGATTCCTATTTATAGAAGAAAGGACTTTTCCTTTATTATAGGCAGGAGGATATTTTGTAAACAAAGAAATAGTACCCTTAAGCCGTATCTGATTACCGTCTTCATATAAAAAAGTTTCATCAACAGTATCTTTAACGACAAGGGCATTTCCAACCTTTTTGCTTATTATGATAGTAGCATCATGCTTGCCCTGAGCGCTTTTTAACAAGGGGTCTCCCTCGCCATCAATATATGACAGGCCATATCTGGTTGCCCACCTTGCATTCAAAATGTATACTTCTTCACCGTTATAAACATCCTCCCTCTCAAAAGTATATTGCACAAGAATAGGAATCTTGGTGACAATACCTTTATCAAGGGGATCTACGGCACGAATCCCTTTTGACTGCCAGCTGTCGCCTATCTTTATCTTTCCAGAAGGATATGCCGGAAAACTTCTAAAACTAGGATACCCGTTATCTTCCAGCATTATAAGCTCTCCATCTTTTGTAATCTTAAATGAAGAACTTATGGAATCATGGATTCCCTCAAGGACAACACGCTTTTTATGCTTAGTATCCTGGACTACATAAAAATAACCGTCATAGTACAAAGCACCGTCAGACTTTTTAGATTCAAGAGGCTTGTTTTCAGAAACAAAGGACTGGACTTCCCTGCTCAAAAGCCCTGTGTATTTAGAATTGTCATATCTGAGCAAATCAGTCTTTTCAACAAGAATGTAATTCCTTCCTCCATTATATGAAAAAGTAACAGACTTTTCCTGTGCATATGCAAACAGGCAGACACAAACAAAACACAAATACAGACAGAACTTTTTACAGCAATTCATTATTTACCCAAGCGAAGGAGATTTCCTTAATTGTATAGTTTTTCCAGCCTTGCCTTCTGTCTCAAATACAATAATTTCATTAGCGCCATTTTTAAGAAGAGGAGCTGGAACGTATAAACGTTTCTGAGGGCCAATTTCCCAGAACCGACCGATATTAAAGCCGTTTATAAAAACGCATCCCTTACCAAAACCATCTAACTCTATAAAAGTATCAGCCTTTTTTCCTGCATTAAATTTAAATTTATAGAATGAAGGCTCGGTCTCTTTAAAAGGTACCTTCCCATCAAAATCTACCTGAGAAACCTGCTTGCTGCTTAGAGGCAAGGAATACATTTCATATCCAAAGTGCCTGTGACCGTTAACGGCAACACCTTTAAGGATTCCCTTGCGCTGATTATCAAGGTCAAACCCAAAATTAACGCGGCCATAATTTTCTACCAGAAAATCAAGAACCGCTCCATTCTTACGTAAATCTTCAGGTACAATGAATTTTTCAGCAGAATGTTCTTCAGTGTCAGTAAAAAGAAGCTTTCCATTGCAGAATGCCTGAACACGGTCATGAAAATCCTGAACCTGAATTTCTTCTGCGCATTCACCTTCCGAAAGATTTATGCGATACAAAACATAGCCGCTGCCATAGTTTAACTCTTCCATAGACAATGGATACGGACTTTCCGTACACTTTGAAATATCCTTCAGTACGGAAGAAAGGTTAACCTTTGCACAGCACTCAATTTCTCCATAATCAGAACTTTCAATATTCGTTGAAAGAGGAATCTCCTCTATTTTCTTATACTTAGAAATAATTTCCTTAAACGCATTATACTTAGGAGTTATCTGGCCGTCTTCTGTAAGCACTGCATCATAGTCATAGGAAGTAACGTCTGCATTTTTTGCATCCCAGTTGCGGCCGCTAGTAAATCCAAAGTTTGTACCGCCTTCAAACATATAAATGTTTACATGGCCTGTACGAATGACTTCATCAAAGTCAACTTTATTCTGCTCTAAATCTGAATGATGGTGAATGTCACCCCAGCTGTCAAACCAGCCTACCCAGAATTCCATGCACATTAAAGGCTTATTATTTCCAAGGCGGTCAGTCATTACAGCAAACTGTTCCTTAACCTTAGACCCAAAGTTTCCGGTAGCAAGGGCACCTTCAGTCATGCCTGCTTCCATAGAGTGTCCCCAAGGACCGTCAGAAGTAACAAAAGGAACAGTAATGCCGTAATGACGCATAGTATCACGCAAAAACTCCATATAAGAATGGTCATTGCCATAATATCCATACTCATTTTCTATCTGCATCAGAATGACAGGACCGCCATTATCTATCTGATAAGGGACAAGCTTTGGCATAAGGACACTGTAATAATTTTTAATGGCATCAAGATAAGGCCCGTAGCTGCAGCGGACTTTCATGTTTTTATCCTGCAAAAGCCACCATGGAAGCCCTCCATATTCATATTCCGCACAGATATATGGAGACGGACGTATAATGACATATAAGCCTACATCTTGTGCTGTCTGAATAAAGCGGCATACATCATGCATGCCATCCCATACAAACATATTTTTTTCTATCTCATGAAAATTCCATGGAATATAGGTTTCCACAGCATTACATCCCATGTTCTTCAATTTCTCAAGCCTATCCCTCCAGTATTCAGGAACAACTCTAAAATAATGAATGGAACCGGAAATTATCTGAAACTTCTTTCCGTCAACATAAAAATCATCTTTTATTTCACAAATCATAGAAACCTCTCTAGGAATTTTACTGAAAAAGATTATAGCATCACATCTATAATTTCACCACGTATAAAAATACCATGCATATTCACTGAAAAAAAATCATTGATACTCTTGACAGAAACACAGTACAGATATAATATAGTTACTGTAAAAAGAAACGAGGTAGATATGATTAAGCGCACAGACAGCATTTACATAAGCCTTCCAAGCGACAGATATACGCCATTTTCCCTTGCAAAGAAAATAGGTGCAAAGGCAGTCTTGGAAAGTGCAAGATTCAATATGGGAAAGGAGCGGTATTCGATCCTTATGGCCGAAGAAGCATTCCACATTTTACAGGATGACGAAGGAATTGCCTTTATTATTGACGGAAGAAGAGTGCCTTTTACTCAAGAAACAGAATCCAGTGCAGGCAAAGACATTGAAATGATTGCTCCCGGAAGCACAGTCCCCCACACTCCTGACATTCTGGACGCACTTCTTTACGTTGCTCAGGAAAACGAACTGCCTGTAAAAGACATTCCTGTTCCTGCAAGCGGCATAGGCTATCTAAGTTATGAATTCTGCGCACGCTGTGACACTATAAATCTTGCACCTCAATCTGACGAACTTCATATACCTGAAAGCGAATTTGTAGCCGGACACATTTACATAGTATTTGACCATTTTACAGAAACCCTTCATATATTTGGCCTAAACTATACAGAACATCAGATAGACCTTAAGAAAGCTGTAGAAGACTTAAAAAACAGACTTGGAGACCTGGACTTCAGCTATCTGGCACCGCCGGAAGCACCATCTCCTTGCCATGCAATAACAGACCTTGAGCTTTCAGAAAAAGAATATAAAGAAAAAGTTGCAGAACTAAAAAAGCATATTGTTGCAGGTGATATCTTTCAGGCAGTTCCTAGCCGCCGACTGCAGCTAGAGTGCGAAAGCTCTGCCATGGAAATTTACAGAAGGCTTCGTTCCTTAAACCCATCACCATACCTTCTGTATATTGACTTTGGAAACAGGCAGCTTGTCGGTTCTTCACCAGAAAGCCTTGTACGCGTAAGGGAAGGAATTGCTTCAATCCGTCCTATCGCAGGAACACGCAAAAGAGGAAAAAATGCAGCAGAAGACGAAGAACTAAAAGAAAATCTTCTGCATGACAATAAGGAAAGAAGCGAACACCTTATGCTAGTAGACTTGGCACGCAACGACCTTGGAAGAATGTGCGAGCCAGGTTCTGTAGAAGTTACAAGATTCATGGACTGTGAATATTTCAGCCATGTAATGCATCTTGTAAGTGACGTTCAGGGAAAGGTCAAAAAAAACATGAAGCAGATACAGGTATTGCGTTCTGCCTTTCCTGCAGGAACCGTAAGCGGATCCCCAAAAATAAGTGCCATAGAAATATTGAGCCGACTTGAAAAAGTAAAGAGACGGTTCTATGCAGGTGCAATAGGATACTTACAGACATCAGGAGATTTGGATTTCTGCATCGGAATACGATGCGCATTAAAACAAAAGTCAACATGGACATTGCAGGCAGGAGGAGGCATTGTCTACGACAGCAACCCAGACCGTGAATGGGAAGAAACAAATGAAAAGCTAGGAGCTTTGCGTTCTGTCCTTGAAGGAAATCAGAGCAGCAGACAATAAATATAAACAGATAAATAAGGAGACTTTTATGATACTTGTTATAGATAATTATGATTCATTTACATACAATGTAGTACAGGCATTGCAGAGACTTTCAGAAGAAGAAGTAAAAACTGTCCGTTCAAAGGAAGTTTCTATAAAAGACCTGGAATCCCTAAATCCATCAAAGCTTGTAATAAGCCCAGGCCCAGGAACACCTGCCGATGCAGGAATCAGTGAAGAGGCAATAAAGCACTTTGCAGGAAAAATACCTATCCTTGGAATCTGCCTTGGACATCAGGCAATAGGAGAAGCATTCGGAGCAAAAATCGTTCAGGCCAAGAGAATTTGCCATGGAGTCGTTGAAGAAATGACTCTTGACGGAAAAGGAGTCTTCCGCATCTTAGGAAAAAAAGCTTCCTTTACCCGCTACCATTCGCTCGTCATTGATGAATCAACGCTTTCTCCTGACTTTGAAGTTACAGCACGTTCAGAAGACGGGGACATTATGGGCATAAGGCATAAAAAAATGCTTATAGAAGGAATACAGTTCCACCCAGAATCAATAGCAAGCGAAAAGGGAGATGACATTTTCAGGGCATTCCTAAATTACCGCCTGAATAACATTCCTGTTGCCGATTATTTAAATCAGCTCATAGCAAAAAAGGACCTTACAGAAGAACAGGCAGAACTGTTCATGGAAAACCTTACAGACGGAACTCTTGATGAACGCGTAACGACAGCCATACTTACAGCAATTGCTGCAAAAGGACCGGCAGCTTCAGAAATGGCAGGCTGTGCAAAGGTTCTCCTTGCAAAAAGAAAAAGAATTCCCTTGGAAAGCAATAACCTTGCAGAAATTGTAGGAACTGGAGGAGACGGAAAGGGAAGCTTTAACATTTCATCACTTTCTGCAATTATTGCAGCAGCCTGCGGACAGCCAATGGCAAAGCATGGAAACAGGGCCGTTTCAAGTAAGTCTGGAGCAGCAGATTTTTATGAAGCAATAGGCATTAAAATAGACAATCTTCCAGAAAAGACAGCCGAGCAGATTAAAAAAACAAACTTTGGCTTTTTGATGGCAACAATCTACCACAGTGCAATGCGCTTTGCAGGTCCAGTAAGAAAGGCCCTCGGCATAAAAACCATAATGAACATACTGGGACCTCTTTCAAATCCTGCCGGTGCAAAATACCAGATGCTGGGAGTATATTCAAAAGACCTTCTGAAGCCTGTAGCAAGAGCGGCAAAGATGCTCGGAGCAAAGCGTGTAATGGTAATTACCAGCGAAGACGGATTTGATGAGATTTCTCCATGTGCAAAAAATTATGTATACCAGATTTGTGAAGACAATAAGGAATACCAATATACAATTGACCCTGCAAAATACGGAATAGAGAATGTAGACGTTGAAGAACTTGCAGGCGGCACAGGAGAAGACAATGCAAAACTCGGCCTTGAAATTCTTGAAGGAAAGGGAAGAAAAACAATACGAGAAGCTGTAGGCCTTAATGCCGGTGCAGTATTATATATCAGTGGAAAAGCAAAAACAATAAAAGACGGATATACAATGGCACTTTCAGCACTTGATTCAGGCGCTGCAATGTCAAAGCTTGAAGAAATAAGAACATTCTCAAATGCAAGCTAATAATGAATAAAGGCTTACGGAAAACTTTCTGTAAGTCTTACATCATACTATGTCTGTAATCTTTACGCAGGCATGACCGTCATGAACATCCAATATTCCATGTGCAAAAAGCTTTCCATTAACCAAAATGTCAGCATTTTCATCCGCAAGGCGGTCTAAATCCAAAGAATCTCCTTCCTTTAAGCCAGAAAGGAAGGAGGCCTCTTTACGTACAGAACCATATATGACTGATACCGTTCTAGGGAGAAGGGCGTTCGCCTGCTTCATAACCTCAGCAGCATGAGCATTACGCTTTGCAATCTTTTCCTCATAATCAGACTTTGGAGAAGCCGAAGAATTTTCCTCAGAATTTGAAGAGCTTCTTTTCAGAACTTTTTCAAGTTCAGACTGAGATATTCCAACCCCTAACTTATAGTCTTCGCATATATTCTTAGTATTATCATCCTTTATTGAGTTTAAAACAGAGTTTAATTCATTTTCAGAAATCGAAACAGGTTTATCGTTTGCCATAAAATCAGTATATCACAGCCAATGCAAAAATTCCAAAGATTTTTATTTTGACTTCTTTTCTTTCATCTTATCCTTTAGATGCTCAAGCACAGACGAAAAATCCCGGCTTGTCATTGTAGGGAACTTTAAAAGCCAGAATTCTGAAATTTTCTGCTTTGCTGAATACAAGTCCACAGATTCAAGCAGTTTTTTGCTAAACATGGCAGGATTTGCTAAAGCATGCTCACGGATGGAATCAAGCATGGACTGGAAGGAATCCTTTTTGAACCATTCTTCGTTTTCAAAGCGTTCCCTGATATTTTCACTGAATGCCTTAAGTTTTTCCATTGCAGTCGCAAAGCTGACAAGCTTGTGCACTGTAGCAAGAACGTCTGCCGAAAGGATTAGGGCAAGAACTGCACTGATTGTTTCCATATAATTTTCAAAAAAAGAAAGCCTCAAGAACATTTCCACAGCAGGATGCATTATGTGTTCCATCGCAATGCCGCCTATTCCAAATGCAGTTGAATTTAAAAGACAGCACCTGCCGTTTAGGTTAAGCGGCATCTGTGAATAATCCCACCACTTTGCATGAAAGAGCTTTTCCAAAAGCCAGCTTGTAAAGTACTCCAGTATGCTTGTGAGTATCATAGAAGCAATAAAAAGCCTTACAAATGTCGTTCTCCAGGGATAAAGCATGTACAGGATGGAAAGCGCTCCAAAACCATAAATCGGGCAGATAGGCCCGTGCAGCATGCCTCTCTTTACAAGCTTTCGGCTTCCGACTGTACACCAGATTTCCTCACAGATCCATCCGATGAAGGAATAGAGAATGAACATTACAAATGCTTTTGAAAAAGGCATCTGAGGCATATTTATGGCTGAAAGAGATGATGAAGAAATCATGAAATCCTTCCTATTTTATTATAGATATGAACGAATCTATGTATGTGTCGATTTTTTCAAGTGCCGTTTCATCTGCAGGAAGGGAGAACAGCTGGCCTTCTCCAGAATCAGGGTTGTTTACTACGACAACCTTTCTGTCAAGCAGATATAAGTTGAGCAGTTCATTCATGCCAGAACAGAACCAAACTGCAACATTTTCAATATTCTGCCCTTCAATTGAAATTTTACCGTTCGCCTTCAAGGCTTTAAGGACTTGTGCGGTCTGACGTATGACTTTTTTGTTTTCGTCCTTTATTATATCGCTTGCTTCCTTTACAAAATATTTCTGACTCTCGAGGAATGTATAAATCTGAAACAGAGGAGTTTTTTCATGCATCTTGAAATATCTGTTTACTATGCCCTTGAATACTATGTCTGGCGGATATTTTTTTGTTACGCTTTCTATATCTTTGGGAGTAAACATTATTGCTTCAACATATTCCCTGCATGAATCCATTGCCTGCTTGATTATGTCGTCACGGCTTTCAAAATGGTTGTATAAGGATGCCTTTTTTATGCCTATTTTTTCAGCAATGTCCTTTAGGCTTGTTGCTCCCGTTGAATGAAAGAATGCTGTATCCAGCAATGCCTTGATGATGTCGTCTTTTGAGACCTTCGCACCCATTATTCCGCTCCCTTTTTATACTACCATACGGTAGCAATATTTTATACCAGTCAAAAAATATTGTAAAGGGTTACAGAGCAAGACTTGCACAGCATATACTTTTAACCATGCAAAGTCAGTACTTTGCGCAGTGCAAAGAGTACACTACACTTCTTGCAAAGAGTGCTCTACACATTCTGCAAAGAGTACACTACACATTCTGCAAAGAGTACACTACACATTCTGCAAAGAGTACACTACACATTCTGCAAAGAGTACACTACACATTCTGCAAAGAGTGCTCTACACTTCTTGCAAAGAGTACACTACACTTCTTGCAAAGAGTACACTACACATTCTGCAAAGAGTACACTACACTTCTTGCAAAGAGTACACTACACATTCTGCAAAGAGTGCTCTACACTTCTTGCAAAGTTAGAACTTTGCGTGTTGCTAAGCTAGAACTGAAAATCCCTTGAAAATTCAAGGTATACAATATATAATGAGTTAGTAGGGAAATTTCCGTTTCCTATTCCAAAACATCCATATCAAATTCTCTAAGTTTAAGGCATGAGCGATTTTACAAGAATTATCAGCATTGTATCTTTATTTATTCTGTCTCTATTCTGTTTCCAAGCTGGAATTTTCCTGTTTTCCGGGCATAAGATACGTCAAAACGGCCGGAGAACACTAATCTTCATACAATTTTTCACAGCTTTCCTGCTGCTCTTTGATGCACTTGCATACTTTTATAGGGGAAATACCAGCATGGCAGGCTACTATATGGTACGCCTCAGTAATTTTATTGTCTTTATCTGCAACTTCTCCGTATCTTTCTTCTACTCTTTTTATGTCCTGGAGTTCATAAACCGGACAAGGCTTGACTTTTCAATCATTCTAAAGCCGCGCACTTCCATAAGAAACGGAATTCCTATACAGCTGTTCATAGTTTTATTTCTCTGCCTTTCAGGAAATATACTTACCATAATAAACCAGTTTACCAACATCTTTTACTTTTTTGATGAAAAAAACATTTACCACAGAAGCACATTGTATCCATTAAGCGTTGCACTGGGACTTTTGCCAGGACTGATTACGCTAACTCTGTTACTTCAAAACAGGAAAAAAATCTCAAGAAGCGCCTTTATTTCACTTGCAGTCTATTTTCTGCTTCCTTTAGCCAGCACCGTTTTAATTCTTTTTGTTTATGGAATTTCATGGCTGAACATTTCTTTAGGACTAGGATCGCTGCACCTTTTCCTGTCTTCTATAAAACTCATGGAACGCAGGTTTTATTCTGGAGAAAAAGAAAATGAGATCTTTGATCCAACTTATAACGTTTCTAAAACAATTTCCGAAAACCATAAAAGAGTTGCAGCAAGCCATTTCTGGCAAACACTTTCTGCAACTCTGGCAGGGCTTCTCGTAATGCTTTTAGCAGTTTCAATCACAGGTCTTACCCTTCCGGAAAAGACGTTGACAATTGCAAGTCCTCATTCAGAAAATGATGTTTCAAAACCTGTATGCATAACTTTCGTACAAAATGCAGACAAGCATTGGATTGACGGAAGCAGGAACGGCTGGACAGGCGCTCAATATGACGGCGTTATCTTTAACAACATGAAAAGTACCATCATTACGGAATGGAATTTTTCGATTTCTGTTCCAAATGACAGTTCTCTAGATCCTGGTCCATGGAACGGTACATTCCTTATTTCTGACGGCTTACTGAACGTCAAAAAGCCTGTTGACGGTGACAAAGAGAACCTGCACGGAGCAGATTTTTACAAAGTTACTCCTCTAAAAACGCTTGGATTTGGATGCATAATGTACACCCCTTCTGAATACCAGCCTTCAGAGAAAGAAATAACTTTCACATATTCAAGCATCTTAAAGCCGCTTACAAACATTCTTTTTGATATTTTTATAAGCCTTCTTTTTGTCATATTCTTAATTTCCACGACAATCATGCTTCTGGAAGGAAAGTTTATCCGTGTTGAAGAAGAGAACAGAAAGCTCGAAAATACCGTAAAAGAACGCACAAGGGAACTTGAAGCAGAAAAGAGCCGCTCTGAAAGCCTCCTCTTGAACATCCTTCCAAAAGAAATTGCAATAGAGCTTACGGCTCACCCTAACCGCACGATAGCAAAGAAATATCCGAACGTTACAGTCCTTTTTACAGACATAGTAGGATTCACCAAGATGAGCGGATCCATGAGCGCAGAAGAAGTTGTCGTTATGCTCAATAAAATATTTTCAATGTTTGATGAAAGGGCCAGACGTGAAGGCATCGAAAAAATAAAGACTATCGGGGATGCATACATGGCTGCAGCAGGATTGGAGGAAGCACGGGATAATGACGGAGCTGCAAGAATGATTCGCTTTGCAAGGGGTCTTCTAAGCGACGTAAAGGCATTCAACGAAACTTCACCGGTAAAAATGCATATCAGGCTTGGGATAAACTCTGGTCCGCTCGTTGCAGGAGTCATAGGAAAAACAAAATTTATCTATGACATTTGGGGAGATACCGTAAATGTGGCAAGCCGCATGGAAAGTACAGGAATCCCGATGAAAATACATGTGTCTGAAGCAACAAAAATGCAGGCAGAAGGACTTTTTTCATTCAGTGAAAATTCCGAAACAGAAGTAAAGGGAAAAGGCTTAATGAAGACATATTTTTTATAAGCCATGAAAGTTAAAAACATACGAAGAGAGTTGACCAAAATACTTATTTTCTGCTATTATGGCATTATTCTGGGGGTGTAGCTCATCTGGCTAGAGCGCTTGCATGGCATGCAAGAGGTAAGGGATTCGACTTCCCTCATCTCCATTATGTTTAAGAATATCCGACCTGAAGCAATTACAGACAATCCTTTTAAAATGATTAGCAAAGACTGGATGCTAATTACAGCATGCACAAAAACCGTTGACGAAGAAGGCAACGTCCGCACTGGCAGAGTAAATACAATGACTGCCAGCTGGGGCGGAGCAGGATTTTTGTGGAACAAGCCAGTTGCAACAATTTACATTCGTCCAACCCGCTACACAAAAGAAATAATTGACCAGACAGATACATTTTCCCTGAGCATCCTGCCGGAAAACAAATATAAGTCTGCCCTTGACTACTGCGGAAGCCATAGCGGACGCGACGGAGACAAATTTAAGGCAGCAAAGCTTGACGTACAGTATACGAACGATACTCCGTGGATAAAACAGGCCCGCCTTGTACTTATATGCAGAAAACTTTATGCACAGGAATTTTCACCGTTCAGCTTTACAGATGAAAAAATCCTAAGCCAGAACTATAAAAAAGATGATTTCCACACAATGTACATTGGGGAAATCATCAAGGTAATGGAAGACAAACGCTAAAAGATTCCCTTATCGCTGGAGCGTTGAAGTCTTTATCCTTCTCCAGGCTTCTTCTCCTGCAAGGGTCTTTACTATTTCCATGGCAAATTCTTCTGCTGTTCCAGCGCCCCTTCCAGTAATGACATTAGAATCATGGATAAAAGGCTTGCCTTCAACGAAATTCTTCTTAAAGTCACCGGCTTCACTTTCCATATCTGTATAGCAAGTCCATTTTTTACCTTCTAATGCTGTTGTCTTTGAAAGGACAAGCGCAGGAGCAGCGCATATTGCACATACAAGCTTCTTTTCTGCATCCATTGCATTAATAAAGGAAATTGCACTGGCTGTAGCTGCAATGTTCTTTGTTCCAGGCATTCCTCCAGGAACTACAACGGCATCCGGCAGAACTCCGCCGCATGAAGAAAGATACGCTTCTAGCGTAATGTCTGCAGTAACGCATACTTTATGGGAACATGTAACCGTCCTGGATTCTGTTCCTACAGAAACAAGAGTTACATCAAGCCCCGCACGCCTAAGGTAATCTACAGGAGTAAACGCTTCGACTTCCTCAGAACCGTCAGCAATAAAAATAACAACATTTTTCATAAAAACACTCCTTGAATAACAATTTTATAATTGAAATTATAACCTAAATGAAGTAAACTGAAAACATATGAAAAACGTGTTAGCTATTGATGCTTCGTTGCATTTTTTTGATTTTCTCAAAAATCAGCTGTCCCTGCAGCAAGTAACGTTAGAATATGCTGACAGTGCAAAAAATGCCTATACAAAAATGGCTTCACTTGATACAGACCTTATCATTATTGACGTTGACGTCAATTTTTCGGCTGTAATAGAATTTCTAAAAAGAAAGCTAAATGATCCTAATGCAAAAAATATCCCAATAATTACAATCGGGCGTGAAGATTACAGAAAAAAGATAACACCCCTTATATATTATGGTGTATTAAAATTTTTTCCAAAGCCTGCAAAGTTTGACAAGCTTTTCAGAGTTATCGGTCAGTTTCTGGGAACAAATTTTGAAGCGGATACTACAAACTGCATACTAGAAACTCACGTTACTGACGAAACTATATTCATAGAAATTGCATTTGGCCTTAACAGAGCAAAAATAGCAATGCTCCGCTTTAAGATTACGCAATGCATAAAAGAATGCAACATAAAGCATCCAAAAGTCTTAATATTGCTTTCCAATATGGAATTAACCTTCATGGATACGACAAATATCGTATACCTTTTTGATAACATCCTTGAAGATTTCAGCATTTCAAATAAAAATATAACTATTGTAACAGACAGTGAATTCGTAAATGAACTTGTCAAAGGCAGGCCTGAATATTCCCGCATAAAGGTAACAAATTGCCTTACTTCAGTAATAGATGAAATAATGGGTCAATTTGCAGGAATGGATCATATTGAAACCATTACTGAAAAACTTCTCATACCTAATAAAACTACAGCTGTTGCAGAACTTGACTCCAGGTTTTCTACTGATTACGACGGCAGCATAATGAAAATTTCTGATAACGGAGGAATTGTCAATATTGCAATTGTAGATGACGATCCTATAATTCAGAAAATCCTTCAGGTATCATTTGAAAAAGCAGGCGCAGACACCTTTGTATTCAGCAGCGGCGTTTCTTTCCTTAATTCAATACCTGACCACGAATATGACATTATAATCCTTGACATATTCATTCCTGACATGAACGGATTTGACATACTTCATAACCTGCAGCACAGAAACTATGATGCATCAATACTTATTTATTCACAGGCAACGAATAAGGAATATGTCATAAAGGCCCTTACAATGGGCGCTAAGAATTATCTGGTAAAGCCTCAAAAACCAGGACTGGTTGTAAGCACAGCATTCGAAATGCTGATTCATAATACTAATGAATTATAGTGCAATTGATTCAGGCAGCAGGTTTCTTGCGAGTACGCTTCATGAAGTACGCACTCCTATTCAAACAATAATAAGTACTACAGAACTGCTTGAAGACACGACACTTGACAAAGAGCAGACAGAATATGTGCGTCAGATAGAATTCAGTGCAAACGTACTTCTTCAGCTTGCAAATGACGTACTTGACTTTACGAAGATCCGTTCAAAGGAATTTAAGCTTGAAAGCATTCCGTATGACATCATTGAACTGACAGAACATGTCGTAGATTTAATAAGCATTGATGCATTTAACAAGGGACTGGAACTAATAACAGACATAGACTACAGCATGCCTGCAACAGTCATGGGTGATCCCACCAGAATGCAGCAGATTCTTTTGAACTTAGTAAAAAATGCCGTTAAATTTACATCCAGGGGATATATTTTAGTAAGGCTTTCACACGAAAACAACAACCTTTACTTTCAGGTAATAGACAGCGGCATTGGAGTCATTCCAGAAAAGCAGAGCCTCATATTCAAGGACTTTTATCAGGTAGATGCAAGCACTACCAGAAAATACGGCGGTACAGGACTTGGACTTGCAATAAGCAAAAATCTTGTAGAAATAATGAACGGTAAAATCGGAATGCGCTCAAATCCAAAGGGAGGATCGATATTCTGGTTTTCAATTCCTTTGATACAGTCTTCGTTTGACATAGAAAAAAAAGAAAGGCCGCTTATTCCAGAAGGCACAAGAATACTTATAATTGACAGCAACAGCCTTTCCCTTTCAAGCTTTGGAAAAAAGCTTTACTCATTGGGAATAAATCGCATAAGCGGAGCCAAATCTGCTCAAGAAGCACTGTCAAAACTTAAGCAGGCTTGCAGGCAAAGAAAGCCGTTTACAACAGTTTTCATAAACATTCCTGTCCTTGAGCAGGATGACTGGAAAATCGTATCTGAAATACGCGAAGAAAAATGCCTGAGCAAGATAAAATTAATACTTATGCTTCCTGAAGGCCAGATGCGAAGGAATTCAAAGAAAAAAATGCTGAACATGTTTGACAGCTATCTTTATAAACCGTTAAAAAGAGAATCTCTGTTAAGCTTATTCAACAATAAGACTCCTCCAGAACAGCTTCTTGCACGTCAGAAATATGAACAGGGGCAGAAGAACCTGACTGTAGCAGCAGGCAATCAAATTCTCATTGCAGAAGACCATCCTGTCAACAGGAAGCTGCTTGAGACATTCCTTGAGCGTTACGGGGCAAAAGTATATCTTGCTGAAAATGGAGTTCAGGTTATTGAGCAGATTGTAAAGCATCCTGAAATTGATTTAATCTTTATGGATATTTTCATGCCTGTAAAGAATGGAATAGATGCAACAGTTGAGATACGAAACATGAGCTATAAGGGAATCATCATAGCATGTACGGCAAACAGTGACCCAGATGACTTTAAGCAATATAAAAAAATGGGCATCAATGACATTCTTGTTAAGCCGTATAGAAGAGAATCAGTAAAGAAGATGCTTGACAAATGGAACACCGTACTCTTGTTTCCAGAAGCAAAAAAGATTGTTTCACTTACAGAGACCAATAATAAGGCTGCAGAAATATGGGATCTGGCAGACTTTACGGACACTACAAATGAAGATAAAGAACTTGCAAAATCACTCATGGACGATTATATTGCCCAAACACAGAAATTTCTCGGCCTGATTAAGAGGGAACTTGCAAATAAGGATAAAAACTTTGACAACTTAAAATATTACGCACATACGTTAAAGGGCAGCAGTTCTGCAGTAAGCGTCCATAAGCTTGCAGAATACAGTAAAAAAATGGAAGAGGCAGTAACCGCAAAAGACTTAACCTCCTTTGAATCAATAAGGGTTAATTTTGCAGTGGACTTTCTTACTCTTAAGCAACTTGTAAAATCTTGGAAATCAGCACTATGAGCATAAAAACAAACTTTCACACGCACTGCACTTTCTGTGACGGCAAAAATACAGCGGAAGAAATGGTTTTATCAGCAATTGATAAAGGATTTGACATATTAGGATTCAGTTCCCATTCGATGTACCCCTTTGCATCAAGCTGGCATATTCCCGTCCAGAATCACGAAGCCTATTGCAGTAAAATACGGGAACTTTCACAGAAGTATAAAGATAAAATTTCAATCTTATGCGGCTTTGAGGCTGACTTTATAGAAGGATTATGCTCTCCTGACAAAACTTCCTACAGAGATTTCAATCCAGATTTTCTTATAGGATCCGTTCATTACGTTCCTTGCAAAAAGGGCTTTTACGAAGCAGACGGCAATGCTCAGGAAGTACGAAAGGCCATCAATTTATACTATGACGGCGATGTAAAAAAGGCTGTACAGAGGTATTTTCAGCTTGAAAGGGAAATGCTTAAAAGCTGCTCCTTTGACATAATAGGACATCCTGACTTAATACGAAAACAGAATAATCCAGAACCTTTGTTTAACGAAGATGATGAATGGTATAAGAATGAAGTCATTCAGACTGCCCAGGCTATTGCAGATTCTCATGTTTGCGTAGAAATAAATACAGGAGGAATGGCCCGAGGATACATGAAAACGCCGTTTCCGTCTCCATTCTTTCTTAGAGAGCTGCATAAGCTTAACGTTCCTGTAACTATAAATTCAGATTCTCATGCAAAAGATACGATTGACTATTGGTTTGAAGAAGCTGTTTTATACGCAAAGCAGGCAGGTTATGAAGAACTTTCTTATTTTACGAAAGACGGAATGAAAACACAGAATATTTAAAATAAAAAAGAGGCTTGCCGACTATGTGGTAATCAAGCAATGCCTCTTATCATAAAGAATAAGACTAACGGCCCTTCTTTTCTTCTTTAGCCTGACAGTTTATGCAGAGCCCTGCATACGGAATGGCTTCAAGCCTTGCTTCAGGTATTTCCTTTCCGCATATAAGGCATATTCCGTATTTTCCCTGCTTTATTCTGTCAAGGGCACTGTCTATCAGCTGGAGGCGATAAGCGGAAGCCTCCCCCAGAGAGTTTAAAAGAGTACGGTCTATTGTATCAGAAGCTATATCAGCATCATCACCAGTTTCGAGAGTTTCAACCATTTTTGCAAGCTGTTCGCTGCGACCAGCAAGGGACTCAAGAATTTCTTTTCTTTGGATTAGTAATTTCTGTTTTTGCTCTTCACAAAAATCTGCATTCATAATTACTCCTTGTTGACAATTATTTTTATTTTGTACATACTAATATACGCAAAAAAATCTAAAAATGCAAATGAATTCTGGAGGAATTTGTGGCAGCTAAAGATGAAGCTATTGAAGTTGTTGGAATCGTTAAGGAAGCACTTCCTAATACGGTTTTTCGTGTAGAATTAGAAAATAAACATATTATTCTTGCACATTTGAGCGGAAAAATGAGAAAGCATTATATCCGCATAGTTCCTGGTGACAGCGTAAAGGTTGAACTCTCTCCTTATGACTTAAATCGTGGAAGAATTATTTTCCGCGAACGCTAATTATTATTCGCTGATAAATATATACTTTACAGATCTAATAGCATCTATTATTCCATTTATACCAATTATCAGAGCTATAATATTTATAGGGAATACCCAAAACAGGAAGCGGCTGACTCCAAGTCCTAAAACAGCATGAAGAATGCCTTTTAAAAATTTTCTGAGCCAGTACGAACGAGTATATCCCTGCGTTGAATTATAGTCATTCCAAGAATGATAGGTGTTATCGTCAGTATCGTTATTAGAATTAGGCCTAGAAGCTGAATTAAAGAATTCCCAGAATGGGTCCTGACTATAATTATATGAACCTGTTCCATAGGTACCGTTCTGCTGGTTATAACCATACTGTCCGGATGATGCAGAAGAACCGTACAAATCATACTCTCTCTTTTTACTTTCATCTCCGAGAACTGCATAGGCAGAGTTAATCTGCTTAAATTTTTCTTCTGCTACAGTATCTCCCGGATTTCTGTCAGGGTGATACTTAAATGCAAGAGTTCTGTAGGCTTTTTTTATTTCATCAGCAGAGGCACCCCTGCCAACTCCCAAAACTGCATATAAATCTTCCATATTATTTCCTGTATTCACCTTATACTAATACAATAAAACAAATAACTTTTAATTACAAGGAATATAACACAAATTTAACAAATACAGACTTATTGTTTCAGCAAAACCCAAGTGGCACCAGATCCGCCATTATTCCGGTCTGGATGACCAGAGGTTCCTAGCCTGGAATCCTGCTCTATAAACAGTTTTACCATAGATCCCAACACAGGGTCGGATCCATGGCTGTGCTGCCCTTTTCCGTGTATTATCATTATTTTTTTTAGATTTCTCCTGGAGCACTCCGTGACAAACCCCTGAAGCCTGTCCCAAGCCTCTGCACGCGTCAGTCCGTGTAAATCAACAACTGCCTGGGATTTCAGCTGCTTAAGATAATTTATGTCGTGAAGCTTTCTATTTTCATTTACTTCATCTGCAATCTTGTCTTTATCTACCGTACCATAACGGTTAAGCCACACTTCCATAGGATTAGCACGACGATTATTATCTGCAGCCATTTGACATTCATAAGAATATCCCTGCTTCATAGCTTCTTTTTCCTCTTTTGTAGGAGCGTTAGCCTTTTTATGTGATTTTTGAATGCCTTTCTGAGGCTGCCTTGTCCTTTTCTGAGAATTATCCCATTCATTTAAAATATCACCGAAGTCCATATTTTATAAACAAAGCTATTCAATAAAAATTACATTGTCTTTCTGTATCCATCCTGACGTATCATGAGAATCAACATAAAGCCAATTCCCTGCATATTTTTTTATGCGTAAAAGAGAACCTTTTTGAATTGCCATTCCTGTTGACGTATTATTTTCAGGGATTGACATAAGATTCCCTCCAGTAACAACAGCATACTTACGGTTTACGCGCAAGCCATAAAAAATGCATACGCCTGAAAAAAAGCACAGGGAACCCACACAAAATAGAAATAACGAATATTTTCTGAATATGCAGAATAATATTCCTAGGACAATTGAAATCACAACGATTATAATAAAGCAGATAAACAAAGGCCTGCTTTGAATATCTGTATAAGAAGTCAAATTATACAGTCTTTCGAATTCAATACGCTTATCTTTCGCATTGCTTATAACAGGAAATGAATTTCTTTCATCCTTAAGCAAATTACAATATTCTTTAATAGATGATTCAGAAACTTCTTTTACCCCAGAAGAAACTGAAAAATCATCGGGAGCCTCAAAAGATTCTGAGAACTCAAAAGAAGGTTTGCTGCTAAAAGATTTTTCAACACTGCCCTTTGTTACAGACACAGTATATGCAGGAAAGCCTAGATTGCATGAGGAGCCATTTAAAGCAGTAGCTTCAACGGAAACCGCAGGAAGCTTATAAACTCCAGAAGAAAGGGGGCACCAGTCAAAGGTTGCCAGCGGACGTCGTTTTGAAAAAACATCATAACTTTGTTCTGAAAAAGGAATTTTATCAATTTCATATTCAGAAATCTGCTCAAAAAGAGAATTTTCTGGAATAGACCATGAAATTTCCTGAATATCAGAAGCAAACTGAACATATACAGTATATTGAATATGAGTACCGGCAGGCACGCTTATATTCTTTGCATCACTAATATTGCTGCCGTTTATATTGAATCCTATAGAAAGAGAAGGCTTTATAAGCTGGACATTCTCAAAAACCTTTACTGCATTAAACGGTATTTTAAAAAAGTTACCCTTTACCACTAAATCACATGCAAACAATTTATAATTCCCAGATTTTAAAAAGCGAACTGTTATTACAATATGAGTTCCGTAAGAAGAATTTGTACTTTCCAGAGGGGGAATATAAGTTTCTTTCTTTATTGAAACAAGCTCTACATTATCCGGTATGGAATTCATATATACCGAAACATCGTTAGGCGAAACATTCTCAATGTCAACATAAAATTCTTCATTATCCAGAGAATATACATATTCATTCTTCTGATGAAACCTTAAATTGCGTATTGATTCATAATTCCATTGAGCATAAGAACTTACTGTCGCAAATAATAAAATTAATAATCCAACGGACCACTTTCGGAGACTTCTTGTTTCTGACTTTTCCATGTATCTTTTTCTTTTTCCCTCATCATAGAATACATTGCATTTTCCAGCATCTGTTCTTCTGAATCTTCAGAGACAGACGTAACATTCCGTTCTTTTACGCCATTCTGTACAGAATTTTTTTCCAGAGAAAGTTCCAGATTTATCTTAGCCTGTATATCAGAGCCATCTATCAGAAGCGCCTGCTTAAACAGAGAAACAGCAGTTCCGTAGTCTCCTTTTTTTTGGGCAAGCAGCCCTGTATCATATAGAATTGCAAACCTTACATCATCTGATGCGTCTGGAGCTATCTGACTTAACCGTTCTGTGGCGGCATCATTTTCTTCTAGCATTAAATAAGTTGAGGCAAGACCGTATAGTGCATACTGTTCAAGGTACGAATCGTCATTTTGCCTTGCAATATCCAGTGCATCAAGAAAAGATACAGTCGCCTGATGATAATCCTTTCGCGTCCATTCAAGCCGACCTTCCAGAATCTTTTTACCGCACGAAAACCGCCCCGAACAGCCAGTAAGAAGAGTTATTACAAAAAGACTTCCAAAGAGCCTCAACATCTTTTTATGCACAGGAGGAAAGTGAACTTCTACAGCAATTACAGCCAAGGCAATAAAAAATATGCCTATTTTCAAAAACAGGGCAAAACGCTTTACACTTTGAGTTTCATACGTAATGACAAGGTCCTCAGACGCACTCTTAAGCAAAGTATATGCAGTTCCCTTATCCTCCGCCTTTATAAAAGAAATTCCATTATGATTATTCTTTGAATTTTTCAACTGAACAGAATTTATGACAGCTTGAATTGCATCAGAACGAAGTGCTGTCTTTACAGCAGTCTTACCGTCCCCTGCAAGGATTTCGCTTTCAGTTTCAGAACCAAAGCCTATTATGGTTACAGGAATTCCATACTTTACAGTCTCTTGCAATGCATTTAGCAATGCAGAATCTGTTTCTTCTCCATCTGTAAAGAGCCATATATAAGGGGCCTGTGAAGATTGGGCAGGAAAAGAATTTATTGCAGCCATAATTCCTTTTCCCAAGCTAGAGCCTCCTGCTGTCATAAGCTCAGGAGAAAGATTCGCCAGCAGTCCCCTGATAATCTCATGATCTTCCGTAAGCGGAACAGCAACTGTACCATTGCCTTTAGCCAGCACAACAGAAAAGCTTGCGCTATCGAGAGAATCCATAAGGGATTCTGCATACCTTGAAGCCGTTTCAAGGCGTGTCCTGCCTTTTTTTGTATCTTTGGCATTCATGCTGTATGAAATGTCAAAGACAAAGCATACAGCCCTGCCGTTTTTTTGCACAGGAACAGCCGTACCACCCCACGAGATTCCTGCATAAGCACAGATAAACATAAAGACTGCTATCGAAAAGCACAAGGTCCGTAAAAACAAAGGTCTCTTTATGCGTGAACTGTATTCTTCGCTCACATTCTTAGACAGATGTCTGTATCTGGCAATAAAAAAAACAATGGCAAACAGAAGAGGCAGGCAGGCATAAAATGCAGAAGGCCGTTCTATTGATATGTCTGAAATATTCATTAAAAAACCTCCTGAAGGATAAACCTGCGGATTACCCATGACAGAGCAAAAAGAAATGCGGCAACCAAAAGCAGTACTGTATAATATTCCGTGTCATAATTCTTTACAATATAGCTTTGTACTGCAGACTCATTTTTTGATACCGAATTAAAGGCATTTGACAGGGCCGACAATGTTTCGATATTAAAAAAGGATCCGTCTGCAGATGCCGCAATAAGGGATAATAACTGACTGTCATATTCTGATTCCATGTAACCAGAATATACATGTCCAGTATTAGGATCAACATATTCAAGCGGAACATAACCTTTCGTTCCTATGCCAAGAACATAAAGGGAAATCTGCTTGCTTTCCAAAAACCTTGCTGCAGTATTGGGATTTATGCTTCCTGCATTATTTTCTCCGTCAGAAATCAAAACAACAGATTTTCGTGGCGCCTTCGATTTTTCTAAATGATATGCAGCACATGTTAATCCCATGCCAATTGCAGTTCCATCCCCCATTTCTCCTGCCATAATAGAATCTAGCCTGTCAAAGAAAATTTTCCTATCCATAGTGGGAGGTACTATAACAGCAGCATCACGTGCCATTTCAACAATACCCAATGAGTCACCACTATTTTCATCAGCTAAAGCATGAATTGCTCTTTTTGCTGCCTCCAGACGAGACATCCCTGCTATATCTTTTGCTGCCATCGAAGGACTTATATCTAACACAAATATTATGTCACTGCCACGAGATGTGAATATTTTCTTTTGATTACGGGAAACTGGATTTGCATATGCAGCCACAAGACATGCAAAAGAAGCAATTCCAAAAACAGTTGCAAGAACGCTTATAATTTTTCTAGATTTATTATGAAAAGAAAATGCTTCTCCATTCCAGTCTGACAATATAACGGGAAAAGCTATTCCTCTAAAAATCTTTAAATATCTTAAAAAGTATAATATAGGAATTAGCAGCAATAAAAAGAATGCTGCAGGATTTTCAAACTCTACCATACAGTTTCATCTCCTTTTCCCTAAGTTCAAGTCCCTCAATATCAGAAACTGAGACATCTATAATATTATCCCTTTCACCATCTATAAAACCTGCCTTATGCTCTTCTTCAGGAAGCTGCACTGAATCTATAGAACCGGCTGCATACCTTATGTAGTCAGTCCTTCTAAAAAGCCCCTGCAGAGACATGACTGCATTGTCCTGTTCCATATTAAGCATATCTCCAGTCAAATCAGATATGACTGAATAGAAAGAACTTGCGGTTACAGAAGAGAATGGAGTTCCAAAGCGATATTCTAAATATGCCCTCATTATTTTTTGCCATGTACTGGCAAAATCCATATCAGAATAAGGCCTCTTTTTTAAGGCATTAAGCTTTCGCTTTGTAATGATGGCATTTCTGCTGAAACCTATATTTTCTTTCAATTCTAAGAATTTTTCTGCAATCAAGGAAAACCGTGCAATAAATATTGCTATAAAAACGAGAACTATAAGCAATGTAATTATAAGTCCCCACAAAACATAGTTTGTTCCAGGAATAAGTATAGGAGATACAGGATTTCCCTCTCCTGATGAATCTGTTCGTTTTAAGATAGACATTACAGGTATAGGAGAAAGTTTAATTAATAGAGGAGCTGCATCGCTGTTATTGCCACACAACTCATTAAGGTTCCATTCTTCAAATGAAATTTCTCCAGTTACCCAGGGTACGAATGTAATGATAACAGTATAAGTAATGCCAACTCTCTGAAGTACAGCTTTTTTTACAAGAAAAACATCTTCCATTTTTTTAAACACCTGAGAAGATGTATCAAGAATTACAGTATCTCCATTAATTCTTGAAGGATCCGCCATTAAAAACAGATCGGTATGAGACTGAAACATATATCGAAGTTCTGCAGTATCCCCGACATAAATAGATTTCGGAGTAATAATCTGTTCATCAGCAAATGCAAATAATGTACATAATATACATATAGTAAAGGAAAATATAAGAAGCTTATGTTTTATCATACCCTTTCTCTCTTAGAAAAAAAGTTGTAAAGTTCATGAAGGGAATCTTCTTGAGTATTTACGGCCAGAGGTATTCCTCCATGCCGCATACATTCATATTTCCAAGATTCAACACGAAGCTGATTAGCCTTGGCCCATTCTTTCTGAAACGAAGACGATGAAGTCGGAAGGAAACAAGAATAATTGCTTTCCATATCTTTAAACTGAATGGCACCTACAGCAGGAAGCTTTTCATCTGAAGGATCTTCTATGCGAACAGCAACTACATCATGCTTTGTACACAATCGGGCGAAGGAATCTAACCATCCAGATGTCCTGAAATCAGAAAAAACCATTACAAGAGTCCTTTTCTTTAAAAGCCGCCCGGCACCAAGCAGAGCATTATCCAATGCACTGCCATTCTCTTCAGATTTATAATCTTTTTCAAATTGGGAAAGCAAAAACATAACCTGTTCATGACCAGATTTTGGAGGGCAAGAAAAGCGAATCTTACCATCAAACAGCACTGCCCCTACAGGACTTGTATTATGGTACGATGCAAGAGTCAATAATGAAGCACATTCCATAGCCTTTTCAAGTCTAGTCACTGTTCCAGAACCAGACAGCATTGAACGGGATGTATCAATTATAATAAAAACATCCAATTCCTTGTCTTCCTCAAAAACCTTTACATAAGGATGCCCCATTCTGGCCGTAACATTCCAGTCTATCGCCCTTACATCATCGCCTTTTAAATATTCCCTAACGCCTCTGAATTCAATGCCATCACCTTTATAGAGAGAATGAAAAGCACCATTCTTCATGCCTTCAGCAAGAGACAAGGCGCTTAAATGCAGAAGGCGTGCTTTTTTAGAAAGCGCAGTCCTTTTATCCATATATTTCTCCAGTTGATTAAGGAACCGGCATGAACTGGATTATTTTTGCAATTAAATCATCAGCAGAAACAGAATCTGCAGAAGCTTCATAATTCAGGACAATGCGATGCCTCAATACAGGCTTACAGACTGCCTGTATATCTTCTGGAAGAACAAAACTTCTTCCAGAGAAGAGCGCAGCAACTTTTGCACATTTCTGGATGGCAATTCCAGCACGAGGAGATGCACCAAATGAAATATAATGAGAAATATCATTTTTAGCATGAACAGAATCCAGAGAAGGTCTTGTTGCATTTACAATAGAAACAATATAATTTACAAGATTATCATCAATAGTTATTGCACTGATTATTTCCCTGCATTTCTGAAGGGCTGCCGGAGAAAATATTTTCCTTACAGGAATATTTAAAGCAGCTCCATCAGTCCTTACAATCTTTACTTCTTCTTCAGGAGTAGGATAAGAAACTATGATTTTCATAAGGAAACGGTCCAGTTCTGCTTCAGGAAGATTGTATGTACCTTCCTGTTCAATAGGATTCTGAGTAGCAAGAACAAAGAAAGGCTCTGCAAGCTTATAGCTTGATTCGCCTATAGTAACCTGATGTTCAGCCATAGCTTCAAGCAAAGCAGACTGTACTTTTGCAGGAGCCCTGTTTATTTCATCAGCAAGAAGAACATTTGAGAATACGGGACCTTTATGAATAAGAAACTTTCCTGTATTATGCTCATATATAAGAGTTCCTGTAACATCTGCAGGAAGCAAATCAGGCGTAAACTGAATTCTCCTGAATTCAAGATCTGAAAGTTCTGCAAAAGTCCTTACAGCAAGAGTCTTTGCAAGACCTGGAACGCCTTCAAGCAACACATGACCTCCGGCTATAAAAGCCGTTAAAATTCCATCAATAACTTCTTTCTGTCCGATTACCCGCTTGGCAACCTCTGCCTTGCAGGCCTGAATATATTTTGAACAGTCATCAAGATCAGATTTTAAAATATTTGATTCCATGAAGTATCTATCGGCATTTACATGCCTGCACTCAATTGTATTTTTGTGCATATAGTTCCAAAAAAATGTATAAATATACAAAATTAAAAGCAAAAAATATTGACATTAAAGTTTAATTTTTAGATACTATACCCATTATGATTACGCCATTAGCACAGGAATTAAATTCAATTCTTGAAGGAACAACTCCAGGAATACTTCTCTCTGATTTAGGAACTCGCCTTTATTTTCCTAAAGGAATAATAGCACAAAGCGGTGAAGCAAAACAGCTTGGTAAAACTGCAAACGGAACTATAGGAATGACTGTCATAGACGGAAAGCCTGCAATCCTTCCTTCTGTCCATAAAAATGCACCGGCTTTGACATCCAGAGAGCTGGTGGCATACGCACCTACTGCAGGAAATTTGGACCTTCGCAATATCTGGAAAGAAAATATCATAAGCAAAAACCCCCTGCTCAAAGATAAAAAAATATCGCTGCCTGTCGTTGTACCAGGACTTACAGCAGGAATTTCATACCTTGCAGACTTATTCCTTGATGATTCAAAGCCTCTGATTGCTGCAGACCCTTCATGGGATAATTACATTCTTATTGCAAGCGCTCGCCGAAATGCTGACTTCATTCAGTTTCCTATGTTTGCAGATGGAAAATTTAACATTAAGGGATTAGAAAAAGTTATGGAAGAACAGGCTGCTACAGGTTCTGTCAGAGTTCTTCTTAATTTTCCACAGAATCCTTCAGGATATAGTCCTACGCATGAAGAAGCAAGTCAGATTGTTTCTATCGTAAAGAGACTTGCCGATAACGGTACAAAAGTTATGGTATGGTGTGATGATGCATATTTTGGACTTGCCTATGAAGATGACATTGAAAAGCAGTCTTTATTTGCATATCTTGCAGACTTAAGTCCTAATGTACTTGCTGCTAAAATAGACGGTCCTACAAAGGAAGATTTTGTATGGGGATTCCGCTGCGGATTCATTACATTCGGCTGCAAAGGAATGACTGAAGAACAGTATGACGCCCTTGTAAAGAAACTCATGGGAACAATCAGGTCTTCTGTTTCATGCTCTTCAACACCTCCTCAGACTCTATTACTCAAAGCTTATCAGGATCCTGAAACAGAAAAACAGAAGGCAGAATTCAGAAAAATTCTGGAACGCCGCTACAAAGCCGTAAAGGCATTTGTTTCTTCTCATTCAAGCAAAGAAGTAGAGCCTATGCCTTTTAATTCAGGATATTTCATGTCCTTCCACACAAAAACCGTTGATGCTGAAATTTTACGCCAGAAGTTGCTTAAAGAGCAGGGAATTGGTACAATATCTATTGATGCACATACATTAAGAGTTGCATTCAGCTCTCTTGAAGAGGATAAAATTGATATTGTATACAAGGCTATTTACGATACAGCAGACGAACTTTCTAAATAAGCTTATAAAAAAAGCTGCAGTAATTATACTTTTAATTACTGCCGCTTTTTCATTTTTTTCTTGTTATGAAACAAATGAAAGAACAAATCCAATTGTAATATGGACAGACAATGAAGAATTGGCTTCTTATGTAGAACTGTTCAATGCTACGCATGATGCAAAAGCTGTAATTATATATAAGAAAGAAGTATTAAGGGCATTGCCTCCTGCAAAAGACGAACAGATACCAGACTTAGTCATTGCTTCAGAATTAAAGACTGAAGACGTCCGCAAAATATTTTCCCCGGTAGAATTTATATTCGGAGAACACAAGCTTAATAAATCAATATTCTATTCCAAGTTACTTGAATACGGCACATCAAAAGGAACTCAATACCTTATTCCCGTCAGCTTTAACCTTCCTACAATGGTATTCAATAAAAATAATGCATCTTTCATTACAGACGATCATATAATTATGCTGGAAGACATAAAAAATGCGTCAGCAAATTTCACAGCAAAAAATGATTCAGGAACAATATATCTTACAATGGGATACGCACCATCGTGGGATGAAAATTTCATTTATAATATTACAAAGCTAAAAGGCGCTTCATACAGAGAAAGTGAAAATGTCTTTTCATATGATGAAAATGCCATTAATCAAGTAATACAGTACTGTAAAAACTGGACTGTCCAAAATAATGAGAGTACTGACACCGAGCAGAACTTCCAGTTCAAATACCTTTACATGCATAAATTCAATCAACTTTCAACAGACAAATGCCTTTTTGCATACATGCCAAGCAATGAATTCTTTACGCAAAATCAAAATGAAAGCGCCTCAATATCATTCAGGTGGCTTTCAGACGGTGACTGCGTTATGGTAGAAGATAATATTGTATCACTAGGCATGTATAAAAAGTCCAAAAACCCTCAAAAGGCTAAAATGTTTATGCAATGGTTCTTTTCAAAAGACACTCAAAAACTTCTTATGGAACGAATGAAAAAAATGAATTTAACGACTCCTCAGTTTGGCATTGTGGGAGGCTTTTCATCAATTAAAGAAGTTAACGATACAGTTTTTCCAATCTATTACAGAGAGTTGCTGGAGAATCTTCCGGTGGAAAGCTATCTGTCCGTGCCAGGTGCCTTGCCTTCTAGGTGGGAAACCATTAAAAGCAGAATAATAATTCCTTACCTAATTGAGAGCATAGATACTCAGAACAATAAAGAAATTAAATCTCTGGAACAAAGAATAGACAACTGGTCAAAACAGGCTTTCTGATTTTTATATAACACAAAGAATTCTCTAAACAACTTAAACCTCTCTCCGATAATAAAATTAGAGAGGTGGTAGTATGTACAGAAATACAGTATCTTTAAACGCAGCATCTTATAACACGCTGGCATCTTCTTCAAGTGGAAGACTATATGTTCCGGTAAAGCCTAATGCTGTAATTTATGCACAGCTTAGCCATGTACATGGAACTGCCGCAAAAAGCGGTCAAAAGACAGTCTCTCTTGATAAGGTACACATCCTGAACACTTTAATTGATCAGCTCGTTAATATGGATAAGAAAGCAATTTCACGTAATGATGTCTTAGCTCTGACAGACAACCAGAAAGACGCTCTTATAAAGAGCTATCAGGATCAGATACACAATGCAATTGCACAGGCATCTGTTCCTGAAACATACGGATTTGCAGGACTTATTCCAGAAGCAGGAATGCTGTTCAACATTTCCGCATAACATTACGTCCACAGCAGCCAAAGTAAAACCGCTGCTGAGGATGTTGTTATAATAGTAAACGGAACTCCAACCTTTATCCATCGTCCGAAATTCATCGGATATCCTTCCTTCTTTACAATTCCCATTGCAACAATATTTGCACTCGCTCCAAAAGGCGTAAGGTTTCCACCCAGACAGCTTCCCACTAGCAAAGCAAACATAAAAAGTTCCCTGTTTAAATTCATTGCATCAGCCATTGAAGCGGCAACAGGAAGCATTGCAATAATATAAGGAACATTATCAACGAAGCCGCTTATAATAATGGATACAGCAAGGATAATAATGAATCCAAGAATACGGGAACCACCTGTAATCCCTGCAAGGAAATGTGCAAAATCTTCAAGCAGTCCAATTTCTTGAATTCCACCTATAACTATAAAAATACCTATTAAAAAGAATATAGTTTCCCAGTCAAGTTCACGGACAAGGCTGCAGGTTTCACTGCAAGTCTTCTTTTGTGCAGCCATATACCATAAAAGGCCTGCAATTCCAAGTGCCAGAACAAACAGTCCGCTCAAGTAAGCAAACTCAATATGAATGAAAGATACGCAGGCAAGCCCAACAATCATAGATACTAAAAGAATAAAAGGAACCCAAGAAACTACTTTTGTCTTAGTAATTTCAATTTTATTCTTGCCCGCTTTAGCAAAAAAGGCATAAAAGAAGATACAGCCTGCAAGCATACCGGTCTGAATTATGAAGAATATAGAAAGCCTGCCATTATGAATAAAGAAGTCATTAAAATTATATCCTGCAAAACTAGCAAATATCATTGATGGAGGGTCTCCGACCAAAGTTGCGGTTCCTTCCAGATTGCTCATTACAGCAAGACCAATCATAAAATACGTAGGATTCAGCTTTATTTTTTTACACAAAGCAAGTGCAATTGGAGCCATAACAAGCACAGTTGCAACATTTTCAACAAAAATAGAAATAATGCCAGTCATTGCAAGTATTGCAACTATTGCAATTCCAGTATTTTTGCAGTTAGCAATAATTGAATCTGCAATCCTTGCCGGTACTTGAGAATATATGAACAAGGCAGCAATTATCATGCTTCCCAGATATATCATCAAGACATTCCAGTTAACAATTTCAAGCAACGCATGTCTTATCGGATAAAGAACATTTCCAGAACTGTTTTCTGGCATTAAAAAAACATTTCCCTGAAAAGCAGTTGCCAATATTACAACAAGAATAGCTGCAATTGTCGTAAAATAAACTTTCTTATTTTGAAAGATAATTACAAATCCATACATAAGGATTGCTATCGTAAGTATAATCCACTTTAACTGTTCCATGTTTTCCATTCTATCAATATTATCAATTAAACGCAACGAGACTTAACATTCATTTACAGATAAGCACTTGTAATACTATGATTACATAATACCCCTTAATGTCTATGAATAAAAAACTTTTTCATGCTATACTAAAGAAATATGGCAGACATACATGTTTTTCCCGATGCGCCAGAAGGCACTCCAGAATCAAAATTTGTACATTTACACGTACACTCAGACTATTCGCTCCTTGATGGTGCCAGCAAGTTAGACACCCTTATTGCCCGTGCAAAAGAATTAAAAATGCCGGCGCTAGCCCTTACCGACCATGGAAATATGTTTGGAGTCCTTAATTTTGAACATATTTGCCATGCAAACGGAATTAATCCTATTTGTGGAGAAGAGTTTTACGTCGCAGAAGGAGATCATACTAAGCATGAAGAGCTGCCATACTCCAGAAACGGAAAGCATTCATACTACTATCACCTTATACTGATAGCACAAAACGATACAGGGTACAGAAACCTATGCTGGCTTTCATCAATTGCATATACAGAAGGAATGTATTACAAGCCCCGCATAGACTGGGAACTTCTTCAGCGTTATCATGAAGGACTTATATGCCTTTCCGCATGCATACAGGGAGAAGTCCCAAAAGCCCTCCTTTTTAATGACGAAAAGCGGGCTTATGAAACTGCCCAGAAATATAAAGACCTTTTCGGTCCTGATAAATATTACATAGAGCTTCAGGATCACGGCATTGAAGACCAGAAAATAGTCGCCCCAAAGCTTATAAAGCTTGCACATGACTTAGACATTCCTCTAGTAGTCACAAATGACATTCACTACTGCAGGAGAGAAGATGCAGAAGCACAGGATGTCCTTGTCTGCATTGGTACAAAAAAACTGCTGAAAGACCCTAACAGAATGCACTTTGAAGGGGATCAATGGTATATGAAGACTGACCAGGAAATGGCACAGCTGTTCCCTATGTGCCCTGAAGCTATAGATAATACACTAAAAATTGCTTCAATGTGCAATCTTACCATTCATCAATTTAAGACACAGGAACTCAAGGATACGCTTCCTGTATATCAGATTCCTAAAGAATATGTCTCGCAAGATGCCTTTGTACTTCATCTAGTACAAGACGGATTACGAAAAAGATATAAAGTCATTACACCTGAAATTGTTGACCGCGCCATGTATGAACTTGGCATAATCTTTAAGATGGGATTTTCCGGATACTTCCTTATAGTGTGGGAATTCATAAACTGGTCAAAGCAGAATGGCATTCCGATTGGTCCGGGGCGAGGATCAGGAGCAGGCTCTCTAGTAGCCTATGCCATGACCATTACAGACATAGACCCTTTCCGCTTTAAGCTTATATTTGAACGGTTCTTAAATCCTGAGCGAGTTTCCATGCCGGACTTCGACGTAGACATGGACTTCGAATTCAGAGAAAGGATTATCCAGCACACGGAGGAATGGTACGGAATTCCTCAGGTTGGCCATATTGTTACATTTGGAACCTTAAAAGCTAAGCAGGTAATCGCTGATGTTGCAAGAACGATGGACATTCCTCTTTCTGAAGTAGCAACCCTCAAGAAATGCATTCCAGATAATCCTAAGGCAAAGTTAAAGGATGCATTCAGTGAACCTACGGAAAAGATGCCAGATGGAGGACAGCTTATTCCTTACAAGGATGAACCTCGCTACAAAGACTTGTTCCGCCTCTGCTTTAAGCTTGAGAATGTCAACCGCAATACAGGCCTCCATGCTTCAGGCATGGTTATTGGCAAAACAGCCCTTCCAAACTGGGCTCCTGTATTTAAAGATCCTAAGACTGGCAAGACTGCAGTACAATACACAATGGATATAATTGAGCCATGCGGCCTTGTAAAGTTTGATTACCTTGGCTTAAAGACTCTATCTCTGATCAGATATGTAGAAAACATCATTAACAAGCACAAAAAGCCTGGAGAACCTATCTTTCATGCAGAAGAAGTAAGTGAAACAGACGGAAAAACATTTGACTTGTTCTGTAGGGGCGATACCGTTGCAGTATTCCAGTTTGAATCCCCAGGAATGCAGAAGATTTTGCGACAGGCAAAGCCAAGATGCATAGAAGAAATCGTTGCCTTGAATGCTTTATACCGTCCAGGACCAATGGATTACATTCCTCAATATATTGAAGGTAAATGGAAGCCAGAAACTATACATTACCCGGATCCATGCCTAGTTGACATACTTAAAGAAACCTATGGAGTTATGGTCTATCAGGAACAGGTTATGCAGGTTGCCCAAAAAATTGCAGGCTTTACGCTTGGCGGTGCGGACATGCTTCGCCGTGCCATGGGTAAGAAGAAGATTGACGTTCTTATGGGTAAGAAAAAGGAGTTTGAAGAAGGAGCTGTAAAACAGGGCTTTACAAAAGAACATGCCGATGAGATTTTCGAAATCATGGTTCCGTTTGCGGGATACGGATTTAACAAATCGCATGCGGCGGCATATTCTGTTGTAGCTTACCGCACGGCATGGCTTAAGGCAAACACACCTGCCGAGTTCATGGCAGGAAACCTTACCAACGAAATTACCTCTACCGATAAACTGCCTGTATATATAGAAGAAGCTCGCAAGATGGGGCTTGAAGTTGATCCGCCAGATGTAAACCGCTCAGACTCTATTTTTGACGTTGTAGACGGAAAAATTGTCTTTGGTCTTATGGGAATTAAGGGCATGGGACAGAATGCTGCAGAAGCAATCGTTAAAGAGCGAAATGAAAACGGAAAGTTCAAATCTTTCATCGATTTCATCGGAAGAATGAACAGTGCAGACATAAATAAAAAAGCTGTTGAAGTATTAATTAAAACAGGAGCATTTGATAAACTTGGGCAAAACCGCCCTACTCTCCTTAAAAACTACGAGGCAGCCATTGCATATGAAGAAAAGAAGAAAGCCGGTTCAGAATTTGGACAGGCAAGCCTTTTTGACAGTACCGGTGAACAGGAATTTGCCGAATTCAAATTTGAAGAAGTTGAAGACATGAGCAAAATGGAAATGCTCAATATGGAAAAAGAATTGATTGGATGCTATGTCAGTGGACATCCTCTTGATGAATGGAGATCTATAATAGAATCCTGTTCAACAGTTAACAGTGATAATATTGAACGCATCGGAAAAGAAGCTAAAGCCCATCAGGAAGCACTTGCTGCCAGCGGCCAAAAGTCATGGCAGAATAAAAATTCCGGCAGAACATACGTAGGAATAGGAATGATTCAAGGACTCAGGCAAATTATGACAAAAAAGGGATCTCAAATGTGTTTTGCAAAGCTGGCTGATTTTAAAGGTGAAATAGACATAACTTTCTTCCCAAAAATATGGGAAGAACTTAAAGACAAAATACATGAAGAATCTGTATATGCTTTCAAAGGAAAAGTTGACGGCAGCAGGGATACGCCAAGCCTCCTTGTAGATTCAATAGAAGATCCAAAAGAACTTCAGCAGAAAGCAATAACAAGCGTACACATTCAAATGGAACAAGGCTTTGCAAATCCAAAAGAAATTAATCCAATAAAAGATATTTTATTTGGCGCACAGGGCAATTGTTATGTATATTTTCATATAGACGTAGACGGTAAATCGTATATAATAAAAGCAAATTCCCAAATGACAGCACCTTGTGATAAGGAATTTGTACAATCAATCAAAGACATGCCTTTAGTTCATGACGTTTGGTGTGAATAATTTTAGGAGTAAAAAATGCAATCTTCTGTAAATCTTTCTATAATATTAAATCTGTTAGCTTCAATAGTTTCTATCTATGCCTTCTTATGTTTTTTAAGAGTAATACTTACATGGATTCCTTCTTTGGCATATAGTCGTGGAGTAAAACTTTTATCATCAATCTGCGATCCTTTTCTTGACAGATTCAGGCACCGCAAATGGCTTACGCTGGGAAGCTTCGATTTTGGCCCAGCAGTAGCACTTTGTGTTTTGGGAGCTGCAAGCACTATGCTAAACAGTCTTGCTAGAGGGGGAAAAATCACAGTCGCATATATTTTGGCATCATTATTACAGCTTGTATGGACAATTGCCTCATCAGTCATCTCATTTATAATTCTTTTATTTATTATAAGATTAATCATTCTCCTGATTAAAGGGGATGAATCTTATGCAGGAAATCCTATTCTATATCAGCTTGACAGTACCATATCATCCGTTGCATACAGGATTACAAACACTTTTACTGGAGGAAAAAGGGTTTCATACAAATCAGCCTTAATAACTGCAATAATTGCAATGATTATCATAACGTTTGTAGGAAGTCTCGTTTTTGAATTTATTGCAAGATTATTACTTACAATCATTCCATTCTGATAATTAATGAAACTCTCAGATATAGGAACTTCCGTTGATACACTCTCAGGGGTAGGACCTTCTACTGCAAAACTCTTTGCCAGGCTCAATATTTTTACAGTAGGGCAATTACTTTGTGCATATCCTAGAGATTATGAAGACAGGACAAAAACAATACCTCTTGCAGATTATGCTAAAGTAAAAAAAATTCATTCTGTATGTACCGTAACCGGACACTCATGGTTCGGTTACGGAAAAATGAAGACACTCAAAATTTTAATAACAGATGGATCAGCATCTGCTTTCCTTATTGCATTCAATAGAAAGTTTCTGGAAACAGCAATTCCGGTAGGAAGCATAGCATTAATAACTGGTTCCTTTCAAGTTAAATACGGTGAATTACAGTCAACAGACTTTGACGTACAAAGGCTTAGCTATGACGGCAACAGAGAAGATTTTAATGCCGGTAAATTACCGCAAAGCAGAGTCATACCAATTTATCCGCTTACAGAAGGCCTTTCACAGAAGGTCTTTCACAAGGCAATTACAGGAGCAATAAAGCAATACGGGAAGGCTATTGATAATGAAATTCCAGATGATATAATCTGTCAAAGAAAGCTTCTTTCAAAAGCACAGGCAATAATACAGATTCATGAACCCCAGAATTTAAATCAAGCGGAAGAAGCCAAGCATACCCTTGTTTATGAAGAGTTATATCATTTTGAATATAATATGGCAAAAAGAGCAATTGCTCACAGAGGCTTTTTACCAGCAGTACAAGATTCAAGCGAAGAAGACACTCCGCCTTCCGCCGCTCCATTTTTTACCACCCCAGATTTACAAAAAGAAAAATTCTTAAGCTCTCTTTCACCATTGCAGAAACAATTACTTGAAAGGCTACCTTTTGACCTAACTCAAGATCAAATGCTGGCTATTTACGAAATGAATCAAGATATTGATAAAAGTGAAAAAGACTTAAATGCAATTTACAATACTCCAGAAAAAATAACGGGAACTCCATTTTCAATGCAGCGGCTTTTACAAGGAGACGTAGGCAGCGGTAAAACGCTCGTATGCTTTTTCTTATGCTTAAGGATTATAAATTATGGAGGCCAATGCGCCCTTCTTGCCCCTACGGAGCTTCTTGCAAGGCAACATGCCGAAAATGCAGCAAAACTGCTAGAACCATTAGGCGTAAGGCCGGCATTTCTTACAGGAAACTTGACATCAGCAGGAAGAGGAAGACTTCTGACAGCCTTAAAAAACGGTGATATAAATATTGCCGTAGGAACACATGCATTATTCAGTGCCAACGTACAATATAAAAACCTCCAGCTTGCAATAATAGATGAACAGCATCGCTTTGGAGTTGCTCAGCGAGAATCTATAATAGACAAAGGAAGAATTACCCACAACGGATTCTATCACTCACCAGACGTACTTATGATGAGTGCAACACCTATTCCACAGACACTCGCATTTACATTATTTGGAGATCTTGACATAAGCATAATTAAAACAATGCCTGCAGGCAGAAAAAGCGTAAAAACATACCTAAGCATAATGGGGCATGAACATAATGTTTATGATGCCGTCAGGCAAGAACTTCTAAAAGGCCACCAAGCCTATTTCGTATATCCACGCATCGGAGAAAAAAAAGAGGCATCAGAAAAGGAAAATCTAAAATCTGCAGAAGAAATGACTGAATACCTTTCATCTATTTATAAAGACTTTAAATGTGCAACAATTCATAGCAAAACAGATGAAGAACAGCAGCATCAAATTCTTGATGATTTCAGAAATAACAAAATACAGATTTTAGTAGCAACCACAGTCGTTGAAGTAGGAGTAGACGTTCCAAATGCAACATGCATCGTCATAGAACATGCAGACCGCTTTGGACTGGCAGAGCTTCATCAGTTACGGGGACGTGTTGGACGAAGTTCCCTCCAATCATATTGTTTTTTAATTTATGGAAAAAATATAACAGAAAATGGCATTGAAAGACTAAAAGCGCTCCATGAAAGTACAGACGGTTTTGTCATAGCAGAAAAAGATTTAAAATTACGAGGACCTGGAGAAATTGCAGGAACCGCTCAGTCTGGATACCTTGCATTTGGACTGGCAGACCTTGCAAGAGATAAAAATATTCTTACTCTTGCAAGATATGATGCCTTTACGCAAGCAAAGAAAGATTTTATGGAATCTCAAGCAACGTAAGCTGCAAGGCGTTCCATACGGCGAGGATGCTGCATGCGTACCAAAGCATGCTTTTCTATCTGCCTGATTCTTTCTTTGGTAAGATTACATAGATCGCCAACTTCCTTAAGAGACATTGGCTTAGATCCATTAAGACCGTAACGCATGCGCAGAACCTTAGCCTCATTTGGCTTTAACGTATTAAGAACTTCATCAATGTCTTTTTTCATGAATTCTTCTACAGCAGCCGTATCAGGCTGTGCAAATCTTGTATCCTCAACAAAGTCCCCAAATGAAGCCTTATTTGAATCGCTTGTTATAACTGGAGAATCAAGGCTAATCATCTCTCTAGAAAGATTAATCATTTCACGGACATGAGAACTATCCATATTCAAAAGATTTCCAATTTCTTCAATTTCCTGCTTCTCAGTCTTCTTGCCAGACAAAAGCTTGCGAGTCTTTTCAATTTGAACAAGTTCATTTGCCCTGTTAAGAGGAAGGCGAATAGGACGGCTTTTTTCACAAATAGCCTTTAGGATTGACTGTCGTATCCACCAGACTGCATAAGAAATAAAATGATAGCCTTTATTAACATCAAAATGATCAATTGCTGCAAGCAAGCCTAGATTTCCTTCACTTATCAAGTCAACAAGATCAATGCCCTGATTCTGATATTTTTTTGCAACATTAATTACAAAACGGAGATTTGCATTAACAATCTTATCTTTTGCTTTTTTATCGCCAGCAGCAGCTTTTTTTGCAAGTTCATTTTCCTCTTCATTTGAAAGAAGAGGTATTTTTGTAATTTCCTTCAGATAGATGTTTAATACATTTTCGTCGTTAGTCATAGCACAAACCTCCAAAATTATTCTATATAATTACTAGCAAAATCCGTGCCAAAACAAAAAAAAGCATCAAACTTAGTACTGAAGATAAAAATTTCTCAGATTTCATAAGTTTGATGCTCTTAAAATGAGCCATTTTTGCTCATTCAAGGTCTTAATTTTCTTTTTTGAGTCATTTTGCCACAGTTTTATAAACAGAATTTAATTAACATGACAATTTGACCCAAAATTGCATTTTACTCTATTACTGCTATAATATCTGCATTCTTAAGAATAAGATAATCATCTCCATCAATCTTTATGCCTGTTCCAGCATATTTATCATACAGAACTTTATCACCAACTTTAACAGTAATTTTCTCTTTATCTGTTCCTGGACCTACAGCTTCTACTGTAGCCTGCTGTGTCTTTTCCTGAGCTGTATCTGGGATAATAATTCCACCTGCTGACTTTGTTTCTGCTGCAGCCTGCTTTACAAGTACACGATCTGCCAATGGCTTGACTTTCATATAAATCCTCCAAAAATAATACAAATAATAAAAGATATTCCTTATTAAGAATTCTGTATTTAATCTACTAAAAATATTCGTGAAGGTCAAATTTATTTTGCTTGCCGCAACTGTTTAATCATTAAACGGGCCTTACTGTTAGAAGGATTAAGAGAAATAGAATATTGCAATGAACGCAATGCATCTTTTTCATTACCCATACTCAAGCACTCTTCTGCAATTCTATATAATATTTCAGACTTGAGCATTTTTTCAGTTACACGGGCAGACGCCTTATTCAATAAGTCCAAGGCCTGAGGAGACTTATTATAGCCTGCATAAATATTTGCAAGGTTCACATAAGAATTAGTGAGCGAGTCATTTTGACCTGCTGTATTCGTAACAGGGATAATCTTCGAATAATAGTCCAAAACATGTTCATAATAAGAACGTGCTGCATTATATTCCTGACGCTCAGCAGAAAAATAAGCGGCCATTTCACATTCCCACAAAGACATTTTTTTCATATCCTCATCAGGATATGCTGCCCTAAGATAATCCCAGAACAGTCGCTGGGCGTTCTGAAGATCCCCATTCTTAATCAGAACAACGAGAGCATAATGCATGATTTCAGACGGATATAAACATGCAGAAATCTCATTTTCCTCAAGTAATTTCCATACCTTTGAAGCCTTTACATCTCTGGTTTCCTTTTTTATATGTTCACTGTTTACAATTTCTTTCAATACAATTAATTCAGGGACTTTGTTTTCTTCAAGGGCCCTATCAATAAGAGAAACAACATCTTCTAATTCAACAACAGGTATTAAATCCCTTTCCTCCATTGCAACAGTCCTCAATCCAGCAGCACGAAGCTGTTGATCAAGCTCTTCTTCTTCAGGACGCCGCTTAGATTCAATTGCATATTCAGCAAAAGCAGCAAGGCCTGGTCCATATGAAGGATAATAATTTACAAGTTCATACAATTTATCATACTGCTCTACTAAATCTCCAGAATCACGTGCATAAATAGCAGTATTCATAAACATAATAGGCAAAATACTCTTCAAGGCCGGAACGTTATCAGCCATAAAAGCATTCATATAGGGAGAATAAACTTCAAGGATTTCTCTGCGCATTGCCTGTGCAGTTTTATTATCATCTAAAATATAGTAGTTATCAGACTCCAGTGCTTTTAATTCTATTGCAGAGGCCATATCGGATGAAGCATCAAGATTATCTGCAGACTGTAAGGCAGAAAGACTTTCTGCAAAGCGGCCCGCATCATAAAAGACAATGCCCCAAAATAAAGCATCATGATATGAAGGTGAAAAATTAGCAGCATTTGAATTTTCCCCAAGAGGGACATACATATCAGCAGCGGAAGCATAATCTCCTGAATGCATCAGCAAAGAGGCTGCATTTATGAGCCACATAGACATTCCACTATGAGAAGCTGCCTTATATATAGGTATAAACCTATTGTCAGTAAATAACTGATATTCAAAATCCTGACCAGCAGAAACTTTATTTTTTTTTGTCAGAAAAGAAAATATCGACTTCTTAGGAGAAAATAAAGAATCAGCATCATATTGAAGAGAACGGGCATGCCGCAAAAAAGCTTCTGCATATACAGAAGAATATTCTGAATCTAAAAGGATTTCTGTTTTTGAAAGGGCTTCTTCAGCCTTATCATGCCTAAGCAAAAAATTACCATATAAAGCTGTCAATTCCAGATTCTTAGGAAAACGCCTTAATGCTTTTATAAGACAGCGCTCAGCCCTCTTTGTTTCACTGAGCATCATATATCGCTTATATATGCCTATGCGTTCATATATTCCCAAGGACCTTTTTTCAATTTTTCGCAAAGACGCTATTGCATGTGCATGATTTCCCTGCTTTATGTCAGAATCAATAAGGTCTAATTCTGATGAAATTGAAGCGCCTTCATAATGCGAAGTACGCAGTTTTAAACCAATAAAAACAGCTCCGACAAGCAAAGCTGTTAATATAAAAACGAGAACATAAATTAAAGCGTGAGATTTTTTCCCATTCAAGGCTGCAACTCTTTTCGAATATTATCAAGGACAGCATTTATGAACTTAAATGAATCATCCGTACCAAAATCCTTTGCAAGGCTTATAGCCTCATCAATTGCAATTAAAGGCGGAGTTTCGGGTTGATATTTTAAAGCAAAAACACTTATCCTTAAGATGGCGACTGAAACTCTGTTTACACGTTCAAATTCCCATTTTCCAGTCAAATGTTTTTTTATAAGCTCATCAATATCATCAAGATGATTAATAGTCCCTGCTATAATTATTCGGGCAAAATCTGAGGTTTCTTGATCTAAATTTTCATCAGCCCATTTTAATGTTAATAACTCATCAAGGCTCTCGCCTCCCATATCATAGGAAAAGAGAGCCTGAAAAGCAAGTATTCTTCCTTTTCTGCGTGACACGTAATATTCCTGCTTGTATTACATGGCTTCCAAGACTTTATCAAGAGCCTTGCCAGTCTTTTTTCTATCAACAGAATTCTTAGTTTCAAGAGATTTTGCGATATCCTGAGCTGCTGTCGTAAGGAACTGACTCTGCTTCTGAGCAGAAAGACGCTGCTTGATGTAGTCATAAACTGTAATTGTTGAATCAGGCTCAACAACATCACTCAATTCCAGCATCTTAGCATTATACTTATCAACAACACTGTAGAACTGATAATCATTATCAGTAACACTCAATTCACTTACATAACCCTTGTTCCTGCCAAAGAGTTCCAACAACTTTTCATAAGACCAGCCAAGCTGCTGAGCCTGAGAAGAAGTCTTTGCAACTACAAGATAACCTGCCTGATATTTCTTACCATTATCTTCAGAAAGCTTAATCTTTTCCTCTGCAGACGCACTCTTCTTATACTGTGAAAGAAGTTTTTCTGCCGACTTCTTTGAAGAAGCAGCATCAGTTCCCTTAGGAACCATTACAAGAAACAGCTTAGCCATATCATTCCATACAAATGCAGACTTATTCATTTCGTATGCACTGCGGATTTCATCATCAGTAGCAACTACTTTTTTAAGTTCTTCCTGCTTCTTGCTGAAAACATACTGCTGGGCAACAAGCTGATTCTTAAGATATTCCTTATACTCATCAAGAGACATTCCTGTCTGATCTTTCATGTATACGCCAAGAGTTTTACCAGTCTGGCGTTCAATAAAATCAGAAAGCTGAGCCTCAGTTACCTGCTGTCCAAGCTGCTGGCTAAAGGTATTAAGGAAAGCTGCATTTACCTGACTGTCAGAAATTGATATTCCTTCTTTTGCTGCAGCCTGAGCTACCAGCTTTTCTGAAATCAAAGAATCAAGAATCTGCTTTTTCTGTTCAAGAGTAAAAGACGGAACTCCAGTTTCTTTCTTTAAAAATTCAATGCGGGCACGAAGCTGCTTAGCCGTAACAGTCTCTGACTTATTATGCTTTATAACAGCCAAAGGCGTTAAATCACTGTTCTGTGCAAATACAGAACCAGTAACTGTTAGAAAAAAAGCTATTCCAATAAAAAGACGTTTCATATAAAAAATCCTCGATCTTATTTAATAAAGACTAAAGGTCATGTAGTAACCACGCCATCCTACTTCATTAAATAAACCTTTTAAAAAATGTTTAGTTACAATCCTAATTTATTTATCAAGCGGAAGTCCGCCTTCTATCGTAGCCCTAATGCGACGCACTCCGGCTGAAGAAGACTGTTCCTTTGCAATATGGAAATGCCCTATCTGTGCAGTATGCTGAACATGAGGACCTCCACATACTTCCTTGCTGAACCAGTCATCCTTTGATCCAATGGTATAAACCTTTACCTGATTCTCATACTTTTCTCCAAACAAAGCCCTTGCACCCTGACTCTTTGCCTCTTCAAGCCCCATGATTTCCATAGAGACCGGCAAATCCTTCTGTATCTGCTCATTAACAATATCTTCAACCTGCTTCACTTCTTCTTTTGTCATTGCACGATGAAAACTAAAGTCAAAGCGCATGCGTTCTGCAGTAATATTTGACCCCTTCTGAGCGACTTCATCACCAAGGACATTTACCAAAGCCTGCTGCAGCAGATGTGTTGCCGTATGATACTTAGTAGTAACATCACTATGGTCTACCAGACCGCCTTTAAATGCACCGGCACTAAGAGTACGGCTTTCTTCCTGATGCTTCTTTTCTTCAGCCTTAAAGCCTTCAATGTCAACGGACATTCCGTTTTCTTTAGCCATTTCTTCTGTAATCTCAATAGGGAATCCAAAAGTATCATACAGGCGGAATGCTACGCGTCCAGGAATAATCTTCTTTGGATTCTTCTGAAGATTAGGCAAAAGCTTCTGAAATTCATTTTCACCGGCCTTAAGAGTCTTGCTGAATTTATTTTCCTCTAAAGTCAGCTGTTCCTGAATAAATGAAGAATGCTCTTCAAGCTCAGGATATGCCTGCTTATATTCATCAATAATTATCTGTGCAGGTTTTGTAAGGAAAGCTCCTTCAATTCCCAGCTTACGTCCATATCGCACAGCGCGACGGATTATACGGCGCAAGATGTAACCTGCTCCTGTTCTTGCAGGAGTTACTCCCTGAGGATCTCCTAAAATGAAGGTTGCAGTTCTTGCATGATCGGCAATAATACGGATAGAAACATCATCTGCTTCATTCTCACCATATTTTTTGCCAGAAACTTCTTCTATGCTCTTTATAATAGGAACAAAAACATCAGTTTCATATACTGACTTCTGACCGTTCAAGACAGAAACAGTACGCTCTACGCCCATTCCTGTATCAACGCACTTGCGCTGCATCTCGTTATAATGACCGGAAGCATCCTTGTTATAACCCATGAAGACGTTATTCCATATCTCAAGATACTTTCCGCAATGACATCCAGGGCGGCAGTTTGGACCACACTTAGGCTGACCGTTATCATAAAAAATTTCAGTATCAGGGCCGCAAGGACCTGTCTGGCCAGCCGGACCCCACCAGTTATCCTCGCGAGGCAAAAAGAAAATATGATCCTTGGCAATTCCCATTTCTTCCCAACGGGAGGCAGCTTCTTCATCTCTTGGAATTGAAGTTCCGTCAGCTTCTTCTCCAGCAAATACGGTTACATTCAGCTTTTCTTTAGGAATATTTAAATATTTAGGAGATGTCAGAAATTCAAAACTGTAAGCTATTGATTCATGCTTAAAATATGAGCCCAAACTCCAGTTACCCAGCATTTCAAAAAAAGTAAGATGGCTTGGATCACCAACAGAATCAATATCACCGGTACGTACGCACTTTTGATAATCAGTAAGCCTATCCCCAGAAGGATGAGGCTCTCCCAAAAGGTATGGAACCAAAGGCTGCATTCCTGCAGTCGTAAACAAAACTGTTGGGTCATTATTTGGAAGCAGTGACTTTCCACTGATTTCAACGTGTCCCTTTGATTTAAAGAATTCAATGTACTTAGAACGTAGTTCGTTGACAGTCATAGTAGTTTATACTAGATTATAACACGCTTTTAGTCAATCATTGACTAGAAGGTATTTTATTAATAAATTCATATCCAAGATCAATTGTATTGATGCTTCCACACATTTCTATACGGACTTTTACTCGCTGCTTGCGCCTGTTGACGCTGATAATGCTTCCCTTAAACCCAGAAAGCAATCCATCTATGATAACAATACGGTCATTAGCATCGAATAAAGCCTTCGAAAAGCCAGAGGATTCTCCAAAGCGGATCAGATGATGAAGGCACTCCAAATCGTTGCCCCGGAGACTTACAATATTTACATTACTGCTTAAAAAATGATAAAAGTTTTTAGCAGACTTTATCTTTTCATATAGATAAGTATCCATATTTTCTGCACTCATAAAGACATAGCCAGGAAATAAAGGGGCATCTATCACATGGCCGTTCTGTTTACCTCCAATGCGCAGCTTGCGCTTAAAGAACCAGAACTGCAATCCCTGAGCATATTGAGAAGCTTTTTTCATGGCATCAGCTTTGAATTCGTCTTCGCCGCCTGTCTTTACCATAATGCAGTAATAATTCATTGCAGAGTGATTATAGCACATCAGCAATTATAATGCAATGTTTGTTCAAAAAAGAAACAAAATCATATATTTGATATATTTATCGAAAATTTATATAATATTCTCATGACTGATTTTAAACTGTGGCACGAAGACGATAAAAATACATTTCATAACAAAACAATGGTATATTTCTCACAGTGTACCAAAAATGGAAAGCTTTCCCTGAATGAACTCTTAAGGCTTACATCCGACACCGCCGTAGAGGATTACAGGCAGAGAGGACTTTCCAGAGAATTCCTCATGGAACACGGATACTATATTCTTGTATCACGATGCGCTTTCCGCATATTCAGGCTTCCAAGCGAAAATCAGAATATAGAAATAACAACCTGGGAAGAAAAGCCAGACCCCCTTCAGCTTTACAGAGGCTATACAATAAAGGATGAAAGCGGAAAGACTTTGGTAAACGGATACAGTACATGGCTTGTAGTAGACTGCAATGCAAGAAAAATTGTACCTGCAAAGAATTTTACCCTGAGAAAGCCTTTTGATTTCCGTACAGACAATGACTGTCCAAAGCCAGGAAAGATAGTCATTCCTCAGGAAAGAACCCTTCTTTCAGAAAGAATAATAGGCTATTCCGACATAGATGCAAACGGACATACAAACAATTCCCGCTACGGAGCATTCTTGCTGGATGCACTTCCTGAACAGTACCAGGAAAAAAACTTTACAGACTTTAAGATTAATTACTCAAAAGAAGCAATGTACGGCCAAAAGCTGAAAGTTTCTGGAAGTTTTGATGATGCACAGAAAAAAATATTAATAATCGGTGAAACCGAAAGCGGAACTTCATTTGAATCAGAACTTCTATACAGCTAGACTTGAATTTTAGATAAATTTAAAACATTCATTTATTACAGCCTGATTTCAAAACCGTACCGTTTCATGCCGCAAAACCGTACCGTTTCGTGCCGCAAAACCGTATAGTTTTGTGTCGTAAAACCATATAGTTTTGTGCCGTAAAACCATATAGTTTTGTGTCGCAAAACCATATAGTTTTGTGTCGTAAAACCATATAGTTTTGTGTCGCAAATCGCCTCAATAGATTCTGCTGCTTAAATATAGAAAAATTGAGGCACTTAAGCAGAATGTCAACCAGCAAGTATGTTGCACCATTATTAAAGATTGGGATATATTGTATGCAATGAACAAAAAAATCTTATTATGTGCTGCATTTCTGTCAATTATAATAACAATCGCATTTCTTTCTATATTATTTATCAGAGCAAATAAAAGCCATAAGCAACGGATAGAGCCATGGCATGAATACATTGAAGAAGAGCATAATGCAAAAATCTATCTTCAGCACGCAGAAGAAAGCATTAAAATCATTGCCTGCCTTTCAATAGCTGGCATAGATTGCAGCATACACTTAAATCATGCATGTACAGAAGAACAGTTTTCAGGAGTGCAAAATATTATTTTACAGAACAAGGGCATGTATAAGGGAATTACAGAAACTCCAGATACAGAAGGCTATCCAAACCTTACGGATTACCTGCCTTTAGTTATGTCTAGCGATGAAATGCACCAGATGTGGGTCCAATTGAATTTAGAAGATTAAAGTCTTTTCTGCTAAAATTTCTGCACCATGCCCTCCATGTAACAAAACAATATTTATGATTGTTCACTTTTTTAGAGGAAGTCAATGACAAAAGGTGCATTAAAATTTTTTATGCTTATGACAGCAAGTATTTTTACGACAGCATTACAGGCTCAGACATCGGAATTTAAGGTATTGAACGTAACTCCGCAAGGGGAGCTTCCAGCAAGCGTAAAGTATCCTTCCATACAGGTTCAGTTTTCAGAACCGGTAACAGAACTTAAGGCCCTAGGAACTCCACAGCATTCATCTCACGCAGTCAGCATTGAACCCGAATTAAAAGGCGTATTCCGCTGGTACGGAACAAGCATCCTAAGCTTTGAAAGCGAAGAAGAAATGCTGCCTCAGAAAGAATATACAGTCAAAGTAAATCCTAACCTAACATCTCTAAAAGGCTCTAAAATTCAAGGTACGACAGAATATACTTTTCATACAGAAGACCTAAAGATACTTTCCGTACATCCTGGATATGAGCAGGAAAAGGATGGTAAATTCGTTGAAAAAAACAGCGTGCCGCTGCAGATAGCAAAAGACATTGCAATATTCTTTAACAGTCCTGTAAACGCATCTGTAGTTAAAGACTTCCTTACAGTAGCAGCAGGAAATCCTAAGGCTGCAAAGAATTTAAAATTTGACGCAAAGCAAGAAGATAAAAGCATCATACGCCTTACTGTGCAAGACGACATTCCAGAAGATACAGACATTACAATAACGCTTCATAAAGGCGCTCAAGCAGACAAAGACTGCTATCCATCACAAAAAGAAACAAAGGGAAACTTCCATACATTAGTCTCTTTTAAAATAACAGATGTACATACACAGCCGTCTTGGTACAGCGAAGACTTTTCAAACCCTGTAATAATTTATTTCAGCACGCCGCTTAAAGAAAACGCAGAAGCAGACCTGGCGGAATATATAAAGACAGATTTGGGAGTTCCTGTAGCAAAGGACAGCCTCTTAATAAGCTCAAGGGCGCTTACAATACATAATCTTCCGGTATCATACGGACAGACATATAACCTTACAGTCAAGCAAGGCCTTACAGATATATATGGAAGAAAACTAGATAAAGATTTCTCATATCCAATAACAGTTCCGCCTGCAAAAAGCTTTGCCCGATTCAAGAACAATGGCTTGCAGACAATGGAATCACAGTTTGTACCATGCATATCATTTACACATCAAAACATCAAGGCTCCGTCAACATATACTATTGAATCACTTTCAAATTCTACAGGCAAAAAAACTGCAGTAAAAGCAAAGACCGTAACTTTAAATCCTGACCAAATACAGCAGGACAAAATAATAACAGAAAAAATAGATTTACGGCCTTATCTAGAACAGACCGGAAGGGATGAATATCGAGGAGCAGTAAGATTTACTGCAAGCATAACATATTCTTACCAATATCGGGACTGGAAGACAAAAGAATATAAAACTGCCACAGATACAATGAAAAATGAACAGATCATACAGGTTTCAGACTTAGCTATGACAGTCCGCTATGGCTATAACAAAGCAGTCGTTCTTGTTTCCAGCATGAGCAGCGGAAAGCCAGTTGAAGATGCAGCTGTAAATGTAATGTTCATTCCAAATAAATATGACTTTCCGGAAGTCCTGTCAAATTCACATCCTGTAATTATATCTGCCAGAACAGATTCCAAAGGAATTGCAGAAATCAATTTCACTTCAAAACAGATAGAAGAACTAACTAATGAAAAATGCATTTTCTTTGAAGCAAAGACAGACAGCGACAGGTTACTGTATACGCCAGAATCAAACGGACAGGTCATTTACAAAAATTTACGTTTCTATACAGAATCTGCCGGTATTTTTTCAAATGCCATTTCAAAAAAGATGGTTGCATTCATGTTTACAGACAGAGAACTGTATAAGCCTGGCGAAACTGTTTCATATATAATAGCAGACAGAAACCTTCAGCTCGGAAAATACAGCAAAGCAGAAGTACCTGAAACTGACTATACAGTAGAGCTTTCTGGATGGACTGGAAGGAATTCTGCTATCTTAGGGACAAATCAAGGCAAGCTTTCAAAGCAAGGAACATGCTGGGGAACATTCACACTGCCAAAAGACATAAAGCCTGGAAACTATAGCATTACATATTCACGTAACTGTGATGGGAAAAAATCTTCAGAATCAATTTCCATAAACGTTCAGTTCTTTGAAAAGCTCCGCTTTGAGGCAAATTCCTCAATAGAAGACTCAACATACGTTTATGGAGACACACTTTCTGCACAGATAAGCGCAAATTATCTTGGAGGCGGCAGCCTTGCAGACTCGTCCTATACTTCAAGATGGAGATATGCACCTGCAACATTCCAGCCAAAGAAAAGCGAATACCGAAACATGAGGTTTGGACCAATAAGCCGTGACTGGAGCCAGAAAAACCTTTCATCGGAAAGCGGCCAACTTGACGATTCAGGAAAGGCTTCGACAATACAAGAAACAAATAAAGAGCCTAATTCAAAAGAACCTAGGATCTACACTGTAGAAACACAAGTCACAGACTCTGGAAACCAGGCGATAAGTACAAGCACTTCAACGCTTGTGCACCCTGCTCAGTTTTACATAGGCATAGGACAAGCAAAAAACATTAAGGGATTTGCAAAGAAAGGAGACAGGCTGACTTTTGAATATGTATGCATAACTCCCGAAGAAACAATGCCTTCCCAAAGCATTCTTCCAAAGGCAAAAGAAATAAAGGTGGAGCTTACAAGAGAAAACTGGAAGCGCATTCAAAGCCTTAATCCGTCTACAGGACTTGTTTACACGCAATACGAGAAAGAAATGATTTGCGAAGAAACAAGGACCGTAAAATTTCCTGCATCAGGCAAAAAGTCAGAACTCACAGTCACGCCAAAAGAAAGCGGAACTTATCTTTTAAAAATGACAGCAGAAGATTCAAGAGGAAATCCTGCTGTAACAGAAACATGCTTTTATGTAACAGGAAGCGACTGGTACTATCATGATTCAAATGATGCCCAGCAAGTAAAGCTAACGGCAGATAAAGACGAATACAGTACAGGAGAAACAGCACACATTCTCATGCAGACAGAACTTCCGTCAGGAACTTATCTTATAACTATTGAAAGAGAAGGCATCCTGTCTCAAAAAACAATAAACGTTACAGAACCGACATCTGTATTAGACGTTAATATAGAAGATTCATACGTGCCAGTAATATATGTTTCTGTATCAACATATTCTGTCAGGAAAAAACAAAAAGAAGAACTGCCAAAAAGCTATTACGGAGTAACCGCCCTCCACGTAAATACAGACTCTAAGAAAATTGACATAAAAATCGAAAGCGACAAAAAAAGCTATCAGCCTGGAAACAAAGCCAAGATAACACTGACGGCAACTCAAAGCGGTAAGCCTGTAAAAAATGCAAGCATAGCATTGATGGCAGTAGACAGAGGCATTCTTGACTTAATCAATTATCACGTACAGAATCCTTTGGAATATTTCTACAGCAGAAGCAGATTTTACAATCATACAAAGGGTGGTGATTCCCGCTCACTTTTAATCCAACAGGAACAGCTTACAGAAGAGGATTCTATTTATTTAGAAACATCTGGAGCAATAAACGGAATTCCTCGCATGTACAAAAGTAAGTCTGCTGCAGTAATGTTTGCAGCAGCAGACGGAAGCGTTTCTGACGAACAGTCTTCTGCCATGGCAGTACGATCCAATTTTGAGCCTACAGCAATATTTGAACCTGCTTTAACTACAGATAAAAATGGAAAGGCTACATGCACAGTCACCCTCCCAGACTCACTTACATCATACAGAATTACAGCAGTAGCACTGGAAGACGATAACTTTGGATGCTCTGAAAATGAAATCTCTGTATGCGAACCTATTTCAGTACGGACAGCCTTGCCTAGGATGCTTAGGGTTGATGATAAGGGAGAACTTGGAGTAGTCATTTCAAACCTTACAAACAAAGCTCAAAGCGTGAGCGTCCAGCTGAATGTCTATGACGGAATAGAACAGACAGGACAGAAACAGAACAAAGATGACATTCAGAAACTTCCAGGTTCTGCAGTCCTTGCAGAAAAAAAATCCGGGAAGAAAATAAAAGTAGCCGCAAACAAAACGCAGGCATTAATGTTCTCTGTCAAAGCCATAAAGCAAGGCTGGATAACGGTTGAATTTGTAATTACTGGAAATAACGTAAATGAGAAAATTCTTTTGCCTCTGCAAATAGAAAAGCCTTATATCTTTGAAACAGTGACAGTAACTGGAACTACAGAAAACAAGGCACAGGAAAAAATACTTATTCCTCAAGATGCAGAAGACGGACGCTACAGCCTTTACGTACAGCTTGACCCTACGCGCCTAGGCGTATTACGTGAAGCTGTCAGTTACGTATTCCACTATCCTTACGGATGCATGGAACAGCGTTCTGCAGCAGTACTACCTCTCGTTGCTTTCGGGGACTACATACATGTATTCGGACTTAATAGCGAAGTAATGTATCCAAAAGGCGTCGCTGAACAGGAAATTCAAAGCTGGGTTTCTGCCCAAAAGCAAGACGGAGGGTTCCCGTACTGGAAAAACGGAACAGAAAGCAGTCCTTATGTTTCCATGAGAATTGCAGAAATTGCAGCGCTTGCAAAGCAGAATGGCATTCCGACAGGAAACATAGACCTTAAGAAACTGGCTTCATACCTTGTAAAAGAAGCCGAGCATGCATTAGATGACAGTCAATACGCATGGTCTCTTTATGATGCAGCCTATGCCAGTTACGCAGCAGCCTTGTTGGGTGCGGATGTAAATGACAGCATTCTTTCTGCTATCACAAATAATGATGCTGCAGACGTTGAGAGCCTTGAACTTACAGCACTGGCATATCTTGCAAAAAATGACACTGCACATGCAGAAGCCCTTGCACAGAAAATACTCTCATTTACAAGGATGACATCAAGGGGAATTGATATTTCTCAGAAATACAAAAATCACAGATGGTGTTTCTTTAATGATGATTCAGAAAGGTATGCATTGCTTTTACAGTTGTTTACAAAGCTTAATAAAAAGGATAACATAAACCCGCATTGCGTATATGAACTTTTAAAAATGCAAAAGGCTCATAACGGAAGATGGCAGTCAACGGCTGTTACAAGCAGAATCCTTATTGCGCTGAATGAATACATAAAAAGCAATGACCTGGAACACCTAGACTTTACTGCAGAAGTTCTTTTAAATGGATCAAAAGAATTAGGCGGTACATTTAAAGGAGTTACAGCACAGCCTGCAGAAACGACAATCGTTCCAAAAGACAATGAAGTAAACGTGGAATTCAGCAAATCAGGCCAAGGCAATTTGTATTATACTGCTTCATTGAAATATGCAGTTCCTGCAGAAAAACAGACTGCAAGAGACGAAGGATTATGCGTATATACAGAAATTACAGATGTAAAGACTGGTAAGCCTGTAACAGGCAAAGAACTGGTTGCAGGAAACGTCTACAGGCAACGTGTAACAGTCTCTTCAAGAATAAGGGCTGAATATGTTGCGGTCCGTTCCCCTGTTCCTGCTGGATGTGAAATTTTAAATACGGCATTTGTAACAACTGGAACTCTTGCTGAAATACCGGAAGAAGACAATGCAAAAAAAGCATATGCACGAGGACTTTCATACAAAGGAATATACGATTCCGAAGTCCAATTTTTCTGGAATTATTTTCCTGCAGGAGTTCAGCAGGTAGAATTCCAGTTCAGGGCAGTCCGCAGCGGTGAATACCATACCCCATGCACTACTGCAGAATGTATGTACGAGGAGGAAATTTTCGGAAGGACAGACGGGTCTGTCTGGTCTATAAAATAACATGAAACACTTTATCATCCTGTCTTTTTCACTTATATTACTCTTAACAGCATGTAACGAAAATGACAGGATGATTGATTATGAAAAACTAGAAACTTCAGGTAATGCACACATATATGAAGTTTCTAACGAAGTCCAGTCCTTAATAATAGAAAACGTTCCTATTGATGCAAAGATATATATAACAAAAACAAATGAAGGACAGAATGTAATACCAAAGGACAAAGCTCAATGCGTAACTTCAGCGTTAGGAATTTATTTAAATGCAAAAAACAGCGACAGTCTTAAAGCAAGCAGTTATATAACTCCAAGTTCAGATTTTACACCGCCGAAAACATTTACTAAACATGAAAGGCTTATAACATTTAATCCAGAAGAAGAAAACAGGGAAAAAAGAAATAAGACGCTTAAAGAAAAAAAATACAGTAATAACAGTCAAAAAAATATATATATTGATGTAAATTCTGAAATGTCAGAATATAAGGAAAGGCCTGCGCACCTTGCTTCTCAAGGAACATACTGCTACGTATGGATTATTGATGATTATTATTCAGAAAAGCTGCAGAATTCAGCAGAAATCCTTTCCAAAGAATTTGACAGTATGTATATGAAAATACGCAAGATTTTTGGTAAAGAGTCTGATGAGATGTTCTGTAATTACAATGGAAAATATTTTGAGACAAAACCAATAGAATACGTCAGTGAAACTGGCAAAAAAATAAACATTATCTTATATGACATAGGCATGAAGAATAATGGAGTCGTAGGATATTTTTCTTCAAAGGATTATTTTCCAAGGGGAAAGGATTATGAAAGCAGGGCAATAAGACATTCAAATGCAGGAAAATATATTTACATAGATTCTCAATGGGCAGAAGCAGATATAGATATATGCAGCTTAACGCTTGCGCATGAATTTCAGCACATGATTCAGTACAAACAAAAAACCTTAAATTACGATTTAGTTCCGAACGATGCATTCAATGAAATGATGGCCCTATTATGCGAAGACATCCTTAGCGAAAAAAATAAGAATGAAAGCCTCAATTCACGGCTGGCACTTTTTAACAGGGGATATGCAGAATGCGGACTCGAATACAGAGGAGAATCGCACTATCATGCAATGCTTTCTTATGCTGTTGCATATACATTCGGAAAATGGCTATTTAACAATTACGGAGGGACACCCCTCATTAATAGCATGGCAACAAATTCATACGTAAATATACAGGCTATTACGAATGCAACTCAAAAATCCATGGAAGAACTTCTTAAGCAGTTTTCTATTTTCTGCGCTTGCAAAACAAAAGACAATTCTTATATGTGGAATTTACACAAAACTGACTATGATGCAGACGGCTATAAATATGACGGTCCCTTATGCTATGCCTTTAATGCTCAGCATGAAATAAGGCCTTACGGCATACTGCTAATAAAAGCCGGTACTGCAGAAGACTCGACGGTGGCATTCAAATTTACACAGAAAACATTTACCAAAACAGAGCATACTTATATAGTCATAGAACCCTGACTGCATAAGCATGCATATTATGCACCAATAATTTATTTAGCAAGATTCTTTAGCCATCTTTCCTTTTTTAACCAGATATGGAATACAACTACCTTTATGAAATCCAAAAGCTTTACATACAGATACATCATGACAGGACCTATCTGAGTGAAAATTCCTAAGAGAAAAACCATTGGAATCATAACAAAAATAGTAATCATTGCATCTGTATAGGCACCCATAGCGGTATCTCCTCCAGCACGGGCAACAGCCTGCTGAGAGTTCATGTAAACCCATATAGGCATAAAGAATGACATCAATATAACCATATTGCGGCAAATTGCTATTGCACTTTGACTTAACCGTCCAAAAACTAAAGGAATGATAAAAGTTGTAGCAAAGCCAAACAGCATCATGAACAGACCAAATACAGCGGCTCCTGATAAAAGCCAAGTCTTTTCCTGACGGGCCTGGTCAAGCTTTCCCTGTCCAAGAGTTTTTCCCATAATTACACCGGTAGTATTATAAATGCCGCCAAATGCAACAAAGAAAAGATTTGCAATTGCAAAACTAGATGCCATTCCAGAAACTACGTCAGCTCCTCCCCTTCCATTGTAAATTGCAGTGGTAACAGTTTCTGACATTACCCACACCATTTCACAGAAAAGAACAAATGCACCCTTTTTCAAAATTTCACGGAAAAGCTTTCCGTCTATCTTGAAGAAGTCCAGCAGGCGGAAAGCAAACTCAGGTTTATTTCTAATGTAAATGACAATAAAAATTATAAACTCAACAGACCTTGCAATAACTGTAGCAATTGCAGCTCCCCTTACTTCAAGACGGGGAAAGCCCATATTACCGTAAATCAAAAGCCAGTTGAACGCAGTATTCGTAAGCGTTGCTACAACAGTTACAATCAAAGGCAGCTTTACCTGCCCCATATCACGAAGGGAACTTGCAATGCACATAGAGACTGTCATAGGGATTCCCATAAAGAACATAATGCGGATATACTTTACAGATTCATCCAAAATCAAATCTGCCTGCGTATTTCCAATAAGCATAAGGGACAGTACAGGCCGAGGAAAAAGAATGCAGACAAGAAAATACGGAACTATGGCAGCAAGTCCCATAACCAGCTTAAAGCGGAAGACTTGCTTCATCCTTTCAACGTTCTTTGCCCCGTAAAACTGAGTCATAAATATTCCGCCAGACATGCAGATTGTATTAACAAAAATCATGAATACAAAAAGAACTTGTCCGGCAACATTTACGCCAGACATAGAGATATCTCCTAATCCAGAGACCATAAAATTGTCAATAAGAGATACCATACTCTGAATAAGCTGCTGCAGCATGATTGGAACTGCAATAGTAAGTGCTGAACGATAAAAGTGTGCAGGTGCAAATAAACGCACATTATTATTCAAATTAGTTTTATTAATTAACATAAAACTCCTCTTTATCCTAAAATATAGGATAAAACGATATAAAAGAAAATATTATTCAGATGGGTTGCAATCTTTTGCAGATGAAATACAGATTTTAGAACAATAATATTTATAAGCTCATTATAATCGACTCAAGTAATCTCAGCCAGATAAATTTAAACAGGAGCAAGACATGCCATTCTGCCATCTTGCTCCAAATACATATAATAAAAGATTAGGAATTCATATTATCTAAATACGAAAATTAATGGTCGTGATGCTCCCCGTGATGGTCACACTTTGCATCAAAATTGCCTTTTAACTCTCCTTTTGCAAAAAGGTCAGCAGCAACATCAGCAGATCCAGTAATTCCAGGAATTTCCTTAAGTCCAGAAGCTGCAATAGCATCGACAGCCCCCTGTCCTCTGTTTCCCAAAATCAACGTTTCAACTCCAAGACTTTTCAAATAAGGAGGAAGTGCATGATGCCCATTTCCCCCGTTATCAATAACATCAGATGAAACAACTTTTCCACCTTCTATTTCATAAATCTTAAAAAACTGAGTTTTACCAAAATGCTGAAAAACATTTCCAGAATCTTTATCAAAAGTAATTGCTATTTTCATATTAGCATTTTACCTTTAAAAGGATGTTTTGACTAGTTATTTTTATAACACATAACTTTCTGTAATTGCAGAAAGCTCATTAGAATTTTTATTTGCCAAATGAAAATTCATAATATACAATAAATTTATGAAAAGAAAAATTCTTTCTGTAATAATCATTATACTCATTGCAATAATATTCATGCTTGAAATTCCTGATTTACTGGTAAATAAGGAACAGAAGCAATTTAAAAACAGGCTGATTGCATCTCACATATATGACAGCATAAATACAAACATATCTAAATCACTGGTGGTCTCAGAAAGCATTGCATGCGATACTCTTATAAAGCAAACGCTTATTGAAGAAAGTCATTCGACAACTCATGTTACAGAACAAAAGCTTAAGGAATATCTTACTTCCATAAAGGAAAATTTCGGTTATACCGTAGCATTCGTAATTTCTGAAAAAACACACTGCTATTACACACCTTACGGCATTGGAAAAATCGTAAATCCTCAGGAAGAACCTTATGACATCTGGTATAAGATATTTGTAGATTCAGACAAAAGAGTCGATCTTGATACAGACAGAGACCAACTGAACGACTTTAGATGGACGATTTTCATAAATATTAAGATATGCGATGCTGACGGAAAGCTGCTCGGAGTTGCAGGAGTAGGACTTTTCATGGATGACCTGCAAAACATAATGCTAAAAGCTGAAAATGATTACGATGTAAAGGTTAACCTTATAGATAACGACGGCCTTGTACAGGTGGACACAGACCCCTCAAACATAGAAAATGCATACATTTCAGATGCCATTGCTGATAATGCTGATGCAAATGACTTTACTTACACAGGACGCAGGATTGGGGGATTCCGCATGACTCGCTACCTGCCTACATTAGATTGGTATCTTGTGGTACAGTCATTCAATATAGACAGCAGTCAAATAAGCATAAAGTTTTCTATAGCAACAACTTTTGCGCTTCTTTTCCTGCTGCTGGTAATAATAGTTACTATAAAGCCTGACAAAATTTTAAGTTCACATAAAGATTTCATAAACCTATCTGTACCGGAAGATCCTCTGACAGGACTGCCAAACCGCAACTACCTTAAAGATGCTTACGGAGAAGATGGAGTATTTAATACCGTACGCTACAAAAGCCTTGCAATGTTTGACATTGACCGCTTTAAATCAATTTCCGAAACACGTGACGGAAATATGCTCCTTAAAGAAATAGTCAAGCTTTCAAAAAAGATTATAGGAGAACAGGAAATAATGTTCCGCTGGAGCGGAGACGAATTTGTTTTCTTTCTGGAAATCGACATTCAGGCTGCAGAAGAAAAATTCAAAACTCTATGCGAATCTGTCAAAGAGAGCCTCTCTGTTACACTGTCAGTCGGAATAGTAGAAGTTGACCTGGCGGCAAGCATAAAAACAAACTACCATCGTGCTGTACAACAGTGCTACATTGTCAAAGAATCTGGCGGAAATGGAGTTAAAGTCAAGGCATGAAAAAGAATCCCTTTTACTCGCTAAAAGTACTTACAATTATAAGTTTCACATTTGCAATAATGATCACTTTTTTTCTGGCATCTATAACATCACTATTGCAGCACAAAGAAAACCTGACTAATCAGTTTATACAGTCACTTAAGATGATATCAGAAAAGAATGAGCTAAAACTTAATTCTTGCTTTGCTTCCATAGAAAATTCAATAAAGATTTCAGGGGATTACATACTTAGAACTATAGACGAAGAAAGGATACTTACAGATCCAGACTATGAAAATAAATATATGGAAGAGCTTGAAAAACAAATGTCATCCATAACCTCCATAGCAGAAGGAGTAGTTGCCATATACTTTCGCATGAACGTAGATAAATTTGGGGGAAGCAGAGGAATTTTTCTTGAAAGTGACAAAAAAGATGGATATATAAGCATAAAGCCCGTAGACCTGCTGCAATATTCTCCGACAGACATTGAGAATGTAGGCTGGTACTATCTTCCGATATGGAGTCACGCACCAGTATGGACTAATCCTTACATAAACAAAAATATCAATGCAAACATAATTTCGTATGTAATTCCTTTATACAACAGCAAATCAGACCTTTTAGGCGTTGTGGGCATGGACATAAACTTAGCATCAATAAAGGAAATTATTGATAACGCACAGAATGAAAATATGCTGTCTATACTTATAGGACTTTCAAATAATCTGATTTACTACAGCAATGCTAACATGTTTCAAAAATCCGTAGCTCACTCAGCGGAAATAAGAGAAATACTTACTCATCTCAGGCAATGCACAGAAAAATCTAAGATGACGCAATTCTATTGGAATTCTATTTCTTATTACGGATTCCATAACTCTCTTGAAAATGGGATGAAACTAATAACAGCAATTTCTTCTGATGAAATAAAAAGGAATATGATGAATCACGTTATGTTCACCATAACAGTATTCCTAATTACGTGCTCCTTACTTTTACTTCTTATACTGCTTGGAATGAAAGTTGTAATAAATCCGCTGCGGACAATAAGCAAAGCCTCTACAAAACTTGCCAGGGGAGAACTAAACATTTCTATTCCATATAAGTCCAAAAATGAAATCGGAGAACTTGCAGAAGACATTCGTAAAATGGCTGGCCAGATGAGGGAATACATTGACTACATACGGGAGCAGACCATAAGGGAACGTAAAGCAAAGGAAGAAGCTTTGGCGGCAAGCAATAACAAAAGCCGGTTTCTTGCAAGCATGTACGTTTCGATGCACGAACTTGACCTAAACTCAGATACTTTCAAAGAAATTCACAGCCGAAGTGACATTGCAGATGCAGTAGCGCGAGCCTATGGAAAGGCAAGGGAAACTGTCCGCAACGTTATGGAAGAAAGGATAAAAGATCTTGGAGACGGAGCAAAAGAAGACTTTATGAACTTCCTTGATTTCAGCACTCTTGAAGAGCGCATGAAAGGAAGGATAACAATTGCAAAAGAATTCTACAGCATACTAAATTATTGGTGCAGGGCAAGATTCATTCTGATTGACAGAAATCAAGACGGCACTCTCCATCATGTAATCTGGGCAGTAGAAAACATAGATGAAGAGCGTGCAGAACGAGAAAGGCTCAGAAGCGAAGCAGAGCGCAATGCCGCGGCATCGCAGGCAAAAAGCGCTTTCCTTGCAAACATGAGTCACGAAATACGAACTCCTATAAATGCAGTGCTAGGAATGGATGAAATGATTCTGAGGGAATCAGAAGATAAGACCATACTGGAATATGCTGCCAATATTAAAAATGCAGGAGTAAACCTTCTTGAAATAGTAAATGAAATTCTAGACTTTTCAAAAATTGAAGCCGGCAAAATGGAGCTTCAGCCCGAAAATTATGACGTATCTTCCATTGTAATTGATCTTGTAAACATGATTGGAGAAAGGGCACGAAAAAAGAACCTTGCATTTTACTTAGATGTATCGCCTTCAATTCCAAAGATAATGTATGGAGACAGCATAAGAATAAAGCAATGCGTACTGAATCTTCTTACTAATGCCGTAAAATATACAAAAGAAGGTTCTGTCACATTTTCTATAAGCCATACAAAAATTGACGATAAAAATGTCAGTCTCACAGTCAAGATAAAAGATACAGGAGTCGGAATCAAAAA
>JAILPY010000154.1 GCA_024699235.1 Treponema sp. | reverse complement strand
CTTTAAGTAAGTTAGATAAAGCTTACTGTAAATTTAAATAAGTTAATGTTGTTATTACAACATTTTTAATAAAAATATTCGAATTTAATGCAAAAGAGATAAAGCATAGGTTATGAAGAAAAGTTTTCAAGCCTAAAATTTTAGTCAGGCAATAAACAGGATTTCATATGCTTTAGTTGCTGTTTTACTGACAATTCTGTAGAATTGACAGCATGTCAACCTTTAGAAAATTCATAAGATATTATAGACCTTACCGCTTTTCCTTTTATCTTGATTTATTCTGTGCTGCTGTAATTAGTGTAATTGATGTAGCTTATCCTCAGATTTTGAGAGACCTTACAAAAACTCTTTTTATTAGAGACAGGGATATTATCCTCCATAGTCTTCCTTATGTGGCTTTTGCTTTGATCTTAGCATATATAATTCAGTTTTTTTGCAAATATTATGTTAGTTGCCAGGGGCATATTATGGGCGCTCTTATGGAACGTGACATGCGAAAGGAACTTTTTGAGCATTATGAAAGACTTTCTTTTAGTTATTATGATAAGAATAATACGGGTACCATGATGAGTCGTCTTATTTCAGATTTATTTGATATATCTGAGATGGCTCATCATGCTCCTGAAAATATGTTTATTTCTTCAATAAAGGCAATAGGTTCTTTTATATTTCTTTTTATGATTCAGTGGAAACTGGCATTAATTCTTCTTATTCTTGCCGGATGTATGCTTATTTTTTCATTAAAGCAACGTAAGCGTATGGTTAATACTTTCGCAGATAACCGTAAAAAAATCGGAGAGATAAATGGTATTCTTCAAGATTCATTTTCTGGAATTAGGATTGTTCAGGCTTTTGCGAATGAAAATGTAGAAAAGGCAAAATTTTCTAAGGGAAATGAAGCCTTCATGGCTTCTAAGAAAGAGAATTATCGTGCGATGGGAATATTTCAGGCAGGAAATGGATTTTTTATAGGCATTATTTATGCTGCAACATTAGTTGTAGGTGGCCTTTTAATTTCTTATGGTCAGATGTCTGCCGGAGATCTTGCTATGTTTGCCCTTTATATAGGAATATTTGTAAGTCCTATTCAGATTTTGATTGAACTAACGGAACAGATTCAGAAAGGTTTTAGCGGATTTAACCGTTTTTTGGAAATCATAGAAACTCCTTCAGAAATCAATGATAGGAAAGATGCCGTTGAATTAATTGATCCAGAAGGTTCTATAGTTTTTGATGATGTAAGTTTTACTTATGACAATAATGAAAAAGTTTTAAGTGGAGTAAGCTTTGAAATAAAAAGCGGCAAGTCTATTGCATTGGTTGGTCCGAGCGGTGGAGGAAAAACAACAATTTGTTCTCTGCTTCCCCGTTTTTATGACGTTACTGGCGGTGCTATAAAAATAGGAAATCAGGATATACGTAATGTAAGAATAAAAAGCCTTAGGAATTCAATAGGAATCGTACAGCAAGACGTATATCTGTTTGGTGGCAGTATAAGAGAAAACATATCTTACGGAAAGACAGATGCAACTTTTGAACAGATAGTTGAAGCTGCAAGACAAGCTAATATACATGATTATATCATGAGTCTGCCAGATGGTTATGATACAATTTGTGGAGAAAGGGGAGTGCGCTTAAGCGGTGGACAGAAACAGCGAATATCCATTGCACGTGTATTTTTAAAAAATCCTCCAATTCTTATACTTGATGAAGCAACTAGCGCACTGGATAATGAGAGTGAGCTTTACATTCAGCAAAGTCTTGACAGACTAAGCCGTAACAGAACAACTATAACTATTGCTCACAGGCTTTCTACCATAAAAAATGCTGATGAAATTCTTGTAATAGGTAATAGTAGCATTCAGGAACGTGGAACTCATGAGCAGCTTTTGGAAATGAATGGCATATATGCAAAATATTTTAATCTAAGCCGTTAAATTTTTATTTATTTATTTCCTGTTGCTTGTAAGGAATGCTTGGATCTTTCTGACTGCCAGGTTTGGAAGCAGAAGTCTTGCCTTAAAGGCTATAGTCACAAAATAATTATAAAAACCTATTGACAAGGTGTGAAATATGATGTATATAAAACCTATAAGTTTAATAGGAATTAACTTACAAAAACATAGGAGGCACAGTATGGAAATCTACTTTGAAAAATTAGTCCGTGAAAATTTCCGCAACGGACGGATGTGTCTCTGCTGTCTTTTTTGTTAGGCAGAGTTTTCACCAAAAAATCTATTTTACATTAATAACTTAAGATTTACGCAAAGACTGTATTAGTAAGTGATGGTGATGCCGTTATGCATTGCATGCGGTCTATACATCTTCGTAAATAAAATTCATAAGCATTAGAAAGTTTTTACTAGAACTGCATAAGCGTAGACTTTTATGTATGTTTCTTTTCGTAAACTTTATATGAACGTAGGAGGCAAATATGTCAGACATTAAACAGAGCGCGTTGGAATTGATTGGAAAAACCCCTCTTTTGCAATTGAATGGGTATTCAAAAAAATCAGGAATTAAAAATGCAGTGATTCTTGCAAAGCTTGAGTACTTGAATCCTGCCGGAAGCGTAAAGGACAGGATTGCCCTTGCAATGATAGAGGATGCAGAAGAAAAAGGTCTTTTGAAACCGGGTGCAACGATTATTGAACCTACAAGTGGAAACACCGGAATTGGTCTTGCTGCTGTTGCCGCTGCAAAAGGATATCATGCAATTCTTACTTTGCCAGAAACAATGAGTGTTGAAAGGCGTAATCTTTTGAAGGCTTATGGTGCAGAAATTGTCCTTACAGAAGGTGCAAAAGGAATGAAGGGTGCTATTGCCAAAGCAGAAGAACTTCATGCAGCATCTCCTGGAAGCTTTATTCCCGGTCAGTTTGTAAACTCTGCAAATCCTGCAATTCATAAAAAGACAACTGGTCCTGAAATTTGGGAACAGACAGACGGCAAGGTTGATATCTTTGTTGCTGGTGTAGGAACTGGTGGAACATTGACTGGTGTTGGCGAATATCTTAAAGAAAAGAATCCTAACGTAAGAATTGTTGCTGTTGAACCTTCATCAAGTCCGGTCCTTTCCAAAGGAACAGCTGGTGCTCACAAGATTCAGGGAATTGGAGCAGGTTTCGTTCCTGCTGTTCTGAATACAAAAGTTTATGATGAAATCATTCCAATTGAAAATGATGATGCATTTGCAGAGGGACGTCTGTTTGCTCAGAGTGAAGGTATCTTAGTTGGAATTTCTAGTGGAGCTGCTCTTAAAGCAGCAAAAATATTGACTGAACGTCCAGAAAATAAAGGAAAGAATATTGTTGTTCTTCTCCCTGATTCTGGAGACAGATATTTGAGTACACCTCTCTTCAGCAATAACTAAAGGAGCATTATGCCAGCATCTTTTTCAGAATTGACATTACGGCATCCTTGCTTTGGACAGCATGCTGCCAGTACTGGACGCATTCATCTTCCTGTTTGTCCTGGATGTAATATAGCTTGCCGTTTTTGCGAAAGGTCAATAAACACGACCGAAAACAGACCGGGGGTTTCTTCTTGTGTTCTAAAGCCAGAAGAAACAATTACACTCATAAAGAAGGCTATTGAAATAGAACCTGAAATCACCGTTGCAGGAATTGCAGGTCCTGGTGATACTCTTGTGGGGGATAATGCAATAAAGACATTTACTCTTATAAAGAAGGAATTTCCTCAGCTTTTTAGATGTATGAGTACCAATGGTCTGTTGCTTTCTGAAAGAGCTGAAGAGCTGATAGAGTTGGGCATTGACAGTCTTACAGTGACTGTCAATGCTATTGACCCTGAAATTGAGGCTCAACTTAATGATTATATAATCTACCACGGAAAGAAAATTGAAGGAGTGGAGGGAGCTGAGATATTAATAAAAAATCAGCTTGAAGGAATTAAAAAAATAGCAGATGCAGGCATTACTGTAAAAGTAAATACAGTTTTGGTTCCTAGCATCAACGGTAAGCACATTAGGGATATTGCTTATGCTGTGGCAGAAGTTGGTGCTGAAAAGTACAACATCATTCCGCTTATCCCTCAGGCAAAGTTAAAAAATGAAAAAGCACCTGATTGTGTGGATTTGGAAGAAGCTTATGAAGCTGCAGGAAAGTATATAGAACTTTTTCTGCATTGTAACAGATGTCGTGCGGATGCAATTGGTATACCTGGTAAAACAGAGGTTTCAAAACAGGTTTACTCTTTGTTTTCAAAAAATGTGAACTTTAGGGAAAACTTTTCCCATGGTTGATATTTGTAAATAAAAAATTATTTAGTTTGTAAAATAGGAGCAGTAACGTGGCAAAAAAACTTAGACAGATAGCAATTTATGGAAAGGGTGGAATTGGAAAGTCAACCACAACACAGAACTTGACAGCAGGTTTGCTTGAACTTGGAAAAAAAGTTTTAGTAGTTGGATGTGATCCAAA
>JAILPY010000023.1 GCA_024699235.1 Treponema sp. | reverse complement strand
TCAAAATCTGTGAAGGTGAAATGCCTTTTTCAATTAATTTTTTTTCAATAAGCGAAAGTAAAAATGACTTTCCGCTTCTTCGTATTCCCTGAATGACTTTTATTACAGGCTTGTCTTTATAAAGAGATATGATTTCATCTGCACAGGCTCTGTCTAAAACACTTTGTTTCATTTGTTTCCATTATAACCGAAACTTTTTACAAAAGCAATAAAAGTTTAGGTTATAACCGAAACTTTTTTAGCAAAACTGCAATTTGTAATGAATTTTCTGCAAGTAGTGCCCAGTTTCTCTATTCTTTAGCAAGGACCTATAGGTTTTATGTCACGATTTTCTAGAGACTTATGACACAATTATCTAGAGAGTTGCTAAACTATTATCTAGAGAATTACGACGCAACTCCTTAAGGTTTTATAACACGATTTCTAACAAGAAAACAGTCCCCTTACTTGTAAATAAATCTATTATGCGTTAATATTCCTAAAATATGAAAGCAATTATTACAGTAGTCGGCGGAGATAAAGTCGGCATCATTGCAAAGGTTTCAGCATACCTTGCAGAAAAATCAATCAATATAGTAGACATTACTCAAACAATTTTGAGCGGAAACTTTGTCATGATGATGATGGTAGATTTTGAAAAGGCATCAATCGACATTGACGGAGCACGCAAAGATTTGACAGAAGAATGCCACAATCTTGGCGTAGAAATAAATTTAATGAGCGAAAAAGTTTTTACGGAAATGCATCGAATATAATTCGATTGCGAATTTAATTCGCTATTTCTAAAAACCGTTCCTTCAAGTCACATTCCAAGGGACGGTAAAGGTATTCTGCTTCCAACCTGAGGAAAGCATCCCTGCTTATATTGCTTGCCCCGTAACGGGCAATATTGTCAGTATAAACCTGGCTGTCAATGAGTTTTCCACCACATTCGGCAAAAGCTCTTGCAAAAAGAACGAATGCACTCTTAGAACTGTTGTCCATCTTTGTAAACATAGATTCTCCACAGAAAACACTTCCAATCAATACTCCGTAAAAACCACCGACAAGCTTTTCTTCATGCCATACTTCAAAACTATGGGCATAGCCTGCATGATGAAACTCTGAGTATGCATTTATCATTTTTTCGCCTATCCATGTACCGGCCTGCCCATCCCTCTTCATAGACCGGCACTCTTCCATAACGCGTAAAAAACATGTATCCATAGTATACGTATACGGATTATGCTTTAAAAACCGTTCAAGGCTCCTAGGAACATGAAGGTTTTCTATTCTCATGCAGAATCTAGGATTAGGAGAATACCAGATTACAGGATCTCCTTCATCTTCATTAAACCAAGGAAAAACTCCCTGCATATAAGCAGAAAATAAGAGCTGTACATTTATATCCTTTGTTATAAGGCAAATTCCTTTATATTCAGCATGAGGCTCAGGAAATTTTATAATTAAACCATCATTTATAAGTAAAGAATCATTCATACGAAAAAGAAAGTTCCTTTCCAGCAATATCTATGCAAACACGGCCGCCGTTGCTCAGCTTTCCAAACAAAAGCTCATCCACCAAAGGAGATGCTATCAGCTCTTCTGAAGTACGGGCTATATTTCTCGCTCCAAATTCCCTGCTGTACCCTTTTCCTGCAATATATGAAACTGCAGCGTCAGAAACTTCAAGCCTAACATTCTTTTGAGCAAGCCGTTCTGATATTTTAGAGATATTTTTACGCACAATATCATTAGTAATTTCTTCAGAAAGATGAAAGAATGGAATTACAGAGTCCAGACGGTTTCTGAATTCAGGAGAAAATGCCTTGTCCACAGCATCTTTTAAGGTGGCCCTGTCATCAGAAGCAGACACAGAACCCGTTCCAAATCCTACGGACCCCTTTTCCATGTCACGAGCGCCGGCATTACTTGTCATGATTATTATGCAATTACGGAAATCAGCTTTACGCCCCTGATTATCAGTAAGAATGCCATAATCCATAACCTGCAGAAGAATATTGTATATATCCTGATGAGCTTTTTCTATTTCGTCAAACAAGACAATTGAATGAGGTTCCTTACGCACAGAATCTGTAAGCACACCTCCATTTTCATAACCTACATATCCTGGAGCAGAACCAATCAATCGGCTTACAGTATATTTTTCCTGATATTCACTCATGTCAAAGCGCAAGAGCTTTTCTCCAAGCGTATCAGCAAGAACTTTGGTAAGTTCCGTCTTGCCGACACCTGTAGGACCGACAAACAGAAATACCGCTTCAGGCCGTTCCATGTTACGAAATCCCGCTCTAGCTTTCTTTACGGCAAGACTTACTGCACGGACAGCTTCATCCTGGCCAAATATCTGAGACTGTAAGTTTTCTTCTATATTCTTTAGGTTATCCTTTTCATTTACAGTAATATTTTCAAGCGGAACGCGAGCCATTTTTGCAGTAATCCGCCTGATTATATTTTCAGAAACAACAGGCTTTGCAGAAGACCTCTTAGCATGAATGCGGACATATGCTCCTGCCTCATCCATTATGTCTATAGCCTTGTCTGGCAGACGGCGGTCTGTAAGATACTGTACAGACAAATCTACAGCACACTCCAAAGATGCCATAGGATACCTTACCCTGTGATAATCTTCATATTTAGGCTTTAAGCCGCTTAAAATCTTTACACAGTCATCACGGGCCGGCTCAAGAATGTCTATTTTCTGAAATCGTCTTGCAAGAGCCCTGTCTTTTTCAAATATCTTAGTATACTCTTCAAATGTAGTAGATCCTATGCACCTTATTTTTCCACTAGTAAGAACAGGCTTTAATATATTTGCAGCATCAAGAGCGCCATTTCCTACAGCTCCTGCACCCACAATCGTATGTATTTCATCAATAAATAAAATTGCTTTCTGCTTCTTTAAGAGTTCTTCTGTCACCTTTTTCAGGCGCTCTTCAAAATCGCCCCGAAATTTTGCTCCTGCAAGAAGACTTCCCATATCAAGAGAATAGACTTCATAACCGCGAAGAAGCTCTGGAACTTTATCCCGTACAATTAAAGTCGAAAGGCCTTCTGTAATTGCAGTCTTACCTACACCTGCATCTCCCACATGCAGAGGATTGTTTTTTGTACGCCGGCAAAGGATTTGAATGGTCCTCTCTATTTCTTCTTCACGGCCAATAAGGACATCAAGCTCCCCATTCTTTGCTTTTAGAGTAAGATTTTCAGTATATTTTTCAAGAAATGAATTCTTTTTGACTTCTGCTCCCGAAAGATCTGTTTCCATGAATTCATCATTATTATTTGCAACGCTTATGGCTTCAATCAGCGTAAGACGGACAACACCATTTTTCTGCAGTATATATGCACAGTAATTATTTTCTTCATCTAGCATACTGACAAGGACATCAGAAATAGTAATAACGGATTTATCTGCACTGAGGCATTGCCGTCCGGCACGCTCCATTACAGAATTAAAGCCTAAGGATGTATCTGCATTGCCTTTTTCTATAACAGGAACATTTTTTGAAATGTATGATTCCAGTTCATAAGCAATAGTACTTATATTTGCACCGCAGGTAAGCAGCAAATCCTTTACCTGATCGTATCCGAGCGATGCAAGAAGAAGATGTTCCGGAGTAAGGTACTCATGGTGAAATTTTTCAGCATGCTTATATGCAGAATTAATTATTTTGTTTAAAAGTGTATCTATTTCCATAATATAAAACCATCCTGCCTAGCAGCTTTCTAAAGTGCAATTAAGAGGAAATCCATTTGCTCGGGCAAGCTTTACCGTTTTTTGAGCCTTTGTTGCAGCTATGTCATAAGTGTATATGCCGGCAACGCCTTTACCAGTCTTATGAACAGACTCCATTATCTCGACAGCTTCAGGCTGATTTTTCCTGAATACGGACTCAAGGATATACACAACAAAATCTTTTGTTGTGTAATCGTCATTGAGAAGAACAACCTTATAATCTCGTGGAGGCTTTAAAGCACTTTCAGTAGCAATGCTGCCTTCAGTTTCATTCATTTCCATAGAATATAAAATATAGCATTTAGATAAAAAAGTATAAATACTATTTTAGATTATTACAGGCAGATAGAGAAACTAAGTCAATAAAATACCTGACAAAGTTCTTTCCACGAAAAAAACTTATCATGTATGGCTTACAGCAAGCTTACTGCCAGACTTAAGAGCAGGAAGTAAATGCATTTTAAACAAATGCATTTTAAGCAAATGCATTTTATAAAAAAAGTTGTACCTAGCAAAAAAAACAGTATATAATTTAAAAAAAGAGGAAAAACATGGAACGATTGATTTTTGGGGCTGCATACTATCCAGAATACATTCCCTATGACCGCATAGAAAAAGACATAGGAATGATGAAAGATGCAGGAATGAATACTGTTAGGATTGCAGAATCAACATGGAGCACGGAAGAACCTTCTGATGGAACATTTGATTTTTCTTATATAGATAAAGTCCTTGATGCCTTGCAAAAATATGGAATGAAGGCTATTATCGGAACTCCAACTTACGCAATTCCCAGCTGGCTCATAAAAAAAGATCCGTCCATAATGGTTACAAGAAGAGAAGGCCAAGCGCTGTACGGCATGAGGCAGAGCATGGACATATTGAACCCTACGTTTTTATTTCATGCAGAAAGAATCATAAGAAAACTAATAGAACATGTTGCTCAAAATCCAGCCGTCTGTGGATATCAAATAGACAATGAGACAAAACATTACGGAAATTACGGACAGTATGCCCAGCAAAAGTTTAAGGAGTATCTAAAAGAAAAATTTAAAACGCCACGACTGTTCAACGATGCATTCAGACTTGCCTACTGGAGCAATTCAATAAGTGCATGGGACGATTTACCTGACATGAGGGGATGCATAAACGGAGGCCTAGTCTGTGAATATGAAAGATTTTTAAGGACTTGCGTTGCAGATTACCTCATGTGGCAGTCAAACATAATATGTGAATACAAAAGGGAAGACCAGTTTATTACCCATAATTTTGATTTTGAATGGAGAAAGTCAGGGGCAGCAATTGCTCAAGACGGTTATTCTTATGGTGTGCAGCCAGATGCAAGCCATCTGGAAGAATCAAAAGCAGTAACACTAGCAGGGGCGGACATCTACCATCCTACACAAGATTTCCTTACAGGCACAGAAATTGCTTTCGGTGGAGATTCCATACGGAGTCTAAAAAATAACAGCTATCTTGTTGTTGAAACAGAAGCTCAGGGCTTCAAGCATTGGACTCCATATCCAGGTCAGTTAAGGCTGCAAGCCTACAGTCATCTGGCAAGCGGTGCAAAGGGCGTTATGTACTGGTCATGGCAGTCAATTCATAATGGATTTGAAACTTATTGGAAAGGACTTTTAAGTCACAATCTTGAACCAAACCCGACATATAATGAAGCAGCCTCTTTTGGCAGAGAATGGAATGACATTGGAGAAAGACTTTCTACTCTCAAAAAGGAAAATAAAGTTGCCATTATAACGGACAGCTTATCCTTATCTGCATTCAAGTGGTTCCCGATCGACAAAAACCTTACTTACAATGATGTTGTAAGGTGGATGTACGATTCCCTGTACGAAATGAACATTGAATGTGATGTCGTAGACATTCATGCCTTAGACCCTTCTGCATATAGCATGATTGTAGTACCGGCACTTTACTGCGCTTCTGAAGAGTCAATAATGAAACTCAAGAAATTCGTACAAAAAGGCGGAATAATGGTATCTAGCTTCAAGAGCTTTGTAGCAGACGAGCAGGCAACGGTCTACGATGATGAACAGCCTCACCTTTTAACCGACTGTCTGGGCATGACATACTGTCAGTTTGTAGAGCCTCATCACATGACTCTTGCAGAAAGCGAATGCTCCTATTTTGCTGAACTTATCGTACCTACAACAGCGAAGGCAGTGTCTACATACGGCCACAGATACTGGGGATCTTATGCTGGCATTACAAAGAATTCTTACGGAGACGGTACGGCTTATCATGTAGGCAGCTTTATAAGCAAGGATGCCTTAAAGAAAGTTCTGTGGAATGCAGCAGAAAGCGCTCGCATTACTGATTCCATCCCTCATTGCACATGGCCTGTCATCATTAGGAGCGGAACGTCTGGCGACGGCAAAAAGATTCACTATATGCTGCATTACAGTCCTGAGCAGCATGAATTAGACTGTCCTTATGATTCTGTAAAGGATTTGCTTACAGGCAAAGAGTATACAAGAGGCACAAGAATCTCGCTGCATGACTGGGATGTAAAAATCCTTATGGAAGAATGAGCATGGCTAATGAATAGCCCTAGAACCAATGCAGACATTGGTGTATATTTAATTCATGCCAAATCCCTTTTTATGCGTTTCCATGGAAGACGTTCAGGAACGCGGACTTTCAGAAGTAGATTTTGTATTTGTCTCTGGAGACGCCTATGTTGATCATGCAAGTTTTGCAGCAGCCCTTCTAGGACGGCTTTTAGAAAGTCACGGCTACTCTGTAGGCATTATTCCTCAGCCAGACTGGCATGCTGCAGAAAGCTTTAAAGTATTTGGCAGGCCAAAACTCGGCTTTCTTGTCAGTGCAGGTGCAATGGACAGCATGGTCAGCAATTATACTGCAAATAACAAGCCCCGCAGCGAAGATGCCTATGCACATGGAGGAGTCGCAGGCAAAAGGCCGGACAGGGCTCTAACTGCATACGTTTCAAAAATCAAGGAAGCATATAAAGGCGTTCCCGTCCTAATCGGCGGCATAGAAGCAAGCCTTAGAAGGACGACTCATTACGATTACTGGTCAAACACTGTAAAGCATTCCATTCTTTTAGATACAAAGGCAGACTTATTAATGTATGGCATGGGAGAACATGCCATTCTTGAAATTGCGCAAAGGCTTAAAGCAGGAGAAAACATCCGAGACATACGCAATGTAAGGGGGACGTGTTGGTTCACAGGAAAAGAAAGCGAACTTCCTCCTTACGTGCCGGCACTTGAAGAATATGTAGAATCATACCGTAATGGAACAGCAACGGTTGCAAAGGAAGCAACTCAAACAAGAAGCAATGCCGGCAAGGCCCTTAAGGAAATGCCTGTCATTTGCAAGAATGTCAGTCTTGACACAGCACTCATGCTGCCAAGCTATGCAGACATAAGCAAAAATACACCGCAAAGCAAAGAACTGTTCGCCCGCTCCTATATAGTACAGGAACAGAACACTGATGCAATAAACGGACACATATTAATAGAGCCTTCAGAAAGCCGTTTTGTAGTACAAAACCCTGCAGCACTGCCGCTTTCAACAGAAGAATTTGACAGCGTATACAGCCTGCCATTCACAAGAAGATGGCATCCTATGTACGATAAGCCGGCTGAAAATGGAAAGACAGGAATTCCTGCATTGAGTGAAGTAAAATTTAGCCTTACAAGCAGCAGAGGCTGTTACGGTGCATGTTCATTCTGTGCAATCACTTTCCATCAGGGCAGGCGAATTCAATCCAGAAGCCATGAAAGCCTTATTGCAGAAGCAACCGCTATGACGCATGACAAAGATTTTAAGGGATACATTCATGATGTCGGAGGACCTACTGCAAATTTCAGAAAAGATGCATGTCCGTATCAGGAAAAGAGAGGAGCCTGTGCCGGAAAAGACTGCATGGGAGTGAGCCCTTGTGCAAATGTTAAGGTAGACCACACTGAATATGTAGAACTGCTAAGAAAACTTAAGGCCCTTCCAAATGTAAAGAAAGTCTTTATAAGAAGCGGAATAAGGTTTGATTACCTCATGATGGATAAAGACAAGACTTTCTTTTATGAACTGTGCAAAGACCATATTTCAGGACAGCTAAAAGTTGCTCCTGAACATGTAAACGATAATGTATTACGGCTTATGAGGAAAAGCACTCATGCCGTATATGAAGACTTCAGCAAAGAATATGAAAAAATAAACAGAGAATTGGGAAAAAAGCAATATCTTGTCCCCTATTACATTGCAGGACATCCTGGAGCAGGCTTAAACGAAGCAATTGAGGTCGCACTCTATCTAAAAAAAACGGGATTCGTACCAGACCAGGTGCAGGACTTCTACCCTACTCCAGGAAGCCTTGCCACGTGCATGTACTGGACAGGATTTAATCCTCATGAATTCACAGAAGACGGACACCTGGAATCGGTATATGTAGCCCGTGGAGGTCATGAACGAAGGCTCCAAAGGGCTTTGCTGCAGTTTAACAGAAAGGAAAACATGCCTCTTGTAAGGGAAGCTCTGCGGACTGCAGGAAAAGAACACCTGATGAAGGTGTTCTATCCAAAAAGATAGTCCGTTACTGGGTTACATCCGTCATCAACTGAGTTGTGTCATCATTGCCGGCTTTCCAGTCAGACTTAGGAGACTTACGCGCCTTTTTTGGAGCAATAAGGAATCCAGCAAGACTTCCGCATATTCCAGCTGCTAAATTTATAAACAGGGTAAGGTTTTCCTGAATAAGGCCAGGAATATTTGAAATTCCACTGGATGTATGTCCGTAAACTTTATATGCAATAAAAATAACAAATGCCAAAAGCCAGGAAACCTGAACTGTCCGTTTTGCAAGGGCTGTAAGAGAAAGCAGTATAATCATCATGAAAACAATGCTGTCCGAGCCTGAAAATGGCTGTAAGGGAGCGCAGACTGTAAGGACTCCAGAAACTAGGGCAGCAATGAATATCATCAGGAAAAGCATAAGGCTTCCATAACGCTCTTCAAGGATAGAGCCCATCAAAAGCAGAAGGACTCCATTTAACAGCAGATGGGTAAAGTCTAAGTATGCAAAAACATGAAGAATAAGGCGTGCATAGTCCAGGGCATTCTTAAAGTTGAATGCAGCCTCAGGAAGAGCAGCTTTAAGGCTCCTGCATGTAAAAAGAAGAGGAATCAGGGAATCTTTCATAAAGATATTTGCAAAAAAGACTGCAATTCCCAGCAGTACAAAGATAATAGTAACAGGTGCATCAAACAGAATGCGGTATTTTCTTTTAGCCATAGACTTATAGTTTAAGGCTAAAGTGTATTCTTGTCAAAACACTAGAGTTGACCTAAGTCAATAAAGTGAACGCAAAAAAAGCCTGTTTTAAGATGCAAGCTTTTCATACCCAGAATAAACAGCTTCCTTAGCCTACTCTAAGAGAAAGCTATGCATCGTTCACTTTCTTAGACATGCCTACACTACAGTTCCTGCAAAGTACTAACTACACACCATGCAAAGTTACAACTACGCACTCTGCCTAGCGTCAGTACAATTTTTTCCTTTATTATGGTCGAAAATCCTACAAAAACTGAAGATTTTCAATAACAAAGTGAAATCTCATGTTATATAATGGGTGCAGGGTGCAAAAAAGAGAAAAATGCCATGAATAAGAGCATCACTTTAGGCCAGATTTTAGACGCAGTAACTCCAGAAGATGAGCGGAACTATTTTATCGCTGTCGAATACATAGCGGATTACAAGGGAACAGTGGACCTAAGTCAATAATGCACTACGCTTTTTTACTATAACGCCATCCACTTTTTTAATGCAGCACATTACCGAAAACAAAAACTTCTAAGAACGAAGTTCTTTATACACAAAATGCCGTTATCATGCTATACTTACAGAATGGGCAATTCACAGGTTAAAAAATTCGGAATTCTTACAAGCGGAGGCGATGCTCCGGGATTAAATGCTGCAATACGTGCAGTCTGCCGTACGGCAAAAGTACAGTACGGCATGGATGCAATAGGCATTCGCAACGGTTACAGAGGTCTTGTTCAGGGAGATATGTTTCCACTTAAGTCTGAAGATTTAGTCGGACTTTTAACAGTAGGAGGAACAATTCTAGGAACATCCCGTGAAAAACCTTTTAAAAATCCTCAGGTAAATCCAGAAACGGGATTGCTTCCTGTAGAGGCCATAAAGCAGAATTACAAGAAATGGAATCTGGATGCCATAGTATGCCTTGGCGGAAACGGAACTAACACAACTGCAAGCCTTTTGGCAAATGAAGGACTCAATGTAATAGGCCTTCCAAAAACAATAGACAATGATATTGTAAAGACAGACATGACTTTCGGCTTTCACACGGCCCTTGACGTTGCAACAGATGCAATTGACCGCATCCACACGACGGCACACAGCCATAACCGCATAATGGTCATAGAAGTAATGGGGCATAAGGCCGGATGGCTTGGCCTGTATTCTGGAATTGCAGGAGGAGGAGATGTAATTCTTATTCCTGAAATTCCTTATGACATTAATTCTGTAGCCCAAAAAGTCATGGAAAGGCGCGATGCAGGCAAAAATTTTTCCATTATAGTTGTTGCCGAAGGAGCAAAAAGCAAAGAAGAAGCATTGCTTTCAAAAAAAGAATTAAAGAAGGCACGTGCTGCCATGCCGTATTCCATTGCATACAGGGTTGCACACGAACTTGAGGCCGCAACAAAGCTTGAGTCTCGAGTTACTGTACTCGGATACTTACAAAGAGGAGGCACGCCTTCCCCTTATGACAGAATTCTTGCAACTCAATATGGTACAGCCGCAGCACACTTTCTTGCAAAGGGAGATTTTGGAAAGCTTGTTGCATTACAAAATAAACAGATAGTAGGCGTTCCGCTTGAAGAAATTGCCGGCAAAGTAAAGTTCGTACCAACAGATTCAGCAATTATCCAGACAGCAAGAGAACTTGGAACAGGACTCGGAGATTAAATCAGAGATTAAATCAGAGATTAAATCTAAGAGCAATTTAAGGAAGTAAAATATGCCGTTTAAATGTTATCTATGCAAAGAATGCAACGGTAAAGCCTGCATCGGACAAATGCCTGGTATGGGCGGACCAATGCAGAACAAGAATTTTATATTGAACTGTGCGGACTGGAAAACAATAGATTCTTCTGATTATAAGACAGAATCAATCCATACACGCTTGGCCCCAATGACAGGTGCTGTAGAAAATGCAGGATATTTTGATGAAAGAACATTTTACACCGACCTCATAAATTATTGCCTAAAGCATAATGTTGAACTAAGCATTGGAGACGGCACGCCAGACTCAAAGCTTTTATATGGCATTGAAGCCGTTCAAGAAGCAAGAAAAGCGAATCCTGACTTAAAGGCCGCTGTTTTTATAAAGCCCTATTCAAATGAAAAAATATTTGAGAGGCTTTCATGGGCAGAAAGCGTAACGGAAATTGCCGGTGTAGATACAGATGCATACAATATAATTACAATGAGGAACTTAGTTCATCTTGAGCAAAAAAACGTACAGCAATTAAAAGAATTGAAAAAAGGCTGCAATAAAAAAGGCATTGCATTTGCAATAAAAGGCATTTTTACACAGCGCGACATTGAAATTGTTGAACAGGTAAAGCCTGACATTGCTTACATTTCAAATCATGGGGGGCGGGTAGAAACCGAAGAAGGCAGTACAGCACAGTTTCTTGTCCGGTTTGCAGACAAAATTCGTCCTAATTGCGGCAAAATATGGATTGACGGAGGAATACGCACTCAGCAGGACAAAGAAAAAGCTGCTTCTTACGGCGTTGATACAGTCTTACTTGGAAGACCTTATATTACGGCAATCTGCCGGGAAGCAAAGCAAAAAGGATATAACTGATGTCTCATAATATGTCGAAATCGCAGGGCGCACAAAATAAATACATAATGGCACTTGATCAGGGAACAACATCTTCAAGAGCCATAATTTATAATTCAAAAGCTCAGAAAGTAGTTTCCGTACAGCAGGAATTCACCCAGCATTTCCCAAAGCCGGGATGGGTAGAACATGATGCCGTCGAGCTTTATTTATGCTCACTGACAGTCATGCAGCAGGCAATGCGCCAGGCAAAAATAAAAGATGAACAGATTAGTGCAATAGGCATTACAAATCAAAGGGAAACTGTTGTTGTCTGGGACAAAAATTCTGGAGAACCTATTTATAATGCCATTGTATGGCAATGCCGAAGAACTGCAGACATAGCACAGGCCTTAATCAACGAAGGAAAAAGTTCATTAATTCAACAGAAAACGGGACTTATTCCGGATGCGTATTTTTCTGCAACAAAAATAAAATGGATTCTAGATAATGTAAAAGATGCCCGCAAAAAGGCTGAAAGAGGGGAACTTCTTGCAGGTACTATAGACACATGGCTTGTCTGGAAATTGACAAATGGAAAAGTCCATATTACTGATTATACAAATGCAAGCAGAACTATGCTGTTTAACATTCACAGCTTAGAATGGGACACAGAACTTTTAGAACTGCTAGGCATACCGCGTTCCATGCTACCTGAAGTCAAGGACTCTTCTTACACCTATGGAACAACAGACAAAGAATCCTGCGGCTTCTCAATTCCAATCGCAGCCTGCATCGGAGACCAGCAGGCCGCTCTTTTTGGGCAAGGATGCTTTAATAAAGGTGAAGTAAAAACCACATACGGTACAGGCTGCTTCATGCTCATGAATACAGGAACAACTCCTATTCTTTCAAAGAATCACCTTTTAACAACAATTGCAATAAGTATTGACGGAAAAATTCAGTACGCCTTGGAAGGAAGTGTCTTTATGGGAGGGGCTACTATCAAATGGCTAAGAGACCAGATGGGCATTATCCGTACTGCTCACGAATGCGATACACTTGCAGAAAGCGTTCCTGACTCAAATGGAGTTGTTCTTGTACCGGCCTTTACAGGATTAGGCACCCCCTATTGGGATCCTTATGCAAGAGGAATCCTTGTCGGACTTACACGAGGCGCAAACAAAGCCCATATCTGTCGTGCTACATTAGAGGCAATTGCATATCAAGTAAACGACATGCTTCTTTGCATGAAGGAAGATTCAGGAATCTCTATAAAACAGGTAAAGGTTGACGGAGGCGCAAGCGTCAGTAATGTCATGATGCAGTTTCAGGCTGATATATTGAACAAGCCTATATTCAGGCCAAAGAATGTAGAAACAACTGCATTGGGAGCAGCTTTCTGTGCAGGACTTGCAACAGGTTTCTGGCAAAGTAAAGATGAGATTCTTGACATTTGGAAAGTAGATAAAATCTTTATGCCTGCAATCGAACAAAATCAAAGGAAAAAACAATATTCTCAGTGGAAAAGAGCTGTTGAACGAAGCAAGGGTTGGATAGAACAATAATGCAAAAGAAGGGTCCCTAAATCGGGTATGGCGGATTCGAACCGCCGACAACTAACTCCCGAAGCTAGTGCGCTACCAGCTGCGCCAATACCCGGAAAATAAAAAAGCTTACCTAGTAGGTAAGCTTCTCTAACGGGATGTACGAGGCTCGAACTCGTGATCTCCGGCGTGACAGGCCAGCGCGATAACCAACTTCGCTAACACCCCAGTTGATGTTTATGACTATATCATCTGCACTAAAAAGTGTCAATACAAAAATCAAAAAAAATTAGAATTTTTAGAATTTTTCATCAGAGCCTCTTCTTCCTACCGTTGACAGTCAATTTATACAATGATAAAATTGTTCTACTATAAATTATATTATTAAGGATGTCGTAATCTTATGGCTCAGGAAAAAACAAAAACTAAGAGAGACAATACAAAAATAGGTGCTGTAATTATTCTGATTATTTCAGCAATTGTTTTTATCCCGTTTGGTGGATATGAAGTAATGAATGCCTTTTTCGGAAAGAATAAGGCTCCTTTATTTGGTAAATATGACGGAAAAGAAATCCGCTACGAAGCAGGTACAACATTTACGCGTGCTACACAGAATCTTGCTGACAGATATAAGTCTATGGGATATGAAGTTGGTGATGAAGCTTACTACTATATCTTTACACAGGCATTTGAAGAAACTGTAAAAGACATGGCATATCTTGAAGCCGTCAAAAAGAGTGGCTATACAGTTCCAGAAGAAGCCGTAAACCGCCGACTTATTACTTACTATGCAGATGAAACTGGAAAATATTCACAGAGAATTTACAACCAGACAGACAAAGCTACAAGAGATTCTGTAAGCGAAGGCGTTGAACTCACATTGGAATATACAAGATATACAGACGACTTGTTAGGATCTTCACTTTCCATGAATGGAGAATCTCTTTATGGAGTTAAGACTTCTTCAAAGGAAGTTGACTTCATAGCTGATATGGGAAGAAACAGCCACTCTTTCAGAGTCGTAACTTTTGACACAGAAAAATTTCCTGCAGAAGAAGCTGCAAAGTGGGCATCTTCTAATATGGAAAAATTTGTAAAATACAATCTTTCTGTAATCACTGTTGATACACAGGATGAAGCAGAATCTTTGCTCAAGCAGATTAATGCAAACGAAATCACCTTCGATGATGCAGTAACAGAAAAGTCCCAGCAGTATTACTCAGATGCACAGGGAAAGATTTCCCGTCCATATCACTATCAAATTGAAATTGCAATTGAAAATAAGGATGACATAAGCAAAGTTACTGCACTTGGAAAAGACCAGCTTTCACCTGTAATAAAGACTGTAAGGGGATTTTCAATATATCGTGCTGACGGATCTGCAACACCGGCAGACTTTAAAGATGAAGAAACTCTTAACGTTGTTTTAACATACATAAAGACAAATGAACATGGATATATAGAAGAATATTATACAAACATTGCGAACAACTTTATTGCACAGACTGCAAAAAGCTCATTTGATGATGCATGTGAAAAATTTAATGTCACTTACTCAGATACAACTCCATTCCCAATCAATTATGGAAGTTCATCAATGTATTCTGCAGCTCCTTCGAATATGACCGTGCTTAATAATCTTTCTACAAATGCTGACGTTTTACAGAAGATTTTTGCATTAAAGGAAAACGAAACAAGTTCACCTGTACTGCTTGGAACAAACATTACAGTATTTAAATGCATAGGCATTATGAATGATTCAACAGCTGCAGATACAGAGACTCTTAAAAATCGCGTAGCTTCAGCAAACCGTTCTGCCGCAACTAATGCTTTGATGACATCAGACAAAGTTGAAAACAACGTATGGCAGGCTTACTTTGACCATTTCGCAAACTTGGGTGACTAATCAAAGTAATATGCAAAATGAAAAACCTCTGCTGGTAAATGCCAGCGGAGATTTCTCTGATGTAAAAATAATACAATATAAAAATAAATTTCTTTATTCAAAATACAATCCTTTTAGGACAATAAAGACACTTATACAGAATACAGTTTTTTTAGACAATTCGCTTATTGTTATATGTTCTCCATGCTTATGGTATGGACTCAAAGAACTAATGAATAAGATTCCTTCATCCTGCAAAGTTATTGCAATCCAAGATGATAATGAATTGCATTGCATTGCTTCAGAATGGCTTCCTATTGAATACAATTCACAGATTACATTATGCGGTACGCAAAATATACTGGAACTTGATGATTATATACGCCAGTTGGTTCAAACAGGACGATACAAAAGAGCTGTAAGAGTTGATTTCTGTGCTGGGACGCAGTTGAACAGCCATATATACAATGCAATTTTTTCTGGAATTCAGGAAATTATAACATCTTTTTGGATGAACAGAATCACCCTTGTAAAAATGGGAAGGCTGTTTTCGAAGAATATTTTTCAGAATCTCAGAATAATGGAAAACGGAGTACAACTTTCTGATGTGCGCAACACAATAGCAAAACCTATTCTTGTTTGCGGTGCAGGAGAAAGCCTTGATAAAACACCCAAAAACATCTTTGAACAGTGCTTCGTCATAGCAGCAGATGCAGCTCTCATAGCACTTCTAAGAAGGCACATACACGTAGATGCAGTTGTCAGCCTTGAAAGTCAATATGTAATACAAAAAGCCTATATAGGAACACAAGAATTTCAGGACAATATAATTTTATTTGCAGACATAGCATCCCGTCCTTCTGTAGTACGTTCAATTAATAATAAGACTATATGGTTTGCTTCTGAATATACAAAAGCCATTTTTCTTTCAAACCTGCAGAAATCTGGCATTATAAAAGAATTTATTCCGCCACTAGGCTCAGTAGGCCTTGCTGCAACATTAATTGCTACAAAACTACGAAAAACATCTGAAGTACCTATTTTTATAACTGGACTTGATTTCAGTTACAGCATTGGTCAAACGCATGCTAAAGGGACCCCCGCTCATTCAATAGGACTTTCTTCTTCTAAAAAAATGATTCCAATTGAAAACTACCATGCATCTTTTGCGGAAGGGGCATTTCCTGTCAAAAACAAATCAAATCACTTAATGATGTCAACCAAATCAATGAAAGCCTACGCAGATACATTTGCATCAACTTTTTATTCAGTTATGAATTTATTTGATTTGGGAAAAAGCGGCATTTCACTTAACATTCCATTTATAGATGAAATTACAGCAGAAGAAATCATAACAGAATTCCCTAATGCTGAAGATAATAACATATCAAGCATTAATTATCCTAGTCAAATTGATAAAAAAGAAAAAATAAAACAATTTTACAGACAAGAGCAGGAAGCTCTTCTGACAATAAAAGACTTACTTATAGACGGAGAAGAAAGCAAAAAAAGAGAGAAGAATATCTCCCTGGAAGAACAGATAAAAAAACTTTTGGAACCGCGTGAATACTTATACCTGCATTTCCCAGATGGTTATGCCCTCAGCACAGAACTATCATTTCTAAAACGAATCCGTGCTGAGATTGATTTTTTCCTTAAACAGATAAAAACAGGATTTTAATTATCTTCCTTTTCCTTTAAGACTGCAAGGAATGCACTCTGAGGAAGTTCAACTTCACCAGCCATAAACATTCGTTTCTTACCTGCTTTCTGCTTTTCAAGAAGCTTTCTCTTTCGGGTTACATCTCCGCCATAACATTTTGCAAGAACATCCTTGCGGACAGGACTTACCGTTTCACGAGCTATGATCTGACTTCCAATCGCTCCCTGAATTGCAATCTTAAACTGCTGCCTTGTTATTTCACCTTTCAGGCGTTCACATACGACTTTTGCACGTTCAACAGCACTAGGACGATAACACAGCTGAGCTAGGGCATCAACAGGCTTTCCATTTATAAGAATATCAATTTTTATTAAATCTGTAGAGCGATAATCAGTCAATTCATAATCAAAGCTTGCATAGCCACGGCTGAACGACTTGAGTTTATCATAAAAATCAAAAAGAACTTCTGACAAAGGCATATCATAAGTCAATTCTACACGCTTTTCATCAAGATACTGCATATTTTTTTGAGTACCTCGCTTCATCCTGCAAAGTTCCATAATAGAACCAAGATACTCTGAAGGCGTAATTATTGTTGCATCAATATAAGGTTCTTCTGAAGCATCTATCTTTCCATCTGGATAATCTGCAGGATTATCGACAAACTGCATCTCATGTCCCTGTTGCTTTATTTTGTAGCGTACGCTAGGTGCCGTAAAAATCACAACTTGATTAAAATCTCGTTCAAGTCTTTCCTGAATGATTTCCAAGTGGAGCAATCCTAAAAAACCACATCTAAATCCATTACCCAAGGCAAGAGAATTATCTTTTTCATAAATTAAAGAAGCATCGTTCAATTTTAACTTTTCCATGCTTTCTTTAAGTTCTTCATAGTCATTTGAATCAATTGGATAAATTGAAGAGAACACTACAGGCTTTACTTCCTTAAAGCCAGGCAGAGGCGCTGCTGCAGGATTTTCGACAGTCGTAATAGTATCGCCAACACTTACATCACTTACTGTTTTTATCCCAGCTATAATATAGCCAACATCTCCTGCAGAAAGGCTGTCAACTTCCTCATATTTGATCTTAAACAGCCCTACCTGCTCCACTTTATACTCAGTTTTACGCCCCATAAGGCGAATCACATCACCGGCACGGACAGTACCATCTTTAATTCTTATATGAACAATAACACCACGATATTCATCATAATGACAGTCAAAAATCAGTGCAGTCAAAGGAGCCTTTTCATCTCCTGTAGGAGCAGGAAATTTTGTAACTATAGCTTCCATTAAGTCATCAATTCCCTGACCGGTTTTTGCACTAACAAGCATTGCGTCAGAGGCATCAAGTCCAAGATCATGTTCTATCTCTTTTTTTGCAGCCTCAATGTCAGCACTGGCAAGATCAATTTTATTAATTACAGGTACTATAGTTAAATCCTGCTCAAGAGCCAGATACATATTGCTTACAGTTTGGCTTTCAACACCTTGAGTTGCATCTACTAAAAGCAAAGCCCCTTCACAAGAAGCTATTGCACGGCTGACTTCATAGCTAAAATCAACATGACCAGGAGTATCAACAAAATTAAGTTCATAATCGTGACCGTCTTTAGCATGATAAGGAATGGTAACAGCCTGACTTTTGATAGTAATCCCACGCTCACGTTCAATATCCATGTTATCCAGAATCTGAGCCTTCATCTGACGGTCTTCAATAATCTGAGCCTTTTGAATCAGTCTGTCTGCTAAAGTTGATTTTCCATGGTCAATATGTGCGGTAATACAGAAATTCCGCTTATATTTTAATTCTGTCATATATAATCCTTAAAAATAATATGGGCTGTCCAAAGGAGCCTGAAAACCTAGGGCAATGTCAAGAAATCCATTCTTTCTTTTTTTTGCATAAATCTGAATTGAAGCATAGTCGTTATCCTCACTGATTTCAGTTTTCAAGATCTGAACAGGATCATTTTCACTAAAGCCAGCTTCATCTGCGGCTGATCCTTTTATTATGCTCCGTATATTATACAGTTTTTTGTTTGTTGTGGAAGACGGTACAAGATCCATTCCAAGCAAAGGAATAAGAGCCTGAGCAATTACATCATGAGTATACACTTCATATCCAGGAGACTTAGGTCGCTTTCCAAGATAAACAAGCTTTGTTGTCTGCTTGCCTTCAGCATTAGTAATGCCAACCTTAATAATGCTATTTGGAATCCGCTTAAGGAAATTATTAGTCAAATCATCTGTAGTTGTAATGCGCTCTCCATTTATTGAAGTAATAGTATCTCCTGCCGCAAGGCCGCTAAAACTGGCATATCCGCCTGGCATTACATAACATAAGTTTACGCCAATGTTAGCAGCGCCCATTCCGTACAGTTTTTTTGTCTTGCCGTAAGCCGCCATCCATGGATGGGTACGGTTTCCTCCAGAAAATAAAATAGGCAATTCATAGCGAAGATATTCAACAGGAATTGCAAAGTTCAATCCCTGATATAAAGGAACTCCTGCAAATACTACTGCCTGAACATTTCCCTGTTCATCAATTAAAGGACCGCCAGAATTTCCACTGTTTACGGCAGCATCAATCTGAAACACCTTTCCTGTAGAAAACAAATCCCGGTCTTTAGAAGAAATAATGCCACTGGTAAGAGTTCGATCCAATCCCAGAGGGGAACCTATTGCATAAACCTTATCACCAACATCAAGATCAGAACTTGACCCTAAATTAAATACATAAGGAGCATCAACTTCCGTCTTTAGAAGAGCTAAGTCAACATTCTTATCGTATCCAATTATTTTTGCAGGTATACGCGTTTCTGGATCATCTGCCAGCCTGATATACAGTCTGGCAAATCCTTCATATTCAGGATCAACACAATCAGTAATAACATGGTGATTAGTAATGATATAGCCATTTTTAGAAATAAAAAAGCCACTTCCTAAAACACCATCATTATATCCAACCCCATGCTCTACTTTTATGCCTTTATCTACAAATACAGTAACTGTACCCTTTATTAAATCAGAAACCTTGGTATTAAGGCTTTCTTTTGTTATTGAAAGTCCAGGGACATTTTTATTGATTCTTTCATTTAATTCCTCTTTCTGAACGGAAAGAGACGATAAATCCTTATATTCTACAGCTTCGAGCGCTTCAAAATACCGTAATGCACTTATATAATTTTTTTTGGAAACATCTTTTTTATATCTTGATACTATCCTTTTTTCACAATCTGAATAAAGATTTTGTACACTTGATGTTGCTGAAGACTTTACCTTTGATTCTGCCATAAGGATTTTTGTACGCCACAAGGCCTGCAAAGGTTCTTTTTCCAGAATTTTTTTTATAGACTGAATTTCATAGTTTACGGCATCTTCTGAGGTATAATTTACAGGAACAATCGCATCAACAGGCTTTTTCTTTTTTTCTTTGACTCTTGAAGACATTATTCCCGTCAGTAAAAAAAGAGAAAAAACAATACATACAATCCGTTTCAAGGGTTTAATTTCCTTCCTTTTCTGCCAGAGTTTCTGGAATCAGCTGTCCATAGTAAAAATTTCCAACATGAACAGCATGAATTCTCTGATTATCACTCTCAACCACTACAGAGAACCCCTGTCTATTATCTTCTTTCAGAAGTTTTACTGCTTTACGGGCCTGAGAAGTTTTTCCAACATCACCTACCCAGTAAAAGTCGCAATCGGCATCTTTAGTTACAGAAAGCCTTTTTCCGTTATGGCTTACAAAGGAAGGAACGCTATTTACAGAAGTCACTATAACAACGGAACCGTCATAGGAATCATAAAACATATCATCTTCGATTACATCTTCGCTGTCTGCATGAGGACGGATAGATACACGGACATTCCAGTTTCCATCACCATCTAAATCCCAAGAAGATGTCTTTCCTTTACCAGAAAAATATTCTTCAGTAAAATCAGGCACAGTATCAGCATTCAAATCTACCTGTATCATGCGCAAGTAAAATTGAGCCCCAAACGAAGGAAATCCAAACAGATTAGTCATGACAGTCTGTTCATCTTGAAATGAATGGACGTCTGCCAGTCCCGTTTCATCAAGTTCATAATACTCCGTTGTCTCAAAAACACCATCACCATCAGAATCGACAATTCTTAAAGACGGAATGTTATTAACAAATTGAGCATGAGCATATTGGGTGCCTTCTGCAAAATAATCAATTGTATGAATATTGCCGTTCAAAATTGTAGCGGTAAGATAGGCATCCTTACGCTCTTTAGTAGCAGCGGTAAATGAAGAGCAGGAATTTAAAAGCACATCACGAGTCATCTTACGCTCGTCTATCTGCAGAACTGGAAAAAAGAATGGAGTTCCAGTAACAGATGATATCATGGAATCTTTTTCTACTCTTACAGGAGTCCATTTAAGTTCTTCAGAAACAATTTCGAACGATGCAGTTACATTATCTTTGTCATCAATAAAAGAAAATGATGAAAGATAAGGAAAATTATTCCATGAGAAAGAACATTTTTTTGCATCAGGATTTGTATTTAAAGTACCAGAAACAGGAATTCCAAAGTCACATTCTACGTTCCAGTCACAAAATCCATCTTGATTGCTGTCATAATAAATAGACTGAGGACGGCCACGATAATATTTTACAAAAATATCAGGGATACCATCGCCACTCATATCACGGGTTATAAGTCCACCATAAGCTGTAAAATACTCATTTGCTTCCTTTTTTACAGCTTCATCAGTTAACAGTGGAAGAAAATCTCTAAAATAAGAATAGTCAATTTCATTATCAGCAAATGAAGCTATATATTCAAATGCCTCTTTTTCGGATATAAGACCAGACTCCAAGGCAACTTTTGCATACATAGGATGAATTAATCCCCGAGCAGTAAACGACTTAAGTAAATTTTCACGTGTAGTTCCAGTTGCAAATGATGCTGCATATATTTCAAGTTCAGCATCTTTATCAGGAGCAGCTTCTGAATACTGACTGATCTGAGAAATAAAAGAATCCGCCATCTGATTAACGATAAAATCAGGAGAATGAGAATCTTCATACTTAAAAAACAGCAAAGGGAACCTTGTATCTGACGGATAAATCTTTCTTGCGCTAGCTATTTTACTTCTGGCATTAGAAACAGATGCAGCGTCGCCCATCCTGTAATAAGCCTTTACCCTAATATATTCAGCATCAGCAGAATATACAAAAGGTGCGCTGTCAAGAACATCAAGTACCTGTGCATAACGATTAGTATCAGCAAGAATGTCTGCATAAAGGATTCTAGCATTGTCACGGTTATAATCTACCCAGTCATCGCAAGACAGCGATTTTTCTACTATCGGAAGAACATCAGCTTTTATAGCCCCAAGAGCATTCTGACCTACGGCAAAAATATACCACAAATCAGAAATTGATTCGTCATAACTTAATCCTAACTGACACTGAGATACAGCAGACGCCCAATCTTTTTTCATTGCATAATTACTAGCTGTCGCAAGGCAACGGAGTGCAGTACGCCTGTGAGCCATTTTAACAGTACTTTCAGAAGCATTTGCAAAAGAAAGAACAAGAGCCATAATAAAACCGATACACAGATATAACTTAGATTTCATTTTAAATCCTTTACTATCCAATTTTTAAAGCCTAGGGCTTCTCCCCATATACAAACTAAATCCTGTTTTGCAACAGTTAACCGCTGAATTACAGGAATACAATCTTTTTTAGAACCACATTTCCAGTCATTTAGAATTTTTGCCACGGAAGTAAAGTTTCCCAAAGAATTTTTAATCTCATCTCCGGGCTGCCTGCTCCTTATTACGAACGGAAATCCCAAATTTTCAAAAGAAACAGAACTTTCGCAAACCGTTTCACCTAAATGACTAAGATTTTCTGAAGCAATGCAAATGAACTCATTTTCTTCACTGACTTCAAAAACATAATTTCCAGTCCTGTACATTCCAACTTGTTCTATTATAACAAAAAATCCGCTTTCTGTCGCTATATTTTTCTGTTTTTGAACAAAAATGTCAGTCCCATTGCATTGTACAGAAACACCAGAGGAATCTTCTTTCCACACATTATGAAACATGCTGACATGATCCATAACATCAGAAACCAGCCTATAAGGTATCCTATTTGAGGAATGTATCGCATTAAAAGCCATAAACATCATCCTGCGCTGAACAGCCCTGGGTTCTTTGCTAAAACACTTATAGTCAAATACAACACAGTCCTCTTTCAATGAGCATTCTGATTCAAAAGCCTTTTGAGCCAAATCATGCAATACGAATTCATCATCCCTCATCTTATCAGAAAGAGACAGAACACCTTTCTGCCAACCCGCCACTTCTTTATTTAAAATCGGCATTATTGCGTTGCGAATACAGTTTCTATACATAATTGTTTCAAAATTAGTTTTATCAGTACAAAAAGGAATATTTTGGCACTCAAGGTATTTCTCAATTTCAGCTCTTGAAACATTTAGCAATGGACGTATATATATCCCCCTACTTGGAGGTATTCCTGAAAGAGATTCAGCGCCACTACCATGAAAAAAACGCATTAAAATTGTTTCAACCTGATCATTTTTATTATGTGCGAGGCAAATATGCGACACTCTATATTTCATGGCAAAGTCTGCAAATATACAGTATCTGGCATCTCTGGCAGCGGCTTCAATTCCTATGTCCTGTTCCCGAGACTTTTGTACAATATCACCTCTAGGTATATCTACACGCTCACACGGAACATTCAGTCTTTGGCAATATTCCTGAACAAATTCGGCATCGCCTTCAGTTTCTTCTTTCTGCCTCAGATTGTGATTGACTGTTATGACAAAAATATTTACAGACTCAGGAATTACATGCAGCAATGCAGTCAAAAGGGAAATTGAGTCAGCGCCACCGCTAACTGCAACTCCAAGCCGATTATGGACTGAAAAGTTAACTCCCAAATTAAAAAGTTCATTTTTAACTTTTAAATCAAAATCTTCAACAAAACTGCACATAAGAATACTATATCACAATATCGGGGCATAAAAAAACCCTGACACAAAAGTCAGGGCCATTTATTTTAGTTATTTATAAAAATTACTTTCTTGGAGGTGCAACTGTAACAACTACAGAAGATGGATCTGTAATGAAAGTGATCTTATCACTCAATCCAATATCTTTTACAGTGTATCTTGTTCCAATTTCAACTTTAGAAATATCAGCAACAACTGATACAGGCAAATCAGCAGGAAGAGCCTTAATTACAATTTCAGGAATATGCTTTACAAGGAATCCACCTTTAAGAACACCTGCTGGAGTTCCTGAATAATGAATCTTCATTTTTGCAGTAATTGGCTTTTCTCCAGATACAATATGGAAGTCTGCATGAAGATTCTTATCAGTAATAATATCATATTCAGTATCCTTGACGTAAGCCTTGTTGTCCTGACCATCAATTTTCAAGTTAATTAAAGTTGTAGAAGTAACTGAACGCCAAACTTTTGAAAATTCTACTGCATCAACATCAAGCATTACAGATTCGCCCTTTTCATTATAAGCAACAGCAGGAATACGGCCTGATGCACGAAGCTTCTTAGCAGCAGACTTTCCTGTTTCTTTACGAATCTTTGCATTAATAACATACTGTTCCATGGTAAAAACTCCTATAGATTACAAACTCTCAATTTAAAAACTGGGACGGCTGGATTCGAACCAGCGGAATGATGGCACCAAAAGCCATTGTCTTACCACTTGACGACGTCCCAAAAAATTAATCTTCACCAGAGACAGAAACTGTCTCAGGCTCTATATGACCTGCAGAATACTCTCCTAAGATCTTATCCTGCAACTCCTTACGAAAATCAATACTTATAGGATGAGCCACATCCTTATAAGAACCGTTAGCAGTCTTTCTGCTTGGCATTGCTATAAACAAACCTGACTTACCCTCAATAATCTTTACATTATGAACAACAAAGCTGCTATCAAAAGTCACTGTAACATAAGCTTTCAGTTTGCCATCACCTTCAACTTTTCTGATCCTTACTTCAGAAACTTGCATAACTCCCTAATCCTCCAATTCTGAAAACACAAAACTTTCTAAGCCAGTGCAATCCGCCAGTTTTTTTTAAGAACTTCAAAGGAACTTCTTGCAAGAGAAGAAACTTCTTCACCTTCTTTTTTGGCAAAAATGCCAAAAACAGTGGAACCAGACCCAGACATATCTGCAAAGTCCGCTCCGCAGTTCTTTAAAGCTGCAATTGCACTTACGATCTCTTTAAACCGCTCAGATACAGGAGTTGTAAAATCATTAGAAAACTGCCATTCCTTAATTGGCTTCAAGAATTCTTTTTCCATGTTGATAGGCGGGAATCTTTTTCCCTTGTAAGAATCTACCCACGAATATGCATCTTTCGTCGAAACGCTTACATTCGGAAAAATAAGAATCACAGAATAATCATTTCTGGATTCAATGGGAGTTATAAATTCTCCCCTTCCCTTTACCACCGCTGTAAAGGGTCTTTCATTTCCCTTTATCAGTGCATGAGTAAAAAAGAAAACATCACTGCCAACAAGGCCTGCAATCTTATGCAAGTCGTCTGATGCAAGACGGGTATTAAATAATCTGTCAATGGATTGAATAAAAGAAGAAGCATCGCTTGATCCGCCTCCCAATCCACCGCCAGACGGAATACGTTTTGTTACGTTTACACGAACACCATATTTCGTACCAGTCAGCACGCAGAAAGCTTTGTATGCCTTAGTAAATGTATTTTCAAGAGGGAGTACCATTCCCTCACATTCCACAATACACGTTTCCTTCGGAGCATCCAAAGAAACCGTTAGAGTATCACACAGCGAAACCGTTGTAAAGATACTCTCTATATCATGGTAACCGTCCAATCGTTTCGGCAAGACGCGAAGTCCAATATTTATTTTTGCCGGAGCCGTGACAGTTATGCTATAAGCCATACATGATGATATTAGACTTTTTATCAAATTATGTCAACAGAAATATGCTTTTCAACTTGACAAAATATTTATCCTATTCTACATTCTTAGGTGTACGGTATTAGAGTTAGATCAGCATATTAAGGGGAATACAATAATGCTCGATGACGATTATCTGGACTTTGCTTCGGCTTCTGGTTTTTCATACGATGAAGACTATCAAGATGATGATTTGGATGATTTGGATGATGACTTTGAAGATGATGAAAATCAAGATTATTATGACGATGAATTTGATGACAGTCTTGATGATGAAGAAATCGATGACTACGATGAGCCTTTTGATGATCAGGAAGCAGAAGACGGATATGATAACCGCAGACGAGGTTTCGACGATGACTTCTACAGCGATGATGAAGAAATAGAAGAAGACAGCGACCCCGCAGATTTAGACGACAATCTTTTCTAAAATAAAAGAGGTTCCTGGTAAGGATAATGCCTTACAGGAACCTTTTTTTTACTTTCCTAAATCACTTAAGTTTTTTAGCAGCATGCCAAAGCTTTTCAAGTTCATAGAATTCTCTGGCATCCTTAGACATCAAGTGCACTACAACATTTCCTAAATCAATTAAATTCCAGTCATCGCCCTGAGGTCCCTTATTTGCAGTTACATGTATCTGCATATCATTTTCAGCAATATAATCTTTTACCTGCTTATACAATCCCTGCCAGTGAGCGCCGCTTGTCACTGTAACAATAACAAAATAGTCCGTCCAGCTATTTAATCCTGAAACATCAAGAACTGTAACGTCCTGTCCCTTAAAATCCTCCATAAGTTGTGCTATTTCCAAAGCTTTCGTTTCATCACTCTTTTCCATGACATATCCTCACATTATCAATAAAAATTAATTTTCTATATCCTCTTTGCCAAAACCACCGCGAACATAACGTCCATCCCAGTCCTTTCCAAGAATAATTGAAAAGTCTACATCAGCAACATCCTCTTCATTAGTAACAAGCTCCTCATTTATTATATTATAGCATGTAATAAATTCCCCCAGGGAGGAGGCGACTTCTTCATTTCCAATATGATTGATTATAACAGTATGCTCATAGTCAGAACGGTCTGCGTTTCCAACCTTAACAACTTTATAGCCAGCACCGCCAAGAGACGTAGAAGCTCTGTTTGCCAGTCCTTGCTTTAATGTACCATTCAAAATTTCAATATTGTAGGTACGGTTTTCATCAGCATTATTACTGACAAGCATTCGGATACGCTGCTTAACAATATCTTTCATCAGCTGTCCATTCATATAAGGGAACAGAAGGTTTTTTCCGTCAACTAAACGAGGACTGCCAACAACGGACTGAGTTGTAATAGTATCAGTTTGAATGTCAGAAATAATGCCGACAAGCTTATAAAAGTCATCTTCTTCTATATTTGCCTTCATCTTTGAACTGAACACAGGAAAGTTCTTTTTATCCAGAAAAACTTCCCTATTTTCATTAAATGCTGACAAAAACGAAACAAAAGCAGCTCGCCTGCGTCCTTCCTGGTCATCATCAGTCTCTTCAGGCAAGATATAATTAATATAAGTCTTTACCTTATCACCATCCAAAGAAATAGCACCGCTAGGAAGCATCCACCTAGAACCGTCTGGAGCTGCCATATCAATCGGACTAGGTACAAACACACTAATTCCATCCAGCAAGTCAGTTAATAACCCAAAATTATCTAATGTTATTTCTATAGTAAAAGGAATGGTTATATCAAGGAATTTTTCAATTTCCTTTCGATAAGTATCTATCTTTTTTTCTTTATAAATAGCATCAATCCTGTCAGTCCTTTTCAAACTCTCATATATAGCTCCTGTATTGCCTGTCACATCAATGACTGTTACCCTCTTTGTCTTCGGATAGCATATAAAAACTTCAGTTGCAAGGGCATTCCCTTCTTCACTGCACAAAACAAAGAGAACTTTTACAGTCTCATCACTTTTCAGATTATCAGCTACAGGATCTGTTTTTAAATTCTTATACATCAAGAAAACAGTTACCGAAATAATAATTACAATGGTTGCCATAAAAGCAACGCCTTTCAATTCCTTTGAAACAGACATCAGTTTTCCCCAAAGCAAATTCCTAAAAGACTTTCTTTAAATAAATAACTTTCAGGAGCAGGTTCCTTTCCTTTTGAAAGAAGATATTCAATATTTTCTTCTAGCACAGCCAGAGTCATTTTATCCAAGCTCATTTCAAAAAGCTTTTTACGGTAAGTTTCCGAAGACTGAGGCCTGCCAGGCTCTATCTTATCAGCAGCATAAACAATCTTAGAAAGCGGACACAGAGAGCTTCCTCCAAGCGTATGCCTGGCAACGGCTTCAAGGACTTCCGGATCCAATACACCAAAATCATTACGAAGCTTGACGGCAGCAGCCCTTCCATGCAGCAAAGATGGACTTTTCAATTCAGCATCTGAAATTGGAAAGCCATCTTCTTTTGCCAGCGAAAGCTGCACTTCATCTGGCAGATCCTTACACATGTCATGTGCAAGCCCTGCAACATAGCCTTTTACCTTATCAACACCATAAATGCAGCACATATGCTCCGCAGTCTGAGCAACGCGAACGCTATGTTCAAAACGCGATTTTTTTTCAGCTGCAAATGCATAATCTCGGATTTTCTGAATTAATTCAGGATTATTTATATCCATACAACAAACCATCTTTAATATAATTAAAAACAGCAGTTGGCACAAGATATCTAAAGCTTCTGCCAGCAGCAATACGGGTGCGGATATCTGTAGAACTCACAGGAAGAACTGCATTATCAAGGCGCACGGCATTTTTAAAAAGCGGTTCACCGGCAATATCAAAATCTTTTTCCCCATGAGATACATTTGCATATTCTCCAGAATGAACGTTTGCATGTTCTTTATTTTCAGAACTTACCTTTCGCCTGGCAAGAATCAGCGTGCATTTTTCTGCAATATCAGCAGCCTTGTGCCATAGATGAAAACCAGGAAGCAAGTCATCCCCCATAATAAGCCCTATAGGAGACTCGAGTTCTTTTTCATATTTCTTTTCAAGATAACAGATCGTGTCATAAGTATATGAAACGCCAGCACGCTCAACCTCGCAAGGTTCTGCCTGAAACCTAGAATCAAAACTGCACGCCTGCCTTACCAATTCCAGACGTACAGAAGCAGGAAGGGCTCCGTTCATTTCTTTGTGAGGAGGATTATAAGTCGGAATAAAAAGGACCCTGTCATAGCCAAGTGAAGTACACACTTCGTCTGCAAGAGCCAGATGACCGATATGAATCGGATTAAAACTGCCGCCCAACACTGCAATCTTCATATGTCAATTACTTTCCTACTGTTCCGATCCCGGAAACTGGACTTCCATATCATTATCAACAGACCGTGATGAAAGAAAATCACTTTTTGCAGAAGCATCTGCAGTATTCTTTGCACCAGAATGATTCCTGCCTGGTGCATGAGTCCGTTCCATCTTTTCTACAAGCTCTATAATAGCACGGCGGACATCATCCATATTCGTACGGGCCATAACAGAAACCGGTAAAACCTCAGCATCCGGATCAGATGCAGAAATTTTCTCTTTAACTTCCCTTGCATTTTCTTCTGCACCCTCAATATCAATTTTATTGCACAGTACAATCCTAGGCTTTTCCATAAGGCCATTGCCATAAGAAGAAAGCTCTTTTAGCAAGAGGTCATAAGAATCAAGGCATTTTTCATCGCTGCAGTCAATCATAAACAAAAGTCCTGCAGTTCTTGAAACATGCTTCAAAAAGCGAATCCCCAGCCCCGCACCTTCGGAAGCACCTTCAATGATTCCCGGAATATCGGCAATTATTATGTCATTATTTTCATCAACATGAAGAACGCCAAGATTTGGAACCTTAGTAGTAAACGGATATGGAGCTATCTTAGGACGTGCATTTGTAAAAAAGTCAAGAAGACTTGACTTTCCTGCATTAGGAAAGCCTACCAGCCCTATATCAGCCATTATAGACAATTCAACCTTCAAATCTTTTTCTTCACCCGGCTTGCCAGAGTGAGCATACCGAGGAGCCTGATTAGTACTTGACTTAAAATGAACGTTTCCCCATCCGCCTTTTCCGCCATGAAGAAGTACAAACTGCAAGTCCTCATCCTCGTCCTTAAAATCATGAATTATCTCATTAGTTTCATTATCCCTAATAATTGTTCCTGGAGGGACAGGAATGACAACATCTTCACCGTCTTTACCGAACTTGTTCCAGCTCATGCCGTCGCCACCATTACGGGCCTTAAATATAGGATGAAAACGCAAGTGAGCCAGAGTCCTAAGATTCCGCTTAACGCAGAAAATTACATCTCCACCTCGGCCTCCGTCACCACCGTTAGGACCTCCATTAGGAATATACTTTTCACGGCGAAAAGAAACGCAACCGTTTCCGCCTTTTCCTGAGATAACCTTTATTACCGCTTCATCAGCAAATTGAATCATAGTACACCGCACCTTGCAGGACTATAGAACACCCCAGAATTTCAGTCCTAACGTCCCGCTAATCCTTAATAAAAAAGCCCAGCCTGAAACACTCAGACTGGGCTTCTACACAACAGTATAAGTTTAGTTAGCTGCTTCTGCAACTGGTTCTACAGAAACAATCTTACGATCCTTGCGCTCACCGTAAACAACTTTTCCGTCTACTGTAGCAAAAAGGCTGTCATCACCAGCTCTTTTTACATTGCTGCCAGGATGAATGCGAGTTCCTCTCTGTCTTACAAGAATTGAACCTGCTGTTACTGTTTCACCACTGTATACTTTAACGCCCAAGTGCTTAGGGTTTGAATCACGACCGTTTTTTGCGCCGCTACCGCCTTTAGTTCGTCCCATAGTATTCCTCCACCAATATAAAATCGGTTTCTTATTCTTCTATAATTTCTCGCAGGTGAATGTTGCCAGGATATTCGTCAGACAAGGTTTTTAAACCGCATCGGATAAAATCCGCAACACATATAAGCCGTTCCCTTGCAAGGGATTCACCCTCTTCCACTATGAATGCGAGCTGTCCACGGGAAGGAGCATCAGCCTTTACTTTGAGCGTACCAGTCTTCTCCAGAACATCAAGTGCCGTGCGTAAAATGGTAGTTTCTGACGCACACACTATGTCTTTTCCCCTGGCAGCAAATCCAGCGTGACCTCTGGCATTACATGCCCGAAAGCAGCCTTCCTTGCTGCAGACCAATACAATCTCAGTCATTACAAAACTCTGTCAGAGTTTATGCCAATACGACATCCTCTACAGTAACGTGCGTATACTGCTCACGATGACCGATAAGACGGTGATAGTCTTTCTTTGACTTATACTTATAAACAAGAACCTTCTTATCCTTGAATGTATCACCAACTTTTACAGTAACCTTAGCACCCTTTACATATGGAGTACCAACAGAAACTTTGTCACCGTCGCTTACAAGAAGAACTGTATCGATTGTAACTGTGTCGCCTTCTTTTGCGTCATTAACTTTGCTAACCTGAAGGACGGCACCTTTTTCTGCCTTGTACTGATTGCCTTTATACTCAACAACTGCGTACATCTTAAAACCTCTGAAATTTGTATTTGTCGGGTAAGTAACGGGTTTACCACAAACAATATATAAAGTGTATCATATAATAACAAATTTATTTTAGCTTGGTCAATGGTGTAAGCACGAAAATAACTTTTTGTCCAGTTTTTTTTCATGTTTTTTGTAATAATCAGGAACAAAACTCAATACTGCCATAAACGAGGCACAAAAAATAACGCACCGCCACAAAGACGGTGCGT
>JAILPY010000101.1 GCA_024699235.1 Treponema sp. | reverse complement strand
GTAAAATCAATGCGAAGATTTTTAGACAATGCGGGGGTAAAAAATGATGACTTATAAAGGATTTGTTGGAGTTGTTGAATATGATGATGAGGCTCGTATTTTTTCTGGTGAGGTGATAAATACAAGAACCGTAATTACTTTTCAAGGTACAACTGTAGATGAAGTTGAAAATGAATTTCATGCTTCCGTAGATGATTATCTTGAATGGTGTAAACAAGATGGAATAGAACCTGAAAAACCATATTCTGGAAAATTTAATGTTCGCATTTCGCCTTTGTTCCATAGTCAGGTAGCAGTAGCTGCAAAAAAAGTAGGAATGTCTTTAAATAGTTTCGTAGAAAAATCTTTACACGATGAAATAAATTCAATGCAACTGGCTTTTTAGAAAAAAAACATAACATATTTTTAAGCCGACAAATAACACTTGTTAATTATACATCTTTGGGAGTATAATGGTGTTATGGAAAAGATAATCTATCATGGTTCTGCCTCAATTATTGAAAAACCTGTCTTTGGATTCGGAAAGGTTCGTAATGATTACGGACTAGGTTTTTATTGCACAGAAGAATTAAGCATTGCAAAAGAATGGGGTGTTTCAAAAGATACTGACGGCTATGCAAACATCTATAAAATCGAAACGGATGGTCTTTCCATTTTTAACTTAAACTCAGGTGAATATACAATTCTTCACTGGCTTGCAGTTCTTCTTGAAAACAGAATTTTCGATATTGGTTCCGCACTTGCTCAGGAAGCAAAGGATTATCTTTTAAAAAACTTTGCTGTTCCATATAAAGAATATGACATTATTGTAGGTTTCAGGGCAGATGACAGCTATTTCTCTTTTGCACAGGATTTTATTAATGGTGCAATTTCTGTGCGGCAGTTGGGAAATGCAATGAAGCTGGGAAAACTTGGAAATCAGTTTGTATTGAAAAGTAAGAAGGCTTTTGATGCAATTCATTTTGAAGGATACGAAATTGCTGAATCTTCTGAATGGTTTGCAAAGAAAGAATTACGCGACAAGAGTGCACGTCGTCAGTATTTTGATGTAGAAAAAAACAAAAGGCAGCGTGGAGATTTGTACATTATTCAGATTCTGGATGAGGAGATTAAAGCTGATGATTCGCGCTTACGATAAGAATTATCTTTCAAAAGCCCAAAGCACACTTGCCTCAATGCTTGATTTTGCAGTTTATGATTTAAATGTGTCTCTTGAAAAATTTTATCAGAGATTTTTAGAATCAACTGTATCTAATCGTTTTGAATCTGGAGAATCTTCAATAATTGCTGGAAAATCGGGTGTAGAATTAGCACTGGAAGTAGTTGGGAATGAAAATCTTGCAAAAGAATATCATCCAGCAGCGAATCGAAGTCCAGAATATTGGGTGGGGTGGGCATTGGCTTTTTTTCAATGGCAAACCAATCTGACTTTTAAGCAAATAAACTCATTGATCCCTATTACAGAAATAAGGGCTATGTATAATCCTTATCACGAAATGGATATTTCCCAGTTCTGTGACAAGATGAGAGAGCTTTATAATTTCCGAAAAGGTGAAACAAATCTTAAAAAATATCGTCTTGCAGCAGGACTTTCTCAAAGTGAATTAGCTGAGGTTTCTGGAGTTCAGGTGCGTACAATTCAGCAATATGAACAGAGACTAAAGAATATAAATGCTGCAAAAGCAGAAAGCGTAATTGCTCTTTCCAAAGCTCTTGAATGCTCGGTAGAAATGCTGATGGAAATATAAAATTATGAAAAGAAAATGATGAAGTTGGACAGGAATCTGCTCGCCTATGATAAAGAAGGAACAAAATATCAGGATACTTGCATAACTGCTGTGGAAGTTAACGAAAAAGCAAGCGAGAAGTAAAACTTACTGTAAATAATTTCTATTCCTTATAGTAAATGAAACACAAATAGTGTAGTATGTCTGCCATTGTCAGTTTACAGGAGTTTGTATGCCTAGAAAGAAGTCGTGTCTTTTATCATTGGAAAAGGAAAAAACAAAGGTTGATGTTGTCATTCATGAAAGCAACCTTCCTGATGCGGACGGCAGCAAACGCTGTTATGGTTCTGTCAGTCGCCGCAAGGTGAGCGTTGCTTCAATACTAAAAGAAATGGAAGATAATCATGCTTCCATAATGTCAAAAGAAACAATGTTATATGTGGCACAGGAACTTAGCCGTCACATGATGGATAAGCTTAGCAAGGGCTGTGCCGTTGAGCTTTTGGATTTTGGTACGGTGTATCCTGTATTGAAAGGCAGCATTAGCCGTTCAGACACTCCTTCAAAAATTGCAAGTCAATTTGATGTAGGCTTTACACCGTCTGAAGAAGCACGTAAAGCTGTCGGCAATCTTGTAGTGCGTGAAGTTTGCGATGTTGCCGTTCAGCATTATATTTTTTCTGTCTGCGAGCTTTCCATGAAAGATGTTACCATGAATGAAGTTATTGTAGACCAGATGGTCAGGATAAACGGGAAGGCTATAAAGCTTGGAGGAAATTCTTATGGCTTGTATGTAGCTGCTGTTCCTGAAAAATGGAACGGTAGGCTTCCTGCGAGGGAAAAATGGATTGCACAGGAGCGTATCTTTACAAACATGCCGTCTAAGATTGAGTTTTTTCTGGAAAATGTGCAGGAAGGAACTTATGTCTTTATAGTGGAAACCTCCTTGAGTGCAGGCGGTAAGCCCCTAAAAAACAGCGTGATTGTACACAGCAAAGTTGTACGGGCAAAAGGACTAGGTGATTAACACCATTTTCCACTTTGAGTATTTTTTAAATAGTAGCTCAGAGATTTAAAACAAAAAATTATTACATGCGTTTGCCCTTCCTGTGCTCCATGTTGTCCTTGCATAATTGCTTGATATGTGGTATACTAAGGTAGTTTGAAAAATTTTAAGAAAGTACTTGACACAGATAATAATCTCCGCATAATACGCTATACGCTATACGCTATACGCTATACGCTATACGCTATACGCTATACGCTATACGCTATACGCTATAGCATGTACTGTCTGTAAAAAAATATCATTACATCTTATCTTCTCGTATATAAAACAGGGGCAGGGCGTTTTACGCCCTGCCCCTGTTTTATATAAAAATTCATTTTAAAAGGGGAATCCCATGTTTAAAACAAGAAAATTATTAAC